>CP000782.1 GCA_000017645.1 Xanthobacter autotrophicus Py2
TTTATGCACTGGGCGGATCGAACGTACAGCTTCTAATCTCTCAGAACATGCCGTTGTCCAAGGTGCGGGGACGTGCCGACCGCTCGAATGATTGGAGCGGATTGCTCTTAGAGCCAAGAGCCCTCCCGTCCTGTCAAAGAGGCCGCATCTGCTTCGCCTCGATTCCTGCGGCGCTTTTATCTGCCCTCGTGCGTGAGGCGGGCCGCGCAGGCGGGGCTCATGAAACACACGACCTTGCAGGAGCTGACAGGAAGGCCGTATCAGCGCTAGTGGCTCATCGATTGGCCGCCGAGGGGTTCGGCGCAGAGCGAAGAGAAATGGCCAATGCGTAGCGCAGGGTCCGATTGGAGATTGAGTTGCCACCTGGCAACTCACCCTGAATGCCATAGCGGTAAACCGGCGTTAACGTTAAAATCCTTGCCAATAAGCCCGACTCGGCCTCATTCTGCCTACGATCAAATGCCGTAGTTGGAATGGGCATCGTAGTTATGCAGAAAGCACGTAGCTCAAAGACTCTTACATCGGGGGCTAAGCCGCTGATGACGGATGTCATCGCCGGCGACGGCGCCGCGCTGTCAGCGGAACTGCTCGCTATGCGCGAGGCTCTTTTCCCGCCGGTTTCAAAGAAATCCCTTCGATCATTTTCCTCGGTAGAGGCTGCGAAGCTCATTGGAATTGCCGACGCCTATCTGCGGCAGCTGTCGCTGGGTGGTAAGGGCCCCCAGCCGTCGCTCGGGGCCGGAGGGCGTCGGTCCTATACACTCGAGCAAATCAATGAGTTACGCGTCACGCTAGAGGAGGGGTCGAAGGGAAAGAAGTACGTACCGCATCGCCGTGAAGCGGAGCACTGCCAAGTGATGGCGGTCGTGAATTTCAAAGGCGGTAGCGGAAAGACCACGACCGCCGCGCATCTGGCGCAGTATCTCGCCCTTCACGGATACCGGGTCCTGGCAGTCGATCTCGATCCCCAGGCGTCGCTGACAGCACTTCATGGCTATCAGCCTGAGTATGATATCCAGCCGAACGAGACGATGTACGCGGCGGTGCGATACGATGAAAATCGTCGCCCGCTAAAGGACGTCATTCGCAAGACCTATTTCGCAGGCCTTGATCTGATCCCAGCCAATCTTGAGCTGATGGAGTATGAGCACGATACGCCGCGGGCGTTAGCCGAGCGTGACGCGGAACCATTCTTTGGCCGGGTTGCTACGGCGCTTGGAACAGTCGCGGATGGCTATGACGTGATGATCCTGGATTGTCCTCCTCAGCTCGGTTTTCTAACGCTCGGCGCGTTATGCGCTGCGACAGGTCTTCTGATCACCGTGCATCCTCAGATGCTCGACGTGATGTCGATGTGCCAGTTCTTACTGATGGCGTCTGATATCCTGGGTGTGGTGCAGGAGTCCGGGGGGGATCTTGATTACGATTTCATTCGATATGTCGTCACGCGGTTTGAGCCCGCAGACGCGCCCCAGACGCAGATGGTCGCTTTCATGCGGTCGCTTTTCAGGGAGCGCGTGCTCAACAGCACGATGGTCAAGTCGACAGCGATCTCAGATGCCGGGCTCTCAAAGCAAACGCTCTATGAAGTCGGGCGGGAGAATTTTGGGAAGCAAACTTACGATCGCGCAATGGAATCGCTCGACGGCGTTAATGGCGAGATCGAGAATCTGATGAAACTAGCGTGGGGACGCGAGACATGAGCCGGAAGGACACGCTGAAGGCTATGCTGACCCGCAGAACAGACGAGTTGCCAGGTGGCAACTCGTCGTTAGAATTGGCCGCGCCGACGCCAGTGGCGCATGTGAGGTCAGGCGCTGTCGGTGCTATGGGTCGTTCGCTTGGACAAATAGCGACCGCCGCTGAGCGTGCAAGAGCGCTCGTGGCGTCTGGCGCCGCCGTCGTAGACATTCCGGCCGAGAAGCTCCTGGGATCCTTCGCGCAAGACCGTCTCGACGACGAGGGCACCGAATACGAGACGCTCTTCAATGCCATCAAGGAGTCCGGCCAGAAGAGTCCAATTCTCGTCCGGCCACATCCTGATAGGCCAGATTACTATCAGATCGCCTATGGCCACCGACGCGCAAAAATCCTCGCCAAGCTCGGACGGCCAGTGCGCGCGGTGGTCCAGGACTTGACCGACGAAGAGCTCGTTGTCATCCAAGGCCAGGAGAACTCCGCCCGCAAGGACCTCAGCTACATCGAGCGAGGTCTGTTTGCCATGACACTCGAAGATCAGGGTTTCGATCGCGCCGTGATCATGTCGGCGCTGAGCATGGAGAAGACACAGCTGTCGCGCCTTCTGGCATTGGCGAAGTCGGTTCCGAAGAGTGTTGTTCACGCAATCGGGCCCGCTCCAAAAGCAGGCCGTCCAAGATGGACAGCGCTCGCCGAGCGTCTGTCGGAACTCCCAGACATGTCGCGGCTGGACGAAGTGCTAGCCGACCCGAAATTTCAGCAGGCTGATACCGACCAGAGGTTCGTGCGTCTGTTCAATGCCATTGCGCCCAATAGGGGAGCCGCTAAGCCGCGGAAGGTCGCGGTAAAGACAGATGCCGGCAACAAGATCGCGACAGTCGAACGAGGGGGTGACACGGTCACCATCATCGTCGACGCCGATGGTTCACGTGAGTTTGGAGAGTTCATCGCGGCGAAGCTGCTGGAGCTCTACCAACAATTCGAGGAGAACAAGGAGGCGCCCATCTAAACAGCCGCTAACCCCTTAGGCCGCAAAAGAAAAAGGCCCCCGAAACAACGTCCCGGAAGCCCTTCTCAGTCCTTAAGCAAGCAGAGAATCGCACTTCCGCGAATCGCAGTCAAGAGTCCCATCGTGGGATGCGCTGTTTCGGCGAGCAGGTTTCTTTTGCCTCAACATAGGTAAAAGGAAATGCATACCCATATGCCCACGACGCCCTTCGGGCGGCGGTCGATGTCACTTGGCCTGTTGGCTAGCCAAGTGACAGCTCAGGCCGTCGCGTCCGATGTGGTGGTTCATAAATGGAAGGTCTTCCAACATATCCGGGAGGCCAGGGAAGCGATCGGCGCGACCGACCGCGCGCTCGCGATCCTCAGCGCGTTGCTGTCGTTCCACCAGGAGACGACGATGTGCGCGGATGGCGACCTCGTCGTCTTCCCGTCCAATGCACAGCTCAGCGACCGGGCGAACGGCATGTCGCCGGCGACGCTCCGCAGGCACATCGCAGTGCTCGTGCATTGTGGCCTGATAATCCGCAGAGACAGCCCGAACGGCAAGCGGTTCGCGCGCAAAGGGCCGGCAGGTGAGATCGAGCAGGCTTACGGCTTTGACCTGGCGCCCATTGTGGCCCGGGCGGATGAGTTCAAAAGACTCGCGGAGACCACGCAGGCGGAGAAAAAGGCCCTCCGGGTTCTGCGCGAACGGCTGACGATCGCACGGCGGGATGTCGTGAAGATGATCGCTGCCGGCATCGAAGAAGGGGTTCCTGGTGACTGGCGAGGATATCGCATGGCTTACCAGGACCTCATGGACCGTCTCCCGAGGTCAGCGTCGAAGGTAACGGTGGAGATTATTCTGACCGAGCTCAGCGAGCTTCGTGCCCTTGTGCATAAAACGCTGGAGGACTTCATAAAATCACAAAATTCAAACGCCAATGAGTCTCACAATGAGCGCCACAAACAGAATTCAAATCCAGACTCTAAAACTGAATCTGAACAAAGCCATGCGAAAAAAGAAGAAGGCGAAGCGTCTGGTTCTAATAACGTCCGCACGCTCCCGCAGCGGGAGCTTCCTCTGAACATCATCCTTGATGCCTGTCCCGAAATCCGGGGCCTTGCAGCAGGGGGAGAAATTCGAACGTGGCGTGATCTGCTCGCGACCGCGCAGCTGGCCCGGGCCTATCTCGGGATCAGCCCCAGTGCCTACCAGGACGCCTGTACCGCGATGGGAGAAGGCCAAGCGGCCACGGTCATCGCTGCGATCCTGCAGCGGACGGAGCACATTTCGTGCCCCGGGGGCTATCTACGCAGCCTGACGCAACGAGCGCAGGAGAGCAAATTCTCGACTTGGCCAATGGTGATGGCGCTTCTGCGGGCGAAGCTCGAGCAACAGCGTGACGGGGCAGGGGGTGTGCATGGCCGCTCGTCGTCGGCTGACGGGACTGATCCGGTGGGCAATCGGTGATGAGCACGCGTGACCCCGAACGGGGGGTGCTGGAAGGGCCCGCCTGGTTGCTTGGCTCGAGACTAGAGACCGGCCGCCTTGGTCAGGTTGACCCTGAACCGATCCCGTCGGCGCTGATAGCGGCGGGTCATTTCCGCGCTGGCATGGCCGAGCTGCCTCTGGACGTGCCGCTCGTCGACCTCGGCGGAAGAGGCGAGCCCGGCGCGCAGCGAATGGCCGGCGAATTTTTTCTCCCGTTCGCCCTCGGTGAGATCGCCGCGGACACCGGCGGCGAGCGCCGTGCGCTTGACGAGGCGTGCTACCTCGCGGTCGGTCAGGCGGTCGGGGCCAACGTCCTTGCCTTGCCGCGTCACGCGCCGGAACAGGGGTCCGTGGCCGATCTTCGCCAGCTTGAGCCAGGTTTCCAGCGCCACCACGGGGCAGGTGGCATCGGACGATCCACGCCCGACCTCGACCTCCCGCCAGCCGGTCTTGCCGCGGAGCGTCACGATCATCCCCTTGTCGAGGATCTCCACCCAACCGCGGCCGTCCTCGGTCTGGTCCCGGGCGACGTCGAGGCCGACGATCTCGGAGCGGCGCAAGCCGCCGGCGAAGCCAAGGAGCAGCATGGCGCGATCCCGCAGGCCGCGCAGCGCGCCGCGGTCGAGCGTCTCCAGCATGGCGATGACATCCTCGGGCAGGACCGCTTCCTTCTGCCGGGGCGGGGCGGCGTGGGTGTTGCGGATGCCCGTCAGCACGGTGGCGATATGCCGATCGCTCCGATCCAGCACCGCGCCGCGCTGGGTGTAGTTCCAGGAGATGGCGGACAGCCGGCGCTCGATGGTCGTGACCGCATTTGGCTCGCCACCCGGAATGGCGGCGCCCGACGCGCAGGCCGTGATGTAGAGCCCGACCACCTCCGGGGCAGGGGGGAGGGGCTCAAGGCCCTGCCGCCGGCACCAGGCGGAAAAGTGCTTCCAGTCGGAAGCATAGGCGCGACGCGTGTTGGCCGAGCTTGCGGCCTCGACGTAGTCCCGTGCGCGGTCTGCGAGGCGTTCGAGATGCGCCGGAAGGGCAGGGGAGGGGGCCTGCGATGCTACCAATGCCGTAGCCGGATCCGGAGGGCCGTCCTCATCGCCGAGCTGGTCAGGAGCGGGGTCGCTGCTCGCCACCATCACGCGACCTCGATGTCGGTTTGTGAGAAGTCATTGCCCTTGAACAGCAGCGGCACCCGGTACGCCCGCGCGCAGGCATACGACATGCAGTCGGCGAGGTTGAGCTGGGCCGGATGGCCGCGGCCCTTGCCGAAGGTCGCGAAAGCGGCGACGGCGCGCTTGGCGATGCTGGCGTTGATGGGAATTACGGAGATCCGCGCCTCCTCTAGGACCTGCTGGATGCGCACCTCGACGTCGACGGGGTCGACCTTGAGCAGTGTCGACAGACGCATCGCCGCTTCCAGGATGACCAGACCCGAGGTGTAGCGGCGCGGCGCGTCGGTGAGCTTGTTGGCGAAGACGACGGCGTCCGGCTCGTCGGCGAGGATTGAGACGATGACCGAGGTGTCGACGAACATCAGTGGCCCCACATCTCATCGACCTCGTCTTTGGTCATCTCCCGGCCGCCGGGCTGTGCTTCGGCCGCCAGCGCCGTGGCGATCTGCTTGAGACGGCTGGCCAGCGGCTCCTTGTCCTTCTCGCGTGTCAGCTCGCCCTCCAGGGCTTGGATCACGGCTTCGGTCATCGTAACCTTGCGCCGTGCCGCCAGCTGCTCGGCCAGCACGCGGGCGCGTTCATCACGGATCTGCAGCGTTCGCATCGCGGGCTCCTCTGTATGGACGTTCTTATCATGATGTATGGATGAAGTCATCCATACGCGCCCTGACCCGGGTTTGCCAGCTCGAAGTCCCCCGCGGGGACAGACCTCGCGCGCCAGGCGCTGTTGACCGATCCGCAGCTGGCAGAGCGGTTCGAAGCCTTCCACCTGCAGCACTGGAAGAACGATGCACGCCTCGCGCAGTTGCTGGCGAGCCTGGCGACGATCCTGCCGCTGCGGCGACCCTCGAATCTCGCGGCACCGGCGATCCGTACGCGGGTGCTCGATCTCACCGATGGCGTCACGGTGCGGATCTTCCGCCTGATCGAGACGGTTGCAGTCGAGGCGATCCGCTCCGGCGCAGAATGCATCACCATGGACAGCTTCCAGACCGAGGAACTGGTGCTGCCACTCGTCGCGATGACGCGCAAGGTCGAGGCGCGCCTTCAGCCGCGCGCCGGTCGATGACAGTGCGGCGCGAGCTTCCCCTCGCGCCCCGGCCCGAAGGCGATGAGCTGCTGTCGTCTTGGCAAGGTCGCGTCGCATGCCGCTATGACCTCATCCACGACGACCTTTCGAGGTGGCTTGGCGTCCTCCGAGACGACCGCTGTGCCGGATTCACCGAGCGGGACTTCGCACCCTCGGCCGAGATGGTGCAGGCTTGGGCGGCGTCGTGCCGATTTTCGGAAGAGCGCGTGCAGGCCCTCACGCTCTCCTCGCGGCCACGGTCGCGCAGCTGGTATGTCTGGGGGGAGGGGAGGGTGCCCGGCGCTTTCCAGCGGCCGGTCTGTTTGGCCTGTCTTGATGACGATGCCGCCGCCTGCCGCGACCATCATATCCGCCGGTCGTGGGCGCTGGTGGAGACCGTGGTCTGCGACCGCCATCATCGTATTCTCGATGAAGCCTGTCCGCACTGTTTCGATGATTCCGGTTTCCGCTTCGTTGTTCATGAGGCAGCAGCTCGGCTGGCCTGTGTCCGATGCGGCAGGCTTGCACGAGCGGCACCCCAGGGGCGCCGCGCCGGCTCCACAGGGCTCTTTGCCACCGTGTCGGCGCTGGTGGCGGCAACGATCGACGATCAGTCTGCGGTCCGGGATCGGATGATCCATGTCGCTCGGCTGCTGTGGAAGCCGCCTCGCCCGCGCACCGGGCGTCGCACACCATTCGTGGCCGATGTCGTTCCGGATCTTCGTCTGACGCCGACGGCACAGGCGCGGGTCGATCCCGCCGAGCCTCTGGCAACGGCGCCGATCGGCTGGCGCATGGTGACGCTTCTGGGCGTCGTGGCGTTGCTGGACCTCGGCCGCTCCTCGATGAGGGGCCGCCCGGCCTTCACACTGGACCAGATGGTGGCCTGGACCGAGGAGCCGCGCCCGCGGGTGAAGGAGCGACCCGCGCCGATGGCGGCTTCCTCGTGTGCGAAAACCCCGGGCCGATCGGATGCGGACGATCTGGCGCTTGCCCGGTCCATCCTGGCCCGTGCGGAATGGCGTGCCGCTCAGGGGCAGGATCCGCGCCCGCAGCGCCGAACTCTCAACACCCTGTCCAACAAGGCCCTGGCCCGGCGGCCTCGGGCCGATGCCCCGGCTCCGTCGGCAGTGCGGTTGGCGGCAGGGCGTGGCGCCGCCCAAGGACCGGCGCACAGCGCCACCAGGGCCGCAGAAGTCCCGCGGGTTCCCCCGCGCGCGCGGGGCTCTCAGGAGCCGCGGGCTTGTCGCCGGCGCCAGCGCGCGCGGAACGGGCACGTTGCGATCTCAGGCATCGTCCCGCGGCTGCGGCACCACGCGCCCCAGCCGGCGCGCCTGGTCGAGCAGGGACTTCACCGAGGAGGCCGCCCACTGCCGCCCGCCACGGGGCGTCCGCTCGCGCATCCGCTCGAGCTGGGCGGCGATGTCGCGCAGGCTGAGATCCGGGTCGGCGATGGCGATGCCGGCGACCAGCGTCATCAGCCGGTCCTCGGGCGGGCGCCGGGGCGAGCGCTGGAGCAGTTCCGCCTCCGCCATCCGCTCCTGCACCAGCCGATGCACGGCGCGCCGCAGCTTCTCGATGGTCCAGTTCTGGCCACCATGGTTCAGCACCCGCACCACGTCGTCCCAGCTGTGCTGCGGCCGCATGCGCCGCACGATCGGCAGCCAGGTCGAGGCCGAGGCGATCAGGTCGCCCACATAGACCTTCTGGCGTGCCGCCGCGGCGGCGCGGATGGCCTCTGGTCGGCGCTCGCGCAGGCCAGGGTTGCCGGCGCGCTTGCCGCGCGCCTTGGCCGCCTTCATGCCGGCTTTGGTGCGCTCGGCGATCAGGGCGCGCTCGAGCTGGGCGACGGCGCCGAGCACCTGCAGCGAGAACATGCCTTGTGGCGTCGAGGTGTCGATCGGGTCGCGCAGCGAGCGGAAGTGGGCCTGACGTCCCTCCAGGTCCTCGATCACCGCGAGCAGGTGGCTGACCGAGCGGGCGAGGCGGTCGAGCCGCACCACCACCAGGACGTCACTGGGCCCGATCTCGCGCATCAGCCTGGCCAGCACCGGCCGGGCCCGCGAGGCGCCGGAGCCGTGCTCCTGGCGGATGATCTGGCAGCCGGCCGCGCGCAGCTCGTCGACCTGCGCATCGGTCGCCTGCTCGTCGGTCGAGACCCGGGCATAGCCGATCAGGCGGCGGGCCGGCCGGGGAGGGGAGAGGACGGGGCGGGCCATGGGGTTTCCAGGGGGCGAGTCTTGGGGGCGATTCCAGGCCTTTGTACAATCAATACAGATTTGAGCAAACGAACCTTTGCAGGCGTGTTTTATCGATCGCGTCAGAGGACCGTGAAGGCGGCCGGTGGGTTTCAGATGGACCCAAGGGTCATCTAACGTCAAAACGCTCGCCTACGGCCTTCTGTGCGGAAAAGGGGCGCTTTCAGGGACCTTGGAGGCGCGTGAGGTGGGATGGTTAGGCCGCAAGGATGTCGGTTTTGGAAAAATCGTTGCCGATAAAGAGTAGGCGCTCGTTGGAGCGCTTCGACAGGGCATAGGAAAAGCAATCGGCGAAATTCAGTGCGGCCGGGTGGCGCCCCTTACCATGAGCAAGCCAGGCCTGCGTTGCCAGGTCCGCCAGCTCCGCGTCGACCGGAATGATGTCGGCCCCAATTTTGGTGAGCCACAGGTCGATCTCGGCGAGCGCGTGCTCGCCGCGCCGGCTGACCAGAACCATTCGGGCCTCAAACACGCATGTAGCGGGGACGAGGCGAACAGGGGCGCCGACGATCAATCGCTCGAGCGCATCGGCTTCAGGCTCATTGCGCAGGATCGCAACAATGGCAGAGGTATCGATCACCATCAGTTTGGGATTCCGTGCTCGTCGAAGCCAACGATCTCCTCGTCACTCCTGGTGTCGAGCTCAGGTAACCGCGCCACCCGCTCGCGGATTGCACGCAGCTCGCCGAGAAGACGTGCTTGAGCGGTATCTCCATAGCCCATGCGGTGCAGGCGTTCGCTCAGGGCCTGGTGAATGGCGGCAGTCTTGGTGACGCCCTGGCGGCGGGCGAGCTCGTCGGCAAGGGCGACGGTCGCCGGATTTTTGATGTTCAGAGACATGGGAAGGGTTCCGAATATTCTACCTTTCAGGTCATTTCTACCCTGTTTGGCGCCCTCTGTCAATATGTCCGATAATGCAACATTATCGGACGTTCTTATTCGGCGACATGCAGTGCGGTTTATGGTGAATATTGTGGCATAAACCGCACATCGCAGCTATCCTTCCGAACGATGCCCGCGCCCAATTCGACCCGGACCACCACCTTCGATCCGCCCGCCGTCCCCGGCTGGGCGATCCCGCGCGCGCCCGTCGAGGATCCGGCCGAGGCCGCTTACATGGCCGGCGTGGCATTGAATTCGTTGGACAATATCATGCGCGGAGAGCCCGCGTGGGGCGGCGCTTGGCGCCAGCGGCTGGCCTTGCGCGCCGCGGCGGCGACCGCCCGGCTGCTCGGCCATCGCGAGGACGAGGCGGCGCTGCGCGACGCCTGGCATCTGCGTCCGCCCGGTGCCGATCCCGGGCCCGCCGGCAATGTCCTGGCGGCGTGGCGCCGGCTCGCCGCCCGCTCGCCGGTGATCGACGTCGACGGGCTGCGCGCGATCGTCGGTCTGCTCGGCCTTGCCTGGAGCGACGGGCTTGCCGCGATCCCCGCGCTCGTCGCGGAACAGGCGCGCGCGACCCGGCCGGCCCCGCTAGTCGCCGCGTCCGTCGCCTTCGAGGTCGCCGCGCTTGGTGCGCAGGCCGAGGTCCTGGCCTGGTGGTGCGCCGATCTCGCGCTGGCCGCGCGTTTCCGCTGGCCCTTCGCCCTGCCGATCCTGGCGACGCAGATCCATGCGCCGGTGCTGCGCGGCGGCGCCGGCCGCCGGCGCATCCGGCCGGGAGAGGAGGGGTTTGCGGGCGCGGCCTGTGTCGCGGCCGCGGCGGGCGGGGCGGAGGCCTGCCGGCTCGCCGGCGAGATCGCCGCGCGCGCCGGGCGCCTCGCGGCGGCGACGCCGAAGCTGCGGACCAAGGGGGCAGGGGAGGCGATCCGGCTTCTGCTCGACGACGACGCGGTCTCGGGATCGCTGACGACGCTGACGCTGTCGCGCTGGGCCGCGCGACGGCTGTTCGAGCGTTTGCACGCGCTCGAGGCGGTGCGCGAGCTCAGCGGCCGGCCGAGCTTCCGGCTCTACGGATTGTAGCCATGGCCCGCCGCCGCCGCGCCAATGGTCCGCTGGACACCGAGCTCGCCGAGCTGCCGCCCGAGCTGCGCTGGCGCGAATGGATGGCGCGGGTCGAGGCGGTGATCTTCGCCGCGCCCGGACCGGTGGAACGGGACGTGCTCGCCCGCGTGGTCGGGCGCGACTGCAGCCTCGAGCTCGTCATCGAGGATATCCGCGACGCCTTGCGCGACCGGCCGTACGAGCTGGTGCCGGTTGCCGGTGGCTGGCAGCTGCGCACCCGGCCGCGCCATGCCGAGTCGATCCATGCGGCGTTCGGCTCGGCGCCGGCGCCGGTTCCGCTCTCCCAGACCGAGATGCTGGTGCTCGCCTCGATCGCCTACCATCAGCCGGTGACGCGCGGCGAGCTTAGCAACATGATCGGTAAGCAAGTGAGCCGCGACACGATAGGCTATCTGCGTTCGCTCGGCTTTGTCGCCGCGGGCCCGCGCAGCCCGCAGCCGGGCGCACCTTACACCTATGTCACGACGAAGGGCTTCCTAGCGCATTTCGGCCTCGACACCCTGCGCGACCTGCCCGACATGGAGGCGCTCGAGGATGCCGGCCTGCTTAGCAAGGACAAGCTGCTGGCCAAAGATATGCCCCTGGCGCTCATGACGGGCGAGGGAGATGAGGAGGGCCTGGACGGAGACGACGGCACTGCTGACGAGCCCTATGACCTCGACGACGGATCAGGCGGAAAGGGATGACGATTGTTGACGAACACGACGAAGGCGGGCCCATGAGCGTGCGCGAACATCACCTCGTCGTCGCGACGGCGAAGCATGTCTTCCTGCATCGGGAATATGGCGTTGTCTTCGTCCGTGAAGCCGCTTCCCGGGAGGACCTGGCCGCTTATGACCTGACCCCTTTGCTGCTCTACGGGCTTTCCGTTCCAGGGACCTCGCTTCGATGGGTCATGCTTACACCGGTCGACAATCCGGCATCGATCGTGAGTGTTCTCGGGAAGGCGTGGACGCAAGCCGACGGCCTGCGCGGTCGCCCGGATGTGCTGAAGGTGAGCCGCCATCTCGCCGCATCTGCGGTGGACTTGCCTGATACGCTGGCGGCGACCGATGTCTGGCTCGTCGTCGCGGAGGGAAGCGACAAGGCGTTCTCTGCTTCCGTGCGGCGGTGCCAGGAGGATGCAATGTGGGCGAGCCTGCCTCGCAGACGGGCGACGCCGAGCACGACGCTGGATCAACTGAACCGCTGCGCCACGGACCGCCACAATCATTCCTTCCAGTCCCCGCAGTCACAGGTGAATGCCACCATGGAGTGGTGGCGGAACCGGCCGCCTCGCGCGGCCGATCTGCCGCCGGGCGATGAGATCGATTGGCGCCCGGGGGCCTGGCTCCATGCCTGGGAGAAGGGGGTGGCGCCGGCCGGGCGGCGGTATTTCCACAAGGATACCTTCGACGCCGCCGTATGGCTGCTCACAACGCCTCCAATCGCGGATGACGACGAGTTCCAGGAGGCTATTTCCGCGGATTCCGAGAACGACGATCTCCCGGAAGTCGCCCAGGCATTGGTGCGATGCTGGCCGACCTCTCCCGGCGAGCTGAGCCGCTGCATCGGTTCGACCGCGCGCTCGCTGGAATGGTTTCTCGATCGCAAAGCGGCTCTGGACCACCAGCAGCGGAATCAATTGTGTGAGCTCCTGGGTCTCGAGCTGGATCCCAATTTCCGGACTTACGAAACCTGCGCCCCATGCGTTCTGATCGCCAGGACGTCGAAGGCCGCGAAGGAAGCGTACGAGTTCCTGTCGCATGGTGGCGACCTCGTCTTCTCGATCGAAGCTCTTCCCGCCAGCGGCCTGCCGGATCCGAGTTGGCGATATTTGGTGTTTCAAGCGTATGGAGGCGCGCCGAACATCATACTTGTGGCGCGCGGATCCGGCGTTGACGCGAAGCTGTCGCAGGACCTCTTCATCAATTTCCAGGGCGCCAAACCCATACGATTGGCGCTGTATCGCGATATTGTCCGCACATGCGCCAAAGCATGTCGGGATAGTCGTTCAAACATTCGGGCAATGAAGGAACTCCGCGATCGGCATGTGAGCTTCCTCGCGGATATCGCATCTGAAATCTGATTCTTTCTACCCGCACCAATCCGGGTGCGGGGCCTGATTGGTGATCGTGAAGGCCGCAGGGCGATTGACCTCTTTATTTGGGTGCGGAGACCCCTAGAGGGTAAGACAGGGGACGCGGACTGCGCTGCTTCCTAGGACACCGGCTTCATTGAGCACTCTCGAAAATGACGTGGCATAGATGGCGCGAGCCGCTGGGCCAGGGCATCGCGGTTGTAGAGGCGAAACATCATCTCATCATCGCTTAGTCGGCACGTCAGATTGAACTCGATGATCTCACCGCTAAGCCATTTGATGACCTCCGACATCAGGCCGCCAATCGCGAGCCAGGCCATCGAGCAGAGTTGGACGATCTCCTCCTCATATTCCGGGAGGCGCCAGAATCTCCGAACGCAGGGGATCGTGTCCTCATCCGGAGTCGTGAGGCCGAACGGATCACCCGCCGCCACAGCAGCGAGTATGGCCGTATCGCTGTCGTGGTCGGGATCGATGGGCAGCCCAAGCCGAAGCGCAGCCCGCCTTGATAGAGGCCGATCGCTCCTGAGCTTCTGAGCCTGAGGCGCCGCTGATGCACGACGACGTCGCGGTTCTTCTGCAAGGAGACTAGAAGCTTGTTATCACGCAGCGTTTGGTAGATGGGCTCCTTCCAGGCCTTGAAGCCTTCCTTATGCTGAAGCTCCTGATCCAGAATCGGGCGAACCTCTTTCAAGGCCTTCAGGAAGGAATTCAGGCTCCACCGAAATTGATCCCGCGAAGTGGTAGTTCCTCTCCATCTGGTTCAGCCAGTAGTGCGCCCTCCCGGAGACGGTCGAGAGCGGAGGATATATCGTCGAAGGCTACCATCGGGTGGTTCTCTACCGCCGAGTAGGGCTATCTTACCGTGCCGACAGCAGCTCGTCTCATCGGGTGCCTAACCTTCAAGCCGTAGGTGGTCGTCACGATACCCAAGCGGGCTGAGTCGCGGCGGCCACACCCGGCAGGAAAGCTGGGAATCGCGATCCACGGCGGGCTGATTCCGCTGGCCTTAACCCCTAAATTCGTTCTTAACTTGTTCTTGGGGAGAAGGGCCTATCTCTCGGGAGTGCTGTTCGAACGCCGCGAGAGGAATCCTGTGCTGCGATCCTGGGCAAACCGATATCTGGAGCTACGCAGCGGCTCCTGCGTTGAGATGTCATGACGACCGCGCAGCAACTGATTTCCCTCCTCAAGAGCCACGTCGAAGGTGATGATGAGCAGTTCCTGACGATCGCCCTACAGGCGGCCGCCAGCGAGGCGCGCCGGGGCCACGGCAAAGTGGCAATGCAGCTTCGCGAACTTGTAGACGCCGCGCGTGCCAACAGAGAGCGGCCCCCCAAGCGAAGGTCGGCTCCCGTTCCGTTAGCGCAGCCTCGGGGTGACCTCGCAAATCTGATCGCCGTGCGGTATGCGGATGTCAGGCTGTCGAGCATGGTGCTCCCGGAAGCACTTGACGAGCGGCTTCGCCGTGTTCTTCGTGAGCAGCGTCAGAGGCATCGGCTCCTCAGTCACGGGCTCGCACCGCGCCACAAGCTGCTGCTGATAGGTCCCCCTGGTTCTGGCAAGACGATGACGGCTTCGGCCTTGGCAGGGGAGCTGCACCTGCCGCTCTTTACGGTCCAGCTCGACGCCTTGATGACCAAGTTCATGGGCGAAACCGCATCAAAGCTTCGCATGGTGTTCACCGCCATGGTCGAAACAAAGGGCGTCTATTTCTTCGACGAGTTCGACGCCATCGGGGCCCGTAGGGTGGAGCGCAATGACGTCGGCGAGATCCGCCGCGTCCTCAACTCTTTCCTGCAGTTTCTCGAGGAGGACGAAAGCGAGGGGTTGGTGATCGCCGCGACCAACCATCCCGAATTGCTCGACCCTGCTCTGTTCCGAAGGTTCGACGATGTGATCGAGTATGCGCTACCGAGCGCCGAGGTCGCGAAGCGGATACTCCAGGCGCGGCTGGCGACATTCGACACCGAAGGGTTGGATTGGGACGCGGTGGTCACCGCTGCAGGGGGGATGAGCCAGGCCGAAATCTCGCGGGCTGCGACTGATGCCGCAAAGCTGGTCGTTCTTGAGGATCGGGATCGCATCACATTGCGGGATCTCACAGCGGCCGTCGCGGAGCGCAAGGGAGCTGCGCATCGGTAAATGGCAGACGATCCTCTGCGCCCACTCGCGCATGTCTATCTTCCTGGCCATGGTGTCGCACAGGACTACACGGCTCATGGTGGTGGCGGTGGTTCCGCGCCGCCGCAGCGCGATAGAGTCCAGCATGCCGAGAAGCTGACCACAGCCCTGACGGTGGCTTTGGCGGACGCCGAAGCACAGCTTCGTGCGCGTGAAGTCGGTCTTGCCGCCGGAACGCCGGGCTTCTATCTCGAATTCGATCTGCCGGCGGCCCAGGCCGAGATCGTCGATAAGCTCGAAAACCGGCAGGGGAAGTTCCCGATCGAGCTGGTGAGCGTTCGGCCAGGTAACGCCGACGGCACGACGGTTGCCGCCACGGTCTTCGTACCGGAAAAGCAGCGCGAGTATTACCTGAAGAAGGTTGCTGATTATCGGGACAAGGACCGCGTTCGCAGGCGCGAGGTCGATGGTCAGATCATAGAGGAGGTGACCGGTCCAAAGAATGAGGTCCTGGTCGCCTCCATCGAGACAGCGCGACTGGCTGTAGCCCGCTCGCTCTACACCGACGATGAAACATTCTTTCCTTTTCCGGGTGTCGCGATCTGGTGGGAAGTTTGGCTCCGGCTAGGCACGAAAGAACGCTTCGTCGCCACAGTGGGACGTCTCGCGCTTCCAATGCGCGAGCACGCGCTGACCTTTCCCGAGCGAGAAGTGGTCATTGTCCACGGCACGGCGGAGATGCTGGGGCGCATCGTCGCCAATACTGACACGATCGCCGAGCTGCGCACGGCGCGCGACACGCCCTCCTTCTTCATGGCCATGGACGGCGCTGAACAGCGGGCTTGGGCTGCGGAAACGACGGACCGGATCGTTGCTCCCGCCGCCGATGTACCGGCCGTCTGTCTCCTTGATTCCGGTTCGACCCGCCGACATCCGCTGATCCGGCCGGCACTCGCCGCGGTTGATCAACAGGCCTTCGATGCAGGCTGGAACGTCGAGGACGTGAGCAACCAGGCACACGGTGGCCACGGCACCCAGTTGTCAGGTGTAGCGCTCTACGGGGATCTGGTCGACGTGCTCGCTGGCGACGGGCCGGTGACGCTCAGCCACAGGCTGGAATCGGTGAAGGTGCTGCCGGATCACGGCGCCAACGATCCCGATCTCTATGGCGCGATCACCGCGCAGTCGATCTCCCGCACCGAGATCGTCGCACCGAACCGCCCCCGCGCGATATGTCTCGCCATCACCTCGGAAGGCGATCATTGGCGGGGCCGGCCGTCGTCCTGGTCCGCTGCCCTCGATACGCTTGCATTCGGCGCCGACAATGCGCCTCGCTTCATCGCTGTGTCGGCTGGAAATATCCGCGACGATATCCATCGTGACGACTATCCCGCACGTAACGACACGACGCCGATCGAAAGTCCCGCGCAGGCCTGGAATGTCCTGTCCGTCGGCGCTTTCACCGAAAAGGATACCATCGTCGATCCTCTATTCGCCGGCTGGGAGGCGATGGCAGGCGTCGGCGATATCATGCCGAGATCCCGCACCTCGGTCACCTGGAACCACGACTGGCCGCTCAAGCCGGATGTCGTTTTCGAGGGTGGCAATATCGGTGTCGACCCGACAACCTTGCTTGGTGATCACGTCGATGATCTGGCACTTCTGACCACCTATCGGTTGCCGGAACACCGCGCTTTCACGACAACCGGCGAGACGAGTGCAGCCACGGCGCTTGCAGCCCGCATGGGCGCCCAGATCATGGCCGAGAGGCCGGGCCTTTGGCCCGAGACGGTGCGTGGTCTTGTCGTCCATTCGGCTGAATGGACGCCGGCAATGAAGGCCCATCTCGGTGCGATCGGCAAGAATGGCGTTTTGCGCCGCTATGGCTTTGGAGTGCCGTCCCTCTCCCGCGCCCTCGGGAGCCTACAGAACGACGTGACCATGGTCATTGAAAATGACATGCAGCCCTTTGTGAGGGTAGCGAGCGCTGTCGAGACCAAGGACCTCGTTGTTCACGAGCTGCCCTGGCCGCGGGATGAGCTCGAAGCGCTCGGTGAGACTCAGGTGCAGCTGCGCATCACGCTCAGCTATTTCATCGAACCCAATCCGGGAGAGCGAGGCCGAAGCCGGCGCCACAGCTACGCCTCTCACGGTTTGCGCTTTGCTCTCAAACCGGGTGACGAACGCTTGGACGTCTTCGTCCGCCGTATAAATGCCAAAGCGGGAACTCGGCCTCCGACGCGGGCAGCGGAGACGCGATGGATGCTGGGCCCCAATCTGCGAAATCGTGGCTCGCTGCATGCTGACATTTGGGAAGGCGATGCCGTCGAGCTGTCTCAGCGCGATGCCATCATCGTCTATCCGATCGGTGGTTGGTGGCGAGAGAATCCCGGCTTTGATCGCGCTGACACCCGAGTTCGCTACTCGCTTCTCGCGACGCTCAGGACTGCGGCCAATATCGATCTGTACACGCCGATCAGCACATCAATCCAACCCGAAATCGCTGTAGAAATTTGAGGCAGGGGAGTGCTCTCCCATCGCGATCGAGCTTCACGCAATCGGGCGTCCAGCTCAGTAGCGTGATTTTTTCCCTGGGAGGTAGGTCGTACATTTGTCACGCGTGGCGTCGTCGATCGCGAAGTCGGCCGGCGATTGCCCGCCAAGTTCAGGACGGGAACTCCGCATCCAGAGATCTGCCCGTGCAGGGTCGACGTAGCGGTTGCGAGCGAGGGCCTCGAGCTCTCGGACGGCTTTTTGCTTGCGCTCGCGGGCTTGCTCCTCAATCCTGAGTTGGTCCGCTTTTCGTCCGAGAGCATGGATTGCGTCGCGAAGCCCAGTTTCGCTCCGCGCGGACTCCAGTGGAGACTGGCCGTTCAGAGCCGCATCGTCGGTGCTCAGCCAGATTTCGCAACCTTCACCTAGGTCAGCCGCCGCGAGCTTCCTGAGCCGGACTACCCGTGCTTCGGCATCGGCGTTCTCCTTCTCCCGCTTCTCCCGTTCTCTGTCTTCGGCCTCGAGGCGCTTCCTCTTCAGCGCGCGCGCAAGCTCCCCCTCACATGGGAGCCCAAGAAGCTCCAGGTCGGCACAAGGCGAAAAGCGGATCCGGGTGCGGATGCTAGACAGTTGATGGCAAAGCGCCGTCCATTCGGGATCGTTGCCGTGGATTGCGTCAGCGACGGACTGTCCACGGCCCGATAGTTTGGCCAGGATCCATCTTGCCGGTCAGCTTGCTGGTTGTTGGCTTGTCGTAGAGGCCACAGTGAGGGCGGCGAATGTCGCCGCGCCGGGTCAGCCTCTGCAGCGCTTTCTCGACGGCATTGGGCGTCCCGATATCGAGGAAGTCGGCGCGGGACCACACCCCGGCCGGTGCCGGCTTGGCGATCCGGTCATGGATGCGGTCGAGGGTATCGGACGTGGGATCCGGCATCAGCGATCCGTTTGTGTCCGGAAATTATATCTAAAAATTGGTCACTGTATCGCGCACGAAAGATACGCGAACTCGAGCAGACCAGCCGCTGCGGGCTGATGCCTAGACGCGGTAATCTACGGATGCGGTCTCCGTAGCCGATATCGTCCTTTCCGCCTCGATCCCGTGAATGAAATCCACGCATTTGCCCGGAGCCCGGCTATGTCCCGTTTGGCCGTTTTCTCGGAGATGCCGAACCGGGACTGCAACCCTCGAGCCGAAACCCGCCTTCCGCTGACGAGCTCGGCGAGAAACCAGCGCTGCCGCTCGTTCGGAACGAACGCTTCATCAGGGTCAGGTTCAGGGTCACCAACAGGGACGCGACCAGGGTCACGGAGGAGTGAGCTTCGCCGGCGTGCATTCCGGCCCTCTGGGAGCTTTCCCGAGTTCTCGTCGGCGCTCAATCCAGAGCGATCCATAAGCATCTGGACAATATCGAACCGCCGGCTGGCGATCAGGAGCATGTGCAGCATCGTATCGGAGTGGATGAGCATCGCGATGAGATGGTCTCCATCTGGGCCGCAGGAGCCGGCGATCCAGTTCTTGACTGTGCGTTCACTGGCATTCGTCCAGCGCTGAACCGTCTTGATCGTCCGGCGGCTGTCGTCCAGCTCCGTCTTCAGTGCGAGAGAGATAATTTCCGCATAGCGCCGGGGAGACCCGTCTCCTCCCGTTCCCGGCGGCAATGATCTGCCCTTCTTCGGCAACATGCTTCGTCTCCATGACGATACACTGAGAGAAGCAGAGGGTTTCCGGCGTAGGATCGTCCGTACAACGGTCGATTGCTTGGTGTGCCGGTAAGACGGGTGGTGACCGCCAATGACAGCGCCGCGCAATGAGATCTCTTCCGGCTTTCCCGAGGTGCGTGCCGCGCAGTACGTGCGGATGTCGACCGAGCATCAGCGCTATTCGACGGAGAACCAGGCGGATGCCATCCGTGACTACGCAGCCCGCTACAATTGCGCGATCGTCAGGACCTATGCTGATGAGGGAAAGAGCGGCCTCAACATCGATGGTCGCGCCGGTTTGCAGAAACTGATCGCCGACGTGACGGGCGGGCATGCTGATTTCGAGATCGTGCTCGTCTACGATATCAGCCGGTGGGGGCGGTTTCAGGATGCCGATGAAAGCGCCTATTATGAATATCTGTGCCGACGCGCCGGCGTGCGTGTCGAGTATTGCGCCGAGCCCTTCGACAATGACGGCAGTCTGGGCTCCGACATCCAGAAGATGCTGAAGCGCAAGATGGCTGGCGAATACAGCCGCGAGCTCTCGGTCAAGGTTTTTGCCGGCCAGTGTCGGCTGATCGAGAAGGGCTTCCGCCAGGGCGGTCCCGCCGGCTTCGGCCTGAGGCGGCAACTCGTGGATGAGGCCGGCCGGAGCAAGGCGCTGCTCGCGCGCCTCGAGCACAAGAGCATCCAGACCGATCGCGTGGTGCTAGTCCCCGGTCCGTCAGATGAAATCGAGGTGGTGCGGCACATTTATCAGAGTTTCGTCGAAGATGGCCGCAACGAAGGCGAGATAGCCATCATGCTGAACGCCGAAGGCATTCGAACGGATCTCGGTCGTGACTGGACTCGTGGCACCGTCCATCAGGTGCTTATCAACGAGAAATACATCGGCAACAATGTCTGGAACCGCGGCACGGCGGCTTTGAAGCGAAAACGGACTCGCAACGAGCCGTCAATGTTGATCCGGGCCGAGGGCGCCTTTCCAGCTATTGTCGATCGCCTGTTATTCGACGCGGCGCAGGCGATTATCCGTGGCCGTTCAGCGAGGCTTTCGGATGCCGACATGCTGGACGTGCTGCGGCGCTTGCTCGCCGAGCATGGCTATCTCTCCGGCTTGATGATCGACGAGGCGGCTGACTGTCCGTCGAGCAGCGCTTATCGCAGCCGTTTTGGTAGCCTGCTGCGGACCTATTCGTTGGTGGGATACGCGCCGGATCGCGACTTCGCCTATGTGGAGAGCAATCGCCGCCTCCGGCAGCGCAACCCGCAGGTGGTTGATGAGGTGCTGGCGGCGCTGCGGGCAGCAGGCGCCTCGGTCGTCCTCGATCCGGAGACAGCGATCCTCACCATCAATGAGGAGGTCACCGCCGCGCTGCTTCTGTGCCGGTGCACCCAAACGGCTGCGGGGTCGCTCCGCTGGCTAATCCGCCTTGATGGACCGGTGCCGCCTGACATCACCATCGCGGTGCGCATGGAGCCCGGCGAGGAAGCCGTCCGTGATTATTACCTCCTGCCGTCCCTTGATGGCAGGGCGGCGCGGCTTCGCCTCGCCGAACGGAACGAGGCGGGCCTTGATACTTTTCGTTTCGCGACGCTCGAGGCGCTCTACGAACTGATGCGTCGCATTCCCCTGGCGGAGGTGGCGTAATGGCAAGGGAACGAAAGGAAGACGTTCCCCACCATGTCGGGGGCGTACAGGAGATCCGGTCGATCCCGGTCGACCATGTCCGCATCGTCAATCCGCGGGCAAGAAGCCCGAAGATCTTTGCAGGCATCGTCGAGAGCATCGCGACGGTTGGTCTGAAGCGACCAATCACCGTCACGGAAGCCCGGCGCGACGATGGCGGGACGGGATATGACCTCATCTGTGGACAGGGCCGGCTCGAAGCCTTCAAGGCACTGGGCGAGACGCATATTCCGGCCCTCGTCGTCCGGGCATCAGAAACCGACCTCTATCTGATGAGCCTCGTGGAAAACCTGGCGCGCCGCAAGCACTCCAACCAGGATCTGCTCACGGCCGTACGCGTGCTTGAGGACAGGGGCTATGGCCCAGCCGAGATCGCCCGCAAGACAGGTCTCGATGCCGGCTACATCTCCTGCATCATACAATTGCTGAGGGCTGGAGAGGAGCGTCTGATCGGTGCGGTCGAGAAAGGCTGGCTGCCGATCTCGCTGGCCACCGATATTGCGAAGGCCGGCCCAGGCGAGCTGCAGATCGCTATGATGGAAGCCTATGAGACCGGCCTCCTGCGCGGCGAACAACTCCTCAAGGTTCGCCGGCTGATCGATCGGCGCCAGGCGCTCGGCAAAACCTACGGCTCGTGGAAGCGTAAGGGCGACCAGCCGCTCACCGCGAGCAAGCTGGCGCAGACCTTCCAGGCCGAGGTGCGCCGACAGCAACTCGTCGTTCGCAAGTCGGAGGTTGCGGAGCAGCGCCTTCTATTCGTCGTGACGGCGCTGAGAAGGATGCTCACGGACGAGCATTTCCGCACTCTCCTGCGAGCGGAGAGCATCGGAGACATCCCCAAGCCGCTCGCGGACCGGATCGGCGGGGAGGTGCTGCCGTGACCCGATACGCCTTTGAAAAGGACACAATCCGGGTTGCGATTGGCGACATCCTGCCAACTCGCACCCTGGCGAAGGACATCCGCGATACGCCGAAGTTCCGGACGATCCTGGCTTCGATCCAGGAAGTCGGCATCATCGAGCCGCTCGCCGTGCACCCGGAGCCGGGCGGCGGCGAACGTGTCTTTATCCTGCTGGACGGCCATTTGCGTCTCGAGGCGCTGAAGGCGCTCGGCGCGGCGGAAGCGGTCTGCCTGGTTGCCACCGACGACGAGGGCTTCACCTACAACCGGCAGATCAACCGGCTCAGCGCGATCCAGGAGCACAAGATGATCCTGCAGGCGATCCGCAAGGGCGTGCCACCCGAACGGATCGCCCAGACGCTCAGCGTCAACGTTGAACGTATTCGTGAACGGGAGAGGCTGCTCGACGGCGTCGTGCCCGAAGTGGTGGAGCTTCTGAAGGATCGCATGGTCAGCCGAGGCGTGTTCGCCATCCTGCGCAAGATGAAGCCGCTGCGCCAGATCGAGGCGGCCGAGATGATGATCTCCGCCAGCCGACTCAACGTACCCTATGCGAAGATGATCCTCGCCGCCTCCCGGCCCGACATGCTTATCGAGGTGAAGAAGCCCCGCCAGCTTGATGCCACCCCGGAGGATATCGCCCGGATGGAGCGGCAGATGGAGAAGCTCTATCAGGATTATAAGGCGGTCGAGGATACGCTCGGGGAGACTCTCTTGGTGCTGGTGGTGGCGAAGGGCTTTGTCGCGCGTTTGCTTCGCAATAATGCGATATCGGGATACCTGAAACGCTATCATCAGGATCTGACTGGCGAGCTTGCAACGGTCATGGAGGCCATTGGCGCCGATGCGCGGACGCCTGTTCGGGAATGAGGTGTCTGCGAAGGCCGAACAATGGCTGCGGAGTGCGCCTCGGAACTCCGCGGAACATACTCTACGCTTGTTTCATCGCCTTTCGCGTCGAGATGATTGCAGGTTCGGCCAGCGGGCTGTTCCGCGTGACGAGGTTCGGCTCGTCCTGGTAATCGTCGCGAGACTTCCATCGAGGATTGGCGCCGGCACGGCGTGACTAACGCGGAGACCAAAGTCACTGGCCTCGCCGTCGATTAGCTTTACGTCGGCGGCTTGGGATGATGCTGCATAGGCCTCGTCCCGTGCTTGGGCGCTCTGCAGATGACTGACGATCGGGCCCGGGAAGACATGGTTGTGATCGTTGTACCGCGTGGCCCATTCGATCGGCATTCTCTGGACAAGGATGCGGGACGGGATTTACTCGTGCAGCGTGTCGCTACTGGGGACGACGCCCCCGAAGACCGCGGTGAAGCCGAATAGCTCGACCAGATCCATCCGACATTGTTCGACACCGCCAACGTCGGGCGCCCGTTGGATCTTGTCGATAGAATCGCAAGTTTTCAAGAGGCACTGAGCTACTTTGTGACTCGATCTATTTTAGATGTTAGCTATGTGGAGAAACCATCCGCCTTGCGGGATACTTGCGGCAAGGCCAACGCTGTGTTGGCTTGACGGCAAACCTCTCAATTAAAGCTGACAAAAGGGAGAGCCACTCGCCAGTCACATCGCGCGTGGCTCGACGAGCGGCGTCCAAGGGACCCGAAAACTGGCTCAGTGCAGGCGTGCGGCGACCGCATTCATCTGCTCGATTTCGCGTCGCTGTCCTTGAGAGATGTTCTGGCAAAGTGTGACCAATTCCGGGTCTTGAAGCTTAGCCCCCCGGCACATCAGGATGGCGCCCGAATGGTGCGGGACCATTGACTGGATGAATTGACGGTCATCGACAAGGGCTTGGCTACGCGTCGCCCAGAACGAACCGAGCGTCACCGAAGCGAACACGACATAAAGAATAAAATTCGTTCGCCTGTCCTGGTACATGCCACCCATCGTGATGAGCATGAGGATGCCCATCGGGCCCCACATGGTAAGCGCCATGTATAGCATATTGATGTTGTTGCGATAGTCCGGCCAGCCGTCGATCATCGTGTACATCGCGAGGTACATGACGATCAGGCTCAGTAACATATTGAGGCCGAGCATCCAGTATGTGCGCGCTCCTGTGTGCCTGTGTCCTTGATGATGAGCCGTCTCATCCATCGGCCGCTCCCCTCCTTGGTTATGTGTTCGGTCGGCCGCCGCGACTGCGGCGCAGCAAGGGAAACGCGCTAGAAGGACGAATGTTTCGGGCGATCAGCTGTCCATTCAGGGAGCGCTGTAGGACCTATGCCAGTTATAACTCAAGAAGATGTCTCGTGGCGGCGGGGTGACCGGCGCGCTGTAATGCCGCCTCGAAATCGGCACGCGGGCGCTGGGACGTCGCCTCGACCTTGCGGGTGTTTGGATCGATGGTGACCTTGGCCTGGGCGTCCACGCCTGGATAGCCTTGGTCACGCTGCGGCGCAGCCGGCTCAGATCATGTTCGTGATATGGAACTGCCTTAACGTTCCCACGGTTGGAGGTCCCACCGTCCGCTCAAGATTTGCATCAGTTACGGAAGGATATCGCCCTGAATGCGCCCGTTGAGGACGTTTCTGGCGGTCGAAACGCGATGATCTTGCCTATCGAGGGCATGAGCTGCGCGTCCTGCGTGGAACGCGTCGAAAAGGCGCTGAAGGCGGTGCCCGGCGTGGGGGGCGCCAGTGTCAGCTTCGCGAGCGAGAGGCCCGAGGTAACGGGGGGCTGGCCCGGTCGCCGTGCAACCGTCGCAACGCTTGATTTAAGCCGCGTTGGACGTGTTGTCAGCTTCAGAACCCAAGCGCAATATGGCCTTCTCCTGAAGGATCGGACTTGGCGGGTCGATTCCCGCTTGAGAACGACCGAGGGGCGCGCCAGTGGCGCGCCCCTCGGTGCTTCTCAGTGTCTACGTTTCGATGGCTTGGACACGCGCGCATTTGTGCGCATTGGCGGTCCTTCTTAGAGTCACATCTTAGTGAAGCAGGCTTCGCACTGCCCCGCGCCAGCGTGACGCTATCTTCATTCGAATAAATCGGGTTCGCTTATCGACTGCCACAACGCAAGGCCGCTGTGCTGCCATGAACTTCAACAGCTGCGACCGAGACAGCTTGCGGCGGAACACCACCGATCCGTCTGCTCCAGCGCCATGTGCCTGAAACACGTTCTTGGCCAGATCCAGGCCGATGATGCTAACCTCTCCCATGAACGCCCCCTCCGTAGCGGTGCTTCAACACCCGCCACCATGGCACATCGATGCCGCCGGGGGCGTCCACCCCATCGCTTACTCTTCGGGATGCAGGTGTCGTCAATGACGAGGATGGCATCGGGGCCGCCCACCAGGCGGTCGGCGGTGCGGGCGAGTTCAGCCTCGATCGGCGTCTCGTCCCAAAGGCCGTCGGAAATGAAGTGGTGGAAGCGGTCGTACCGCGCCGGATCAAGCCGCTCGGCCATGGGCTGCACGCTCTTGCGCTCGCCCGGACCGATCAGGCCCGCCACATAGAGCGGACACATCTGCCGTCGCTTCTTGTGCCCCAGCAGGGCGACGAACGGCTTCAGAAACTCCCCCAGCGCCTCATCCCAGCTCGCCATGGCCCGCGCTCCTATCCGGGCGCAGACATCAACACCTCAGCGTTATCAATCCGTTAATCCGCCAAAGTAGTGCTAGAAATCCTTGCCATTGCTTTTTTGCGTCAGGAGCAGATCTGGGCGGAACTCTGGGTTCAGGGGCTACTGTGAAACTACCCAGTTTGGGTCTTCATCATTATAGCCGGCGAATAGGGTATTGTAAGTGGGCGCTGTCAGCTGTGCAACAAGATGCCCCACCGCCGGGTGAAGGGTAAGCCTCCGGCCTGAACCGCCTTGCGGGATTTTGCGTTTGCCGCCGTGATGCTCGGAGGCTTTGAAGCTAGCGGCAGTGCAAGATCTATGTCTTCCGGAGCATTTGAGGTTCTCGGTCGTGTGGAGCGCCGGCGGCGGTTCACGACCGAGGAGAAGCTGGCGGTGCTCCGGGAGGCGAGCGCGCCGGACGTAAACGTCTCGGCGGTCGCCCGGCGGCACGGCCTGACGCCAAGCCAGGTGTTCAAGTGGCGGCGGCTTGCCGTACTGGGCGTGATCGGGATTCCTGGAGCCTCCGAGCTGCCGTCTTTCATGGCCGTACAGGTCGCTGCAGAGCGCGGGCCACAGGAGACCGGATGTCGTTCGGCTCCTGTCGCCACGGCCGCATCCGCCGGCATGGCCGGCGAGACCAGGCCGGCACCGCCCGGTGGCATTGTGATCGAGCTCGCCTGCGGGCGACGGGTCCAGGTCGACCGTCATGTGGATGCCGCCGCCCTCCGGCGCGTATTGGATGTCCTGGAGGGACGATGATCCCGATCCCGAGCGGCATGAAGGTCTGGTTGGCGACCGGGCACACCGACATGAGGAAGGGCTTTCCCGGTCTGGCGTTGCAGGTTCAGGAGGTCCTGCAGCGGGACCCGATGAGCGGGCATCTTTTCGTTTTTCGTGGCCGGCGGGGCGATCTTTTGAAGGTGATCTGGCATTCGGGCGACGGGGCCTGCCTGTTCGTCAAGCGACTGGAGCGGGGGCGGTTCCTGTGGCCCTCGGCGGCGGATGGGACGGTGACGATCACGCCGGCTCAGCTCGCCTACCTGATCGAAGGAATCGATTGGAGACATCCCCAGAAGAGCTGGCGGCCGACGTCGGCGGGCTGATGGGAAGAGGTTGCTTTCCGCGGAGGACGTGATTCACTTGGAGGCGTGCCGACCTCCGCCTCCTTGCTCCCCTCCGACCTTGAGGCCGCTCACGCGATGATCCTCGCCGAGCGGGCTGCGCGGCTGGCCGCGGAGGCGGATGCCGCGGCCGCCAAGGCCGAAGCCGCCTCCGCCAAGGCGGCAGCATCCTCGATCGAAGCGGAGATCGCCCATCTCCGGCTCACCATCGAGAAGCTGCGGCGCGAGCTTTTCGGGCGGAGCTCGGAGCGCAAGGCGCGGCTCCTCGAGCAGATGGAACTCCGGCTCGAGGACCTCGAGGCAACCGCCACTGAAGACGAGCTGGCGGCCGAGAAGGTCGGCGGCGATGCTGCGGTTCCCACCACCCATCGGCGGCGTCCTGCCCGCAAGCCGTTCCCCGCGCACCTGCCGCGCGAGCGCATCCTGCTTCCCGCGCCGGAGGCCTGCCCCTGCTGTGGCTCGACGAAGCTCTCCAAGCTGGGGGAAGACATCACCGAGACGCTGGAGGTGATTCCGCGCCGCTGGAAGGTGGTCCAGACCGTCCGCGAGCGTTTCTCCTGCCGGGCCTGCGAGGCAATCACCCAGCCGCCGGCGCCCTTCCATCCGACCCCGCGCGGCTTCGCCGGCCCCAACTTGCTCGCCATGGTGCTGTTCGAGAAGTTCGGGCAGCATCAGCCCCTGAACCGCCAGAGCGAGCGCTATGGGCGGGAGGGCATCGACCTCAGCGTCTCGACCCTCGCCGACCAGGTGGGGATCTGCACGACGGTTCTTGCTCCACTCCATGACCTGATCGCCCAGCATGTGCTGGCTGCCGCCCGCATCCATGCGGACGAGACGACCGTGCCGATCCTCGCCAAGGGCGGCACGGTCACCGGGCACGTCTGGGCCTACGTGCGTGACGATCGGCCCTTCGCCGGACCGGAGCCGCCAGCGGCTCTCTTCTTCGCCACCCGTAACCGACGGCATGAGCATGCCGCGCGCCATCTCGCCGCTTTCTCTGGAATCGTTCAGTCGGATGCCTATGGCGCCTATGATGCGCTCGGAGATCCGACACGCGCGGCCGGTGCCGTCACGTCTGGACTGTGTTGGGCCCACGCGCGCCACCAGTTCTTCGAGCTCGCCGACATCGCCGCCAGGGTTCGACGAGGCCGGTCGGCGCCCCCGATCTCGCCGATCGCCCGGGAGGCCGTGGAGCGGATCGACCGGCTATTCGCGATTGAGCGAGGGATCAACGGTTGCCCGCCTGACGAGCGTCTCGCCGTCCGCAGCGAGAAGAGCGTGGCGATTGTCGCCGACCTTCACGCGTGGCTGACCGAGGAACGGGCACGGCTGTCGCGCTCGGCAAGCGTGGCCAAGCCGATCGACTATCTTCTGCGCCGCTTCGACCGCTTCACCACCTTCCTGGACGACGGCCGCATCTGCTTGAGCAATAATGCTGCGGAACGCGCCCTGCGCGGCTTTGCCCTCGGACGCAAGTCGTGGCTCTTCGCCGGGTCGGAGGGCGGCGCCGAACGGGCAGCCGCCATGGCGACGCTCATCGTCACCGCCAAGATGAACGACGTGGACCCGCAGGCCTGGCTCGCCCACGTGCTCGGCACCATCGCCGACATCCCACAATCCCGTCTTGCCGACCTCCTGCCGTGGAGATGGCCCGACAAGACGGCCGGCCGCGCCGACTGAGCATGGCCAAGCCCACGTCCGCCGTCACCATCGCTCGCGCCGCCGAAATCCTAGGCTGCGACGAGGAGCTTCTCTGGTCGATCACCGAGCAGCTCGACCCGGAGGACGGGGTCCTCTGGATCTACGACGTGGGCGATGAGGAAACCATCGCATTCACCGACGTCGGCCTCACCAATCTCCGCGAGATCCTCCGCGACCAGTTTCCCAACGTGGCGGTCACATAAACCCGAGCGCCTGCGGCTTTCGCCGGATGCTTACTGTCTTCCCCCAGCTTGGAGAGCTTCGTCGAGCCACAGCAGGGGCAGGCCTCCGGCGCGGGAAGCAGGATGCGCTCGCGCGGCAGGTGCGCGGGGAACGGCTTGCGGGCAGGACGCCGCCGATGGGTGGTGGGAACCGCAGCATCGCCGCCGACCTTCTCGGCCGCCAGCTCGTCTTCAGTGGCGGTTGCCTCGAGGTCCTCGAGCCGGAGTTCCATCTGCTCGAGGAGCCGCGCCTTGCGCTCCGAGCTCCGCCCGAAAAGCTCGCGCCGCAGCTTCTCGATGGTGAGCCGGAGATGGGCGATCTCCGCTTCGATCGAGGATGCTGCCGCCTTGGCGGAGGCGGCTTCGGCCTTGGCGGCCGCGGCATCCGCCTCCGCGGCCAGCCGCGCAGCCCGCTCGGCGAGGATCATCGCGTGAGCGGCCTCAAGGTCGGAGGGGAGCAAGGAGGCGGAGGTCGGCACGCCTCCAAGTGAATCACGTCCTCCGCGGAAAGCAACCTCTTCCCATCAGCCCGCCGACGTCGGCCGCCAGCTCTTCTGGGGATGTCTCCAATCGATTCCTTCGATCAGGTAGGCGAGCTGAGCCGGCGTGATCGTCACCGTCCCATCCGCCGCCGAGGGCCACAGGAACCGCCCCCGCTCCAGTCGCTTGACGAACAGGCAGGCCCCGTCGCCCGAATGCCAGATCACCTTCAAAAGATCGCCCCGCCGGCCACGAAAAACGAAAAGATGCCCGCTCATCGGGTCCCGCTGCAGGACCTCCTGAACCTGCAACGCCAGACCGGGAAAGCCCTTCCTCATGTCGGTGTGCCCGGTCGCCAACCAGACCTTCATGCCGCTCGGGATCGGGATCATCGTCCCTCCAGGACATCCAATACGCGCCGGAGGGCGGCGGCATCCACATGACGGTCGACCTGGACCCGTCGCCCGCAGGCGAGCTCGATCACAATGCCACCGGGCGGTGCCGGCCTGGTCTCGCCGGCCATGCCGGCGGATGCGGCCGTGGCGACAGGAGCCGAACGACATCCGGTCTCCTGTGGCCCGCGCTCTGCAGCGACCTGTACGGCCATGAAAGACGGCAGCTCGGAGGCTCCAGGAATCCCGATCACGCCCAGTACGGCAAGCCGCCGCCACTTGAACACCTGGCTTGGCGTCAGGCCGTGCCGCCGGGCGACCGCCGAGACGTTTACGTCCGGCGCGCTCGCCTCCCGGAGCACCGCCAGCTTCTCCTCGGTCGTGAACCGCCGCCGGCGCTCCACACGACCGAGAACCTCAAATGCTCCGGAAGACATAGATCTTGCACTGCCGCTAGCTTCAAAGCCTCCGAGCATCACGGCGGCAAACGCAAAATCCCGCAAGGCGGTTCAGGCCGGAGGCTTACGGTGAAGGCGAAGTTGCGGGAGGATCGGGCGCCTGCCACCCGGCCGAACGATGTCTGGGCCATGGATTTTGTCCATGACCAGTTGGCCACCGGCCGCAAGATCCAGGTGCTGACCGTGGTCGACACCTTCTCGCGGTTCTCGCCAGTGGTCGATCCGCGCTTCAGCTATCGGGCCGAGGAGGTGGTTGCGACCCTCGAACGGGTCTGCGCCAAGGTGGGCTATCCGCGGACCATCCGGGTCGACCAGGGCTCGGAATTCGTCTCCCGGGACCTTGATCTGTGGGCCTATGCGAAGGGGGTGACGCTGGACTTCTCCAGACCCGGCAAGCCCACCGAACGCCTTCATCGAGGCGTTTAACGGCCGCTTCCGGAGTGAGTGCCTGAACACGCACTGGTTCCTGACGCTTGCGGATGCGGCCGAAAAGATGGAGGCTTGGGTCAGATACTACAACGAGGATCGGCCGCACAGGGCCATCGGCCATAAGCCTCCGATCACGTTGCAGAACTCCGGCGGCGCACCCAGCCCTCGGCCGTTCGCAAGGCCAGAAACTCTAACCTCCGGCGGTGCAAGGAATGGTCTCGAATCATGCTCCAGATCGTCAACCTGAGCAACGTGAGTATTACTGAATAGCATGATCCGTTGGAATGTTGCTTCGGGGGAGGAGTAAGAAGGCTCAGACTCGCCACACGCCGTCCTCGGGAGCGTTTCACCGTTCCCGAGGGCGAGTTGCCATGACTTGCCGAAGCTTTACTTAACTTTCGAGATCTTCGTCACGGTGAGTCGCCCGTTCACCCGGTCCGCCTCGAATGTGATCTTGTCACCCACCTTTACAGTCTTGAGCATTACAGGATCTCCCGCCGCGAAGACCATGGTCATGCCGTCCATGTCCAGGTTTTTGATGGGCCCATGCTTCAGGGTGATCTTGCCCTGGGCTTCGTCGATCTTGGTGACTTCCCCGCTCGCTGGCGCGGTCTGCGCGAGGGCGACGGTGGCGACGACGACGAGGGGCGCGGCGAAAAGGAAGTTTCGCATTATCGGTCTCCTGTGTTCTGTTCATTTCACGATGACGGTGCCAGTCATGCCGGCTTCCCGGTGGCCCGGAATGAGGCACGAAAAATCGAACGTGCCTGCCTTGGTAAATTTCCAGATGAATTCCCCCGTTTTCTTCGGGGCGAGGCGCTTCGCATTCGGATCGTCGTGCTCCATGTCCGGATTCTTGCGCATAATTTCGGCATGCTTGAGGTTTTCTTCGAGCGTCGCGAGGACAATTTCATGGTCGAGTTCGCCATTGTTGCGGATGACAAACCGGACCTGCTCCCCGGTCTTGACCTCGATACGATCGGGCACGAATTCCATCTTCCCGTTGTCTTCCCGCATCACGATATTGACGACGCGCGCGGGCTGCTTCGGGTTGCCGGGTTGGCCGAAAGCGTTGTCACCGTGGCCTTCTCCCGGCTTGTGCCCGGGGGAGGCCAAGGCTGCACCGGCGACGAGAACGGTGGCGATGGCCGGAATAAGCAACGACTTGAGTTTCATAAGGTACTCCTTTGCTGTGTTGAACGTCAGGGATCAGTGGGCGTCATGGTCGCCTGAGTTGCGGCGGCCGGGCTTCACCACGCGCACTTCTGTTGTCGTGGAGGAATCAATGACCGTAGAGGGGGCACGAACCGCCGCCTTGCTCTCGCCCGTCCATTCGTAGGCGATAGTGCCTTCCGGGTGCTTGAACCAGCCCGGGTCTCTGTAGTCGCCGGCGGCAATTCCTTCGCGCACCTTCACGACGGAGAACATGCCGCCCATCTCCACCGCGCCGAACTGGGCGAAGCCGGTCATCATGGGTAGCGTGTTATCGGGCAGTGGCATCTCCATCTCACCCATGTCCGCCATTCCGGACGATCCCATGGGCATGTAGTCGGGCACGAGCCTACGGATCTTCTTCGCCAACTCCTTCTTGTCGACGCCGATATAGGTGCGCACGTCGTGGCCCATGGCGTTCATGGTGTGGTGGGACTTGTGACAGTGGATCGCCCAGTCCCCCGCATGCTCGGCCACGAAGTCGAAGGCGCGCATCTGGCCGACTGCGCAGTCGATGGTCACCTCAGGCCAGGCAGCCTCCTCCGGAACCCAGCCCCCATCCGTGCAGGAAACCTTGAAGTCGTAGCCGTGCATGTGGATGGGATGGTTGGTCATGGTGAGATTGCCGAACCGGATGCGCACCTTGTCGCCCTTGCCCACTACGAACGGGTCGATGCCGGGAAAGGCGCGGCTGTTCCAAGTCCACAGATTGAAGTCGAGCATGGTGTTGACCTTCGGCACATAGGCGCCGGGCTCGATGTCGTAGGCGTTCAGCAGGAACACGAAGTCCCGGTCCACGCGCCGGAAGGCGGGGTCCTTCGGGTGCACCACGAAGAATCCCATCATCCCCATCGCCATCTGGACCATCTCGTCCGCATGGGGGTGGTACATGAACGTGCCGCTCTTCCGGAGCTGGAACTCATAGACGAAAGTCTTGCCTGGCTTGATGTGCGGCTGGGTGAGGCCGCCTACCCCGTCCATTCCGCTCGGCAGGATTTGCCCGTGCCAGTGGATGGTGGTGTGCTCGGGCAGACGGTTGGTGACGAAAATGCGCACCTTGTCGCCTTCCACCGCCTCGATGGTCGGGCCGGGGGACTGGCCATTATAACCCCACAGATGCGCGACCATGCCGGGAGCGATCTCGCGCACCACTGGCTCGGCGACGAGGTGGAATTCCTTCCAGTCCCCGTTCATCCGCCACGGCGCGGTCCAGCCGTTGAGGGTGACTACCGGCTGGTAGTCCGGCCCGGATGTGGGCACGAGGGGCGGCTGAGTGGCCGCGTCCTTCATGATGGCCGCCTCGGGGATGGAGGCGGCCGCGACGCGGCCGGAAACTGCGCCGGCGCTCATGAGCGCCAGGGCGCCGGAAGCACCGAGGAAATTCCTTCGGGAAACCGTCATGGCTTCATCTCCTGCCTTCAGTCGCCAGCGCCGGGGGCTGCGGATGCGACGACGGTTCCAGCTCCACTGCCCGATCCCCCGCCGAGGATAGCCGTCTCGAAGTCCACCTCTGCGAGGAAGAAGTCACGCCTCGCTCCGATCGCAGCGACGTTGCTCGTGATGCTATCTCGGGCGGTGGTCAAAAGTTCGAAGACATCGATGAGCATTCCATTGTATTCCAGCAGCGCCTGCTCATTGATGGTCTTGCGCAGGGGAAGAATTTTAATCTGGTATTGGCGGGCAATGTCGTAGCTTGCCCGGTAGGTCACGTAGGCGGCCCGTGCCTCGGAGCGGACGTTCACGGCCTTCTCCATGAGCAGGTTCACTGCCTGCATGTAGGTCTCCCTCGCACGGCGCACATTCACCTCTCCAAAGTCGAAAATAGGAATCTGGACCTCGAGCTCGAAGCCCTGAGGACGCAGGGTCTCTCCATCCGCACGTTGGTAGTTGCCCCGATATCCACCTTCGAGCAGCGAGACGAAGCGCGTTGCCTCCGTGAGGCCGAGGGATTTCGCCATGGCGTCGAGTTCGAGCCGCGCGGCGATGAGATCAGTGCGCCGGCGCACGGCGTCCACCTCCACCTGCTGCACGGTACGGACGCGGCCAGGCAGCGCAGGGAGTTGACCGGGAAGCTTGTAGCCGACGTCGGCGCCCCACACACCAAGCTTGCGGGTGAGCGCCTCGCGTGCCGTGCCGGCTTGCATACGCGCCTGTGCGAGCTCGTTTGACACCTCGGCGTAGAAGGCGCTGGCGCGAGCCTGGTCCAGCTTGGTGGCGGTGCCGGTCTCGCCGAGCTTGCGGGTAAGGTCAGCCGCGGCGTCGGCGGAGAGCCGCGCCTGCTCCAAAAACCCGACCGTCTGCCGGGAGGCCACTACCTGATAATAGGCGCGTCGGGTTTCGGCTGCCGTGCGGAGTGTGGCCTCGATAGCCCGTTGCTGCGCTGCTTCGAACTGGCTTTTTGCAATCTCGCTGCGCGCGGGAAGCGTCAGCAAGGTGAGCAGGTTGGCAACAAGACGGCGCTCTACGTCGAGCTCCCCGCCGCCGTTCAGCCGCTCCACTCCGAAAGAAGGATTCGGTGGGAGGCTTGCCTCCACATAGGCCGCCTCGGAAATTCCAAGAGCGTTATATTCGGCCTGAAGGCCGCGATTGTTGAGGAGCGCGACCTGGACGGCACTGCGGGCGGTAAGAGGTTGGGACAAGAGCGCAGCGACGCGGGCACCCGCCAGCGCAGCCTCCTCCTCAGAGGAAATCTTGACCACATTTCCTCCGAGCTCTCCTGCAGCCGAGCGTACGGTTTGATCGGCTACAAGGGTCATGCCGCCGTCGGGAGAAAAGGTGGCGCAACCCGAGAGCAGAAGCGCCAACGAGAGAGCCGCCAACGCTGGGCGAATCGAGGACGCCTCCATCATTCGCCTCCTCTTTTCGGAGCGACACTCTGGTTCTGCTCGATCCAGGAACGCGGGCTCACGACCCCGTGGTCCACTGTACCCGCGATCACCGGCACGTAGCGGACCGGGGGCACGGAGACAGCGACGTTCGAAGGGTCAGAGCCGCTCATGATCGTAGGAGGCCCGGCACAGGCGGAGAGAAGAATGGCCGTGAAGACCAGGAGGGCGGGATTCATGAGAGACCTCTGAATGCGGCTCGGTTGACGGGTCCGCGATGCGCAGTCATGGCGAGAAGGGCGCGCGGGGGTGTTCACACGCAACGCGCGGTGACCTATCGGTGAAGTCCGACATCCGGTGATCGGTTCAGGTTGCTCGGGCCACGGCCTTCCCACCGGAGGGGGAATCCGATGAGGAGCGCCTGGGTGGCTGCAGCAAATCCGAGCTCGTCTCACCCCGGTGATCAAGGCATCCGCTGGAGGGACCGACCTGGAGCCGTCAACGATGTCTAAAAGAATCAGCCGATGTTGGCGCGGGTAACTGCTCTCGGAGGCCGTTCGAGACGTGTGGCAAGAACTCGCACGGCTTCATGATCGGACGTTGGGGCGCCGATCGCATGACCAATCAACGCCAACGATGCCGAATATTGCACCACGGGGATAACCATATGGCATGCCATGGCACAACATGAGCTTGCCCCCCCGACATGATCGTGATCGGCTTTATCGCTTGTGGGGGTGGCGCTTAGCGTGCCTTCCCCAGGGGCTGCGGCAAGGTAGTCACCATGCGCCATGCCCGGAAGGCCCGCATCCTTGGCCTGCGATATGGCGGACTGCACGTGCATGTGGTGTGCGTTGCTTGACCCGACATCCACACTCCGTGCGCCGACAAAACCACCACCCACGCCGGATAGCGCGAAAACAATCGCGGCGAGGAGGAGGATGAGGCTGCGAAGCGTTCGGGACATGGCGGGCAGGATGATATGGGCTTCCGCCCTTTTGGCAAGCCCGGCGACCCACCGGGCGGAATTGAGCGTGATGTCCTGGCCGCACCTGCAGAGTGTTGGTGGTGGGCTCGCGTGCGAGAATATGGACGTGCTTCTTTGCATCTCGCCTGCTTGCGGCAACTGCGCGCATCCCGCCGGATGTGCGATCTCGACGGGGAGTCAACATACCCGTGGCATTCAGGATGTGAAATTTCCCACATTGACCAGTCAGGTCTTGCCCGGCGGTTGAAATGAGCAATCGATGTTGTCAGGAAGCAACAAAGGGCGAATCTGGCAAGAGTGCTGAGGCTTTGCCATGGTCCGTATCGGTGCAATCAAAAGCGAATAATCATGACGAAACAGCGAGATAATTGGATCGGAGAGCTTATTCGTCACTGGCGGGTGGATCCGGGCGGAACCTACCGCACCTGGTTCCTCTGGGAGGAGCGGATCAAGAACTTCCGTTCGATCCGGCGCGGTCTTCAGGCGGTCGTTGAGGAAATCCGCGAGGACCGGTTCGGAAACGCCTATCGCGGCTCGTCGCTCGAGACGGTGCTGGACTCCATCTCCGAGCAACGGCAGGTCTTCAAGGGCGCCGACCATGCCTTCATGTGGAAGCCCAAGCTGCGCATTCCGGACATCTACGAAAACCGTGCCAACCAGATCGCCTTCGGCCGGTTTCTCGACGTGTGCCTGTGCTGCAACGGGGAGGATCACGTCATTTCGGCGATCCGCGCGCTGGATCAGGTGCAGATCAAGGGCCTCGGCCCGGCGGCAGCGAACCTGCTTTATTTCCTGCACCCGACGTGGGTACCGCCGTTCAACACCGCAATCGTCAGGGGATACAACAAGTTGACCGGCGCCGGCGTGAAGCTGGGGCGCTGGGACCAGTATCTCGCCATGCGCAAGGGCGTGCTCGACCTCAACGCCGCCCACCGCGCGCTGCTTTCGAATGATCTCGGGGCGGTCGCAGCCTTTCTGTTCGACATCGGCTCGGATCGCTATCCGCTTCCACCACCGGACGAGACGGTATCGCTGGAACGCTGGCGGGCGGACCTCGAAATCGTGCGGGCCGAATCGGCCGCCTTGAGCAAGGCCCTGCAGACGGCCCGCGACGCGGATCACACGCACACGGAAATCCAGGGCTGGCTGCGGGATCTCGGTCTCGCGCTCGGCTACGATGTGTGGATTGCCGCCAACGACGCGAGCCGCGGCTATGGCCACGGCCGCCTCGACGATGGTTGCCTCCGGCAGTTGCCGGACCGGCTGACGCGGATCGGCTCGGCGGACACGGTACGGCTGATCGACGTCCTCTGGCTCGACCCGATGGCTCAGGATGTGGTCGCCGCCTTCGAGGTCGAGCACACGACCAGCATCTATTCGGGGATCGTGCGCATGCTGGACCTCGCCCTCGGCCTCGATGGCGCAGCGGCGCGCAATTTTTTTCTCGTTGCCCCCGACGATCGTGAAGGTGAGGTACGTGCACAGTTCAACCGTCCCGCCTTCTCTCGTGTAGGCCAACTGGACCTTCGCTATTTGCCCTACAGTGAACTGCGAAATCACCGCGAGACAATCGCGCGCTTCGGCAGCGGCCTGAAGGCTATTCTATCTATTGCACGCCCCGTCAGCCCGTCAGCGCATCTGGGTGCAACCGCCACGGCCTTGTGATCGGCGCGGAGTGGAAATTTCCACAGCGCCAGCGATCAATCCACGTCAGCGTTTGGTCAAATGGGCAGTGGAGGAAATCAAATGAACATACGGAGCATGTTCGCCGCCGGGATTTTGCTGGTCGCGTCTGTCGTGCCCGCGCTTGCCGACTACTACTCCCCGCGGATGCCCAAGAAGGAGCAGGCGCGACACGAATTCCGCGACGTGCAGCGCAATGCGCACCCCTCGGGACCGATGCCGCAGGCTACGAAAAAGCCGGCGGAGCCGGCGGTTGGCGACAGGGGGTACAAATAAGCGTCTACCTGTCTTGTATTTGGGTCGCGCTCAGGTTCTGGCGCGGCCCAAATCATTTCTGGACGAATGCAGAGGTCAGATATTTGCACGATATCGTGAACTATACCGTGGAAATTATCACATATTTTCGATTGAATATTATCAATTAATAAAGCGCTCAAAAGAGCGATGCGTAGGAGATCGAAGATGAGCATCAAAGGAATCTTGACTGTGGCTGTCGTGATCGTTTCCTTTTCCGCCCCTGCATTGGCTGACTACTATCCTTCGACATTGTCGGCGGAGGAGCAGGAACGTCATGAATTTCTGGACGTTCAGCGGGGCAACTATCCGACCGGTCCGGCGCCTTTTACGCTGCCGTCGCAGTCCCTGCAGAAGAAGACGCTGGGATCCCCAGCTCAGGGCAAAGCCAACATGTGATAGGGTAGATGCTATCGCTTTGAAGCCGCGCCCGGTCAGCGGGCGCGGCTCCCGTACCGAGGCGTCAGCTTGTTTCGGCATCAGCCAGCTGATCGAACCTCAATATGCGCAACCCTCGCCGATCTCGGGAAATGATCCCACGCTGGACGAGCCTGCCAAGTTCCTTGGTGACAGCTTCTCGCTGGGAAGAGATTCGCAGTGCGAGCTCCTCGTGCGTCGGCAGCCTATCGATCTGCATGGACCCATCAGGCATGGGCTTCGCTAGCCGCCTGAGCTCGATTTCCAGGCGCTCACGCATGGATCGCGCGACGGTCGTGGCGAGTCGTTGGTTAACGCGGCAGAGCCGGTGACACATAGCTTTCATCACCGCGATCGAGAAGGCCGAACTTTCTGTCATTGCCCGGACGAAATGGCCGCGGTCGATGACATAAACTTCGGTAGGTTTCGAAGCCTCGATCAGGAGCGGCGTGTCGTGCTCAGTGAACGCGGCTGACTCCCCGACCATCTCGCCGTCTTCCACGTCCGTCACGAACACGTCTGTGCCCTGGCGGGTCGGGACATAGACCTGTAGCTGGCCACGGAACACGACAAAGATGGGCGAAGCTGCAGCCGACGAGATCTCGACACGCTGGGCCTTGACAAGGGTGCGCTGTTTTGCGCCTAGGCCGAGGTCTTTGTCGTTCAGGAAAGCTAGAAGTGTCTCCGGGTCTGTGGATTGTTGCCGTTCGAGTTCTGGAGAATGAGACGGGTTCATGACGATAACCTTGCGTTCGGCAGGGTGCCGGACACGCCGCGGGAATTGCGGTCGCGCGGTCCGGCACAACCTTCGCCAGAATGATCTGCATAAGTGTTTTGTGGCCGCGAGGCAGGCCGGCCATGATCGCCAAAGGCCGCGCTCAGCGTCGATGATAACGATGCTCAACGGAGGCGACTAAAGCGAACAAACGTCAACCGTGCCGCGGCGGGCGGTCGAGGCGAGGCGGACGCGAGCCGACAAGTATATCGTCGCGGCGATCGAAATTCAGGTTGTGAATGCTCAGGGGGAGAAAATGGCTCTCGCATGCCGATAAAAGCATGGCGCACAACATTGCAGAGCAGCTGAAGTGAACAGGCATATGATCGGCCGGTTCGCGACATGCGTCTTCGTCTGAGCAGTTCCGCACTTGCTCCACGGTCAAATGATGAGAGGCGACTGCTTCAGTGGCATCGGCCTCGGCCGTGAAGGCACCATTCGGCAACGTCATTGTGACCAGAAGAACGGTTGCGATCACGAGCGCGATGATCCGATGCAGAGGCCAAAGGGTCATTGGGTTCGCCTGGGACAGGGAGGCGTGAGTTGAGCGCTTTGAGAAACGAAAATCGAGGCGAGCATGTGGCTATCTCTCCTTAAAGTCCAGCGTAGGTGCCAAAGTCGCATCCCGTCTGCTCCAAACGCGGGGCCTCGAGCAGTTCCATCCAGAGCAGCAGGTACTATGCGAACCCGCGGGCGGTAGTCCTCGCGGTAGAGCTCACCGCTTGGATGCTACTGCGCATCGATGTGACTGTTCGTCCTCTTCCATAAAGAATGTGCTTATGAGAGCATATATTATGTTTTGGGCTTGCCTCCGCCGTCTGCTTGCGATCCTTGCGGTCGCAGGACTCATCGTCGGACCTTTTACCGCTCCTGCGGTTGGTCGGGCGGCAGAGATGTCGTCGATGATAGCAGGCATGGAAGAAGACATGTCGCGCGACATGCCATGCTGCCCCGACGGGACGCCGGCCGTCCCCGACTGCCAGAAGAGCTGCCCGCTGATGGCGACGTGCATGGCCAAGTGCGCCACTGCCGTGCCCATGCTCTCTCATGCGGGCGTAGTCTCCCGGACCGAATGCGACGCCTTGCGGCCCGCCAGCGACGCCCTGGGCGACGCGTTGGCCGCAGAGCTTCCAGCGCGACCTCCGCGAACCTAGGACATCGCCGGCGTCCTGCGCCGGTTCGTGCCGCTCCGGAGAGGCCGGGGCGGTCGAGAGCGCGTGGCTGTCGCCGCGCAACGCCGGGCCATGGGCGCGGCGCTCCGATGAACCTGGGATTTTCAGACCATGACGATTTTCCTTTCGAAGCGCGCCGCTGCGGCGTCGCTCGCTGCCGCACTGCTTGCTTCGGCCGTCTCCGCGGCGCGGGCGGAGATCAATGACTATGAGTTCCGTCTGGTTCAGACAGACATCAAGCAGGGCGATGGCGCCATCGTCGCCGTGCGGCTTGTCGACAAGAGATCCGGCAAGCCGGTGCCGGACGCCGTGATCTTCGCGAGCCGCATGGACATGGCGCCGGACGGGATGCCCACCATGGCAGCGCCCATCGAGGCGGTGCCCTCCACCGAGCCCGGGGTCTACCGCTTCAAGACCCATCTGATGATGGCCGGCGGCTGGCGGCTCTCCCTCGGCGCCAAGATTCAGGGCGAGACCGGCACGCTCGAGAGCAGGCTGGTCCTGAAGGCCGTGCCGTGAAACGGACCGTCCTTCGGGGCCTCACCCTCGTCGCCCTTGTGGCGGCGGGGGCTGGAGGCTATTGGGCCGGGCATCGCGGCATCGTGATCCCCGGCGCCTCCACCCTGTTCGGCACCACCACCGTCGCCGCGGAAACGCCGCCCCCATCGGGGTCGGTCATCTATTACAAGGCCCCCGACGGGCGGCCCGTCTATTCTGCGGCACCCGGCCGCACCGCCGACGACCGCCCCTTCCTGCCTGTCCGGGCGAGCGAGGAGGTGAGCTTCGAGGAGACGCCCCGCGCGGAGGCCGAGAAGCCCGCCGGGAGCGGGGAGAGGCGCATCCTTTACTACCGCAACCCCATGGGCCTGCCGGACACCTCGCCGGTGCCCAGGAAGGACAGCATGGGGATGGACTACATCCCCGTGTACGACGGCGAGGCGGAGGATGGTCCCGTCCTGAAGATCCCGCCGGGCAAGCTCCAGCGCAGCGGGGTGCGGACGGAAGTCGTGGAGCGGCGCCCGCTCGACCGGCTGGTGCGCGTGCCGGGGCTGGTGCAGCTCGACGAGCGGCGCATCGCCGTGGTGGCGACCCGCAGCCCGGCCTTCCTCGACGCGGTGGCCAACGTCACCACCGGCGAGCGGGTGGTGAAGGGGCAGGCGCTGGCGCGGCTCTATGCGCCGGACATCGCCGCCGCGGGGGCGCAATACATCACCGACCTCAATGGCGGCGTGCGCGGCGCATCCGCGGGCGGCGGGCGCCAGCGGCTGGAGAATCTGGGGGTTCCGGCCGAGGCCATCGCCGAGATCGAGCGCACGCGCAAGGTGCCCCTGTCCATGACCTGGCGGGCGCCGCGCGACGGCGTCGTGCTGGAGCGCAATGCGGTGGACGGCATGAGAGCGGAGCCCGGCGCCGTCCTGTTCCGCATCGCCGACATCTCCACCCTGTGGGTGCTGGCGGACGTGCCGGAGCACGACCTCGCCGCGGTGCGGATCGGAGCGTCGGCCAGCGTCCGCGTCCGCGGCCGGCCGGGCGTTGCATTCAACGGGCAGGTGTCCCTCGTCTACCCGCAGGTCAGCGAGGTGACGCGCACCGCGCGCGTGCGCATCGAGATCGCCAACCCCGACGGCGTTCTCCTTCCGAATATGTATGCCGACGTGGCGGTCGGCACCGGCGATGCCGCCCCCGTGCTCGCCGTTCCCGACGGCGCCGTCATCGACACCGGCACGCGGCAAATGGTGATCCTCGACCGCGGCGACGGCCGGTTCGAGCCCCGCGACGTGGCGGTGGGCCACAGCGGGCAGGGCTTCACCGAGATCCGCGCCGGCCTCGCCGAAGGCGACCGTGTGGTGGTGGCGGCGAACTTCCTGATTGATGCGGAGAGCAACCTGAAGGCCGCCTTGCGCGGTCTTGCCCCCGTGGAGGCAAAGCCATGATCGCCCGCCTCATCGCATGGTCGGCGCGCAACCTGGTGCTGGTCCTCGTGGGCACGGCCTTCGCGGTCGCCGCCGGCCTCTATGCCCTGCGCACCTTGCCGCTGGACGCGCTGCCCGACCTCTCCGACGTGCAGGTGATCGTCTATACGGACTATCCCGGCCAGGCGCCGCAAGTGGTGGAAGACCAGGTCACCTATCCCCTTTCCACCTCCATGCTCACGGTGCCGAGATCCAAGGTGGTGCGCGGCTTCTCCTTCTTCGGCGCCTCCTTCGTCTATGTGATCTTCGAGGACGGCACCGATCCCTATTGGGCGAGGAGCCGCGTGCTCGAATATCTCAATGCCGCCGCGCGCCGCCTGCCCGCGGGCGTGACCCCGAGCCTCGGCCCGGATGCCACCGGCGTCGGCTGGGTCTACCAATATGCCGTGGTGGCCAAGCAGATGACGCTGGCCGAGCTGCGCTCGCTGCAGGATTGGGTCATCCGCTTCGCCGCCGCGAAGGCGGAGGGCGTGGCCGAGGTGGCGAGCGTTGGCGGTTTCGTGAAGCAGTACCAGATCGTGGTGGATCCCAACCGCCTGCGGGCGCTGGGCATTCCGCTGGAGCGGGTGCGCGCCGCGGTGGCGGCGAGCAATGCGGATGTGGGCGGGCGCACGGTCGAATTGTCCGAGTTCGAGTTCATGGTGCGCGGCCGCGGCTATCTCAGGAGCGTCGCCGATATCGAGAACGTGGTGCTGAAGACCGACCGCGGCGTGCCGCTGCGGGTGAAGGACGTGGCGCGGGTGGAGATCGGCCCCGACGAGCGGCGCGGCATCACCGAGCTCGACGGCGAGGGGGAGGTGGCGAGCGGCATCGTGTTGCAGCGCTTCGGCGCCAACGCCCTGGCCGTGATCGAGAACGTGAAGGCGCGGCTTGCGGAGATCGCCCCAAGCCTGCCGAAGGGGGTCGAGATCGTGCCGGTCTACGACCGGTCCGAGCTGATCGGGCGGGCCATCGAGACGCTGAAGGGCACGCTGGTCGAGGAGAGCATCATCGTCGCCCTCGTCTGCATCGTGTTCCTGCTGCATCTGCGCAGCGCGCTGGTGGCCATCCTGATGTTGCCGGTGGGCATCCTCATGGCCTTCGCCGCCATGAAGGCCATCGGCCTCGGCTCCAACATCATGAGCCTGGGGGGCATCGCCATCGCGGTGGGGGCCATGATCGATGCCGCCATCGTCATGATCGAGAATGCCCACAAGCATCTGGAGCGCGCGCCGGAGGGCAAGCCGCGGGTGGAGATCCTGGTCGAGGCCGCGAGCGAGGTGGGGCCGGCCTTGTTCTTCAGCCTGCTGGTGATCACCGTCTCCTTCCTGCCCATCTTCACCCTGGAGGCGCAGGAAGGCCGGCTGTTCGGCCCGCTCGCCTTCACCAAAACCTTCGCCATGGCGGCGGCGGCGCTGCTTTCGGTGACGCTGGTGCCGGCCTTGATGGTGGTGTTCGTGCGCGGGCGGATCATTCCGGAGCACCGCAATCCCATCAACCGCGCCCTCATCTTCGTTTATCGCCCCGTCATCCGCACGGTGCTGAAGGCGAAGACGCTCACCATCCTCCTCGCTCTGGTGGTGCTGGGCGTCACCGCGTGGCCCGCCCGCCAGCTCGGCTCCGAATTCATGCCGAGCCTCGACGAGGGCACGCTGATGTACATGCCCACCACCCTGCCGGGCCTGTCCGTCACCAAGGCCGCCGAGCTGCTGCAGATGCAGGACCGCATCATCAGGTCGTTTCCTGAAGTTGCCTCGGTCTACGGCAAGGCGGGGCGGGCGATGACGGCCACCGACCCGGCGCCGACGGAGATGTTCGAGACCATCATCAACCTGAAGCCGAAGGATGAGTGGCGCCCCGGCGTCACCCTCGACAGCCTGAAGGCGGAGATGGACAAGGCCTTGCAGTTTCCGGGCGTCTCCAATGCCTGGACCATGCCCATCCGCGCGCGCATCGACATGCTCGCCACCGGCATCCGCACGCCGGTGGGCGTGAAGGTGTTCGGCACCGACCTGACGCAAATGGAACAGGCCGCCCGGGCCATCGAGCAGGTGCTGCGGGCCGTCCCGGGCACCTCCAGCGCCTATGCGGAGCGGGTGATCGGCGGCTATTATCTCGACATCGTGCCGGACCGCGAGGCCCTCGGCCGCTACGGGCTCATGGTGGGCGACGTGCAGGCGGTGATCGCCACCGCCCTTGGGGCCGAGCAGGTGACCACCACGGTGGAGGGCCGCGAGCGCTATGGCGTCACCGTCCGCTATCCCCGCGACTTCCGCAGCGATCCGCAGGCCATCAGCCGCGATATACAGGTGCCTTTGCCGGACGGCGGGACGGTGCCCCTCGCCGCGGTGGCGAAGGTGGAGCTGGCCCGCGGCGCCACGTCGATCCGCACCGAGAACGGGCAACTGGCGGTCTATGTCTTCGTGGATATCGCCGGCCGCGATCTCGGCGGCTATGTGGCCGAGGCAAAGAGAGCGGTGGCGAGCGAGGTGAAGCTGCCGCCCGGCACCTATGTCTCCTGGAGCGGCCAGTTCGAATATCTCGAGCGCGCCGCCGCCCGGCTGAGCATCGTGGTGCCGGTGACTTTGCTCGTCATCTTCCTCCTGCTCTATCTCAACTTCCGGGCGCTCACCGAGACCCTGATCGTGATGCTGTCGCTGCCCTTCGCGCTGGTCGGCGGCATCTGGCTCATGTGGTGGCTCGGCTTCAACCTCTCGGTGGCGGTGGCGGTGGGCTTCATCGCGCTCGCTGGCGTCGCCGCCGAGACCGGTGTCGTCATGCTGATCTATCTCGATCAGGCCATGCGCGAGCTGAAGGCGGAGCGGGCGGCGAAAGGCCGGCCTTTCACCCGGGCGGACCTCAACCGGGCCATCATGCTGGGGGCCGTCGAGCGGGTGCGGCCGAAGATGATGACGGTGGTCGCCATCATGGCCGGGCTTTTGCCCATCCTGTGGAGCACGGGCACCGGCTCGGAGGTGATGCAGCGCATCGCCGTGCCGATGATCGGCGGCATGGTCTCCTCGACCGTGCTGACACTGGTGGTGATCCCGGCCGTTTACGCTTTGGTGAAGGGCTGGCGGCTGGGCGGGAGAGCCGCCGACATGGCGGCGACCGGGCGGACGCCGGCCGGCCTCAAGGCGGCTGAATGACGGGAGGCATCGATGATGCAGGATATGATGGGCGGCATGGGGTGGGGGATGGGCCTGCCCCGCATGACCGTGACCCGCCTTGCGATGCTGAAGTCGCAGCAGGCCGCGAATAGGAAGTTGATCCTCCTACGGATAGCTGCGGTGCAGAAATACCGGAAAGGCAAGCAGGCTCAGGCTGTTTTTTGACCCTAAGGCTGACTTATTTTAGCAGCAGAGATGACCCCAACAAACGCTTCATGCTTATCGTCGTGGTCACGGATATATTGGATAATTTCGGGCGTTACAGATCGCTCACACCATTCTGAAATGCGCCTTTGCTCTCGATCACGATCCGATTCATATAATCTCCGAATTGCTAGCAGCGCGCCTGTTCGGGCCGCATTGGCCGAACGCTGAACCACAACGGCCGCCTCATTGGCCGATAACCCCAAAATGACTTCAGATCTTACGTGATGAGCTAGGTCAGATACATCCCCGTTCTTGTTAGACGTCTTTTGCATTATATTCTTATCGAACTGCGCGCAATAAATTGCCAAATCTTGCGCAAAGAATGCTCGCGTCAGAACTCGGACAAGCACCTCGTCCTCTACAGCACCTGCGGTGCTCGCACCTAAGAGGACGAAGGCAACGGACAATATGCGTCTCCATCTAAGCCAACAGCAGACATCTGTCATATTTAACATTTATTTTCTCCTTAAGCGTTCGCGCGAACCCCACATTCGGACCCTGGCTCGGTGTCTCCATGCCAATTCTCTATATCCTTTTGCAGAAGTGGGGTTGCCGCCGTTCGTGGAACCTGCCCCTCTCGTTGGGAAGTGACCGATCGAGAGGGTTCATCGCTTACTTGCCCGCACCAACGGAGGCGCTTCGCAGGCGCAGCGCGTTGGCGATGACGCTGACCGAGGACAGCGCCATGGCCGCCGCGGCGATGATGGGCGAGAGCAGCAGGCCGAGCCACGGATAGAGCACGCCGGCCGCCACCGGCACCCCCGCCGCATTGTAGATGAAGGCGAAGAACAGGTTCTGGCGGATGTTGCTCATGGTGGCGTGGCTGAGCTGGCGGGCGCGCACGATGCCCTGGAGGTCGCCCTTCAGCAGGGTCACGCCGGCGCTCTCGATGGCGACGTCCGTGCCCGTTCCCATGGCCACCCCCACGTCCGCCGCGGCGAGGGCCGGCGCGTCGTTCACGCCGTCGCCGGCCATGGCGACGATGCGGCCTTCCCCGCGCAGCCGCGCCACCACCTGCGCCTTGTTTTCCGGCAGCACCTCGGCCTCGACCTCGGCGATGCCGAGCCGGCGGGCCACCGCCTCGGCCGTGGTCCGGTTGTCGCCGGTGAGCATGACGACGCGCACGCCGGCCTCGCGAAGCGCGGCGACCGCCGCGGGGGTGGTCGCCTTGACCGGATCGGCGATGGCGACGAGGCCGCCGAGGCGTCCGTCGATGGCGACGAAGATCACGGTCGCGCCGTCGGCGCGCAGCGCCTCGGCCGGCGCGGAGAGGGGCGAGAGGTCCACGCTTTCTTCGCCCATGATGCGGTGGCTGCCGATGACGAGCTTGCGCCCGTCCACCGTGCCGGTCACGCCCTTGCCCACCGGGCTGTCGAAGTCCCGGGCCTCGCCGAGCGGCAGGTTCCGTTCCGTCGCGGCCGCCACGATGGCGGCGGCAAGCGGATGCTCGCTCGCCCGCTCCAGGGTCGCGGCGAGCCGCAGCAGCTCTCCCTCGTCGAGGTCGCCCGCCGCCTTGAGCGCGACCACCTTGGGCTTGCCCTCGGTGAGGGTGCCGGTCTTGTCCACCACCAGCGTGTCCACCTTCTCGAACCGCTCCAGCGCCTCGGCGTTCTTGATGAGCACGCCCATGGAGGCGCCGCGTCCCACCCCCACCATGATGGACATGGGGGTGGCGAGCCCCAGCGCGCATGGGCAGGCGATGATGAGCACCGCCACCGCGGCGATGAGGCCATGGGCGAAGCGCGGCTCGGGGCCGAAGATGCCCCACGCCGCGAAGGCGAGGAGGGCGATGGCGATCACCACCGGCACGAGCCAGCCGGACACCTCGTCGGCGAGGCGCTGGATCGGCGCGCGCGAGCGCTGGGCCTCCGCCACCATGTGGACGATCTGCGCCAGCATGGTGTCCCGGCCGACCTTGCCAGCCTGCATGATGAAGCCGCCGCTCTGGTTGAGGGTGCCGCCGATGACCTTCGCGCCGACCTCCTTGGTGACCGGCATGGACTCGCCCGTGATCATGGATTCGTCCACCGAGGAGCGCCCCTCGACCAGCTCGCCATCCACCGGCACCTTCTCGCCGGGCCGCACGCGCAGGCGATCCCCCACCGCGACCTGTTCCAGCGCCACGTCCTCATCGCTGCCATCGGCGCGCACCCGCCGCGCCGACTTGGGGGCGAGGTCGAGCAAGGCGCGGATGGCGCCGCCGGTCTGCTCGCGAGCGCGCAATTCCAGCACCTGGCCGAGCAGCACCAGCACCGTGATGACCGCCGCCGCCTCGAAATAGATGGCCACCGAGCCGTCGGCGGCGCGGAAGGTCGAGGGGAAGATCTGCGGCGCGGCGGTGGCGACGACGCTGTAGAGCCACGCGACGCCCGTGCCCATGGCGATCAGGGTGAACATGTTGAGGTGCCGCGTCACCAGCGACTGCCACGCCCGCACGAAGAACGGCCAGCCGGCCCACAGCACCACCGGCGTCGCCAGCACCAGCTGGGCCCAGTTGGCGGCCTGGGCGCCGAGCAGCATGTGGAGGTTGGTGAGGTGGCCGCCCATCTCCAGGGCGAGGACCGGCAAAGCGAGGATGAGGCCGACCCAGAAGCGCCGGGTCATGTCCACGAGCTCGGCGCTGGGGCCGGTCTCGGCGGTCGCGACCTCGGGCTCCAAGGTCATGCCGCAGATGGGGCAGGTGCCGGGTCCCAGCTGGCGGATCTGCGGGTGCATGGGGCAGGTGTAGATCACGCCCGCCGGCGGCGCCTTCCCCGTGGCCTGCGGCTGCGCCGCGCCGGGCGCATAGGCGGACGGGTTCGCCTCGAACGTGTCGTGGCATTTCGCCGAGCAGAAGAAGAACGGCTTGCCGGCGTAGGAGGAGCGGAACGGGGCGGTGGCCGGGTTCACCTCCATGCCGCAGACGGGGTCCTTGACCGTCTCGCCCGGCGCTGAACCCGCCTGCGGGCCAGGATGGGCGCCATGGTGGTGGTGATGGCCGGCGTGGGCGTCCTGCTCAGTCATGGGAAGTGTCTCCGGGGCGAAGGGCAGTCCCGGACACGGCGCGGATCCGGGGGAAAAAGGCGGGAACGCGGCGGGCGTAATCGTCCCACACCGGCCCGAACGCGGCGCGGGCGGCGGCCTCCTCGCGCCTGGCGAGGCGCGCATAGATCCACACCAGCACCGGGAACATGGCAAGCGTCACCAGGGTCGGCCACTGGAGCAGGAAGCCGAACATGATGACGACGAAGGCGGCATATTGGGGGTGCCGGATCCGGGCATACGGGCCTTCGCTCGCCAGCCGATGGTCGCGCTGGGCCGCGTAGAGCACGTTCCAGCTCGTGGCGAGCAGCCAGAAGCCGCCGAAGATCAGGATGTTGCTGAGGATGTGGAACGGCCCGAAATGGGGGTTCACCCGCCAGCCGAACAAGGTCTCCAGCAGATGGCCGGCATCGTGGGACCAGAAGTCGACCCCGGGAAACTGGCGCCCGAGCCATCCCGAGAGCAGGTAGATGGTGAGCGGGAACCCGTACATCTCGGTGAACAGCGCGAGGATGAAGGCCGAGAACGCCCCGAGCGTGCGCCAGTCGCGCGGCGTGCTGAGCCGGGTGAAGCTCGCGGCGAACAGGATGAAGACGGCGGAATTGATGAGGACGAGGCCCCACAGGCCGTAGGCGGGAGTCTCGGTCATTGCGCGTCGCCTTCTGTGCGCGATCCCCGGTCGGTCCCCCCGTGTCCCGCGTGCTGCCCGTGGCCATGATGCATGAACATGTGCATCAGCGGGCAGGCGAGCAGCAGGAGGAAGGGCAGATATCCGAGCGCATGGGCCCGATGTTCCGAGAACAGCAGGAACGCCGCCGCGAGAAGAAAGCCGATGGCGACGATGCCGCCGGGCGAGAGCCAGAAGCTCCTGTGGGGCGGCCTGGCGCCGTCTTCGTCGCGCGGTTCCGGCCGGTGAGCGGTGTGGTCGTGAAGGGACATGGGATTCTCCTGCCTGGGGCGGGCGGACCGGCGCCGAACCGCGCCGGCCCGCCCGGAAGGGTCTGCGGTCACATGGGGCCCATGCCGCCGGGCATCAGAAGCTGGTCGGCCGTGCGCTTCTGCGCCTCGTCGAACGCGGCGTAGAGCGGACCGAGCGCCGCCTTCAGGCGGCGCACCGCCTCCAGGCGGGCCACGAGCATGCGCTCATGCGCGTCGATCCGCTGGAGCGCGGTCGGGGCGCCGCCGCCCTGCGCGGCCATCATCATCTCCTGCATGTCGCCCATCATGGCGCGGTTGGCCTTGAGCGCCTCGGTGAACGCCGTCCACACGGGCTGCTGGGCGGCGGTGATCTTGAGTTCGGCCTTGAGGAAGGCGATGCGCCCCTCGATGCGGCCGGGATCCATCATCTGGCCCATGCCCATGGCGCCAGCGGCGCCATGCATCATGCCCATACCGCCGGCGGCGTTGCCCCCCATCATCCCCATCCCGGCCCCCATCCCGGCACCCATGCCGCCACCCATGCCGCCCTGGCCCATCATCCCCATCATGCCAGCTCCCATCGTGCCAGCTCCCATCGTGCCTTGGGGACCGGCGGGCGCCGGGCTGGCCTGAGGCGGCTGCGGCGCCGGAGCGACCGCCTGGGGCGCCGTGGATTGGGGCGCCGCGGGCTGGGCCTCCGGCGGATGGTGCGCGTCCTCGGCGAAGCCCGGCGTGGCGATCAGCAGCGCGCCCGCGAGCATGAGATTGCGAAACGTGGTCATGGTTGGTCCTCTCCTGTTGTGGCGCGCACGGCTGGCGCCGGCCGCCTGAAAATTCAGATCGATCCGCGATCCCGCGGCAGCGCATCGCCGGCCGTGGCCGGGGATGCGGGGACAGCCGGCCCGGCGGCGTTGGGGCCGCCATAGAGGCTGTCGAAGACGCGCTCCCACGCGGCGTCCCGCAGGCGCCGTCCCTGCTCGATCCCTTCGGTGACCCGCGAGACGGCGACCGCCTCCGCCACCTTGAAGGGATTGTCCGGAGCGGCCAGATGACGGTCCGCGCCGATCATTTCGGCGAGCCGGCGAACCCCGCGCATCCAGGGCAGGAAGCCCTCGGACAGGAGGAGGCGGCTCGTGCGCATGGGATGCATCGCCTCCAGCGCCGCCGCGGACCAGGGCGTCGTCACCGCCCGCACCCAGGGGCTGACGAATGTGCGGTAGAAGGCTTCGTTGCGCTCGGAGAGGTCGCGCACGCGCTCGAACGCGGCATCCTCCCGAGCAAAGCGGATGTCCGATACCTGGCGTGCTTCGAAACGGACGGTGTAGTCCCCGGCGCGGCAATCGGGATCGCCCGAGGGATTGTCGATCTTCATCTCGTAGAGGCCGGGCGGCAGAGCCTCGATCCGCGGCAGGCTTTCAAGGATGGCGCGATGCTCCAGCCGCGCGACCTTGGCGGACACGAAGATGCCGAGATGGCCCACGTGCCGGTTGACGAGATAGACGATGCGCTGGCCCGCCGCCTTCAGGTCGTCCGTATCCCTGTAGACGGTGGGGATCCAGCCGAGCGCCTGGTGGGGCGGGGTGATGTCGTCGCCGTAGGAGGCGAAGATCACCATCGGGTTGCGGATGCGCCGCAGATCCACGTGGCACCCGTGGCAGATCCGCACGCGGCCCTGCTCCAGCCTGTTGCCGACGAAGAAGTTCTCCACGATGGCGAGGATTTCCTCGCGGCTCAGGAAGTAATAGCCGCCCCACCAGCGCTCGAAGGCGAGGAACCGCTCGCGCTCGGTATCCACGTGGGCGTAGAGGTTCGCATACTTCTCCCACACGGCCTCGGGCTTCAGCCCCTCGAAGTTCTGCACCAGGAAGGCGCCGTCGAAGCGGCCGTCCCCGAGGTCGGCGAGGAGGTGGGTCAGCCACGCCCCGCCCTCGAAGCCGGCGGCGATGCGCATGGGGTTGATGCCGCTCTCGCCGGCCCAGTAGGAGAGGGGGGTCCCGTTGAGAACGGTGGTTCCGGTCAGCCCCGCGCAGTCGGCGGCGAGCAGCGTCACCGCCCAGCCGGCCTGGCAATTGCCGTAGAGCACGGGCGCCTGGCCGGGGTGGAGGCGCGACACCTCCTCGATGAACCGCCGCAGGGCGTGGAGCACGTCGGCGAGCGTCTGCCCCGGGGCGGGCTCGGGAAAGAAGGTGACGAAATAGACCGGATGCCCCTGGTGCAGGGCGACACCCACTTCCGACTCCTGCCTGAAGCCGCCGATCCCGGGCCCGTGGCCGGCGCGCGGATCAAGGATCACCACGGGCGGCTTGGACGCGTCCAGGCAATCTTCCAGGCACTCGTCTCCCACGCGGGTGACCCGCAGCAGGGCATAGTTTGCCGGATGCTCGAACTGCCGTGCATCGAGGAGCACGTCGTAGTCGAAGTCGAGCAGCGCCGGCTTCCCCGCGCGTTCATGCGCCAGCATGTTGTCGGCGCGCTGACGCAGCGTGTCCCAGAACAGGATGGTACGTTCTACGGAATCCTGCGTGTAAATGAAAAGAGCCTGGAGGAGCCTTGCTGGATCAACGACACGCATCTCCCGGTTTGTCGGCCGTAAGACCGGCGCCGATCCCCAGCTAGTGCTGTCAAAAGAGATTGTCTCTAAGGATAATGATACCGTATCAGCAGCAGGCGGGCTGAATCCATTCTGCAGTGTCATGGTGACGTGCTCGTTTCCGATCAGCGCGAGGCTGATGTCGATCCCGATGCGCCATGTGCGCGACATGGCTGGCACCGTGTGGCACCGCCAAGGCCAGCCTTCTCCTCAGAGAGATAGGGCGGCAAGATCAGACTTGGAAACGCGGAGGATCAAGGCCGGGGGACACCGCCAGCCCGTCATCGAGCTGATCGGCGAGGTTGAGCCGGGTGCGGCTGAAAGTCAGATGGCGAACTTCCAGATCGACGCCATCCTTCACTAACACTGAGACGCCGCAGGACAGGCTGCAGCATCTCCCGTGATCAGCGGAGTCGGACGACGTGTCGGTATGATCCATTCCATTCCGAGAGGATAACGCCTGCCCATCATCGAGGCCTAGCACCAGAATGGTTTCGTCGTGGTCATGACAAGGCATCGGCATCGCGCCGGCCAAGGGCGCAAACAGCATCGCTACCGCCACCAGAATAGCCGGCAACACTCTTGCCCATCCTTTTGGCCGCCGGAACTTGACCATTCGCCCCATCGCCCTTTCAATAAATTATGACACATATTGCTTGAGCATTGAAGCGGCGCCTTGAGCCCAATCAAACTTCGCCTGATGGTGATCTACCTCTGCGATCGGCTCGGCGCGCAAATTCTCAACCACAGTCTTGCGCCGATGTCGTTCTCTAACTGGTCAATGCCGCTGCGTGTTTTGGGCGGTTGGGAGCCGTTGGGTACCTACGTTCTCTGTGCGTTCAAAGGCACTTGATGGGGTCAGCTGGGTACAGGGCGGCTTGGTTGAAACTTGAGCAGAGCCCTGACCCCACCTTTCGCAGTCGAGATTGAGGGGTTGATGTTCTGAGCCTGGAGGGCTTGGACATATAATGATTTCAGAGCTTAGGCTTAAATCGATCTCCGACGAGTTACAGGCCCGGAGGCAAAGCCCCAACGTCAGGGGAGCTTCCTGGCGCCAACCGACCGCCGAACGCTTGGGCAACTGGGTTGTCGGAATCTCGCGCTTCTTCGAACCGATTGCCACGCTCGCGGCGGCGAGCGGTTAGTTCGTCGCTCAGGACAGATGATTGGCATGTTGCTGCCTGACACTCTCCTCATTCACGCGTCGTAACTAACGAACGACATCATGCCGGTCGCCATGTGGTAAAGGTGGTGGCAGTGGAGTGGCCAGCGTCCGGGATTGTCCGCGTCGAAGGCCACGGTCACGCGAGCCATCGGCGGGAGGAGAATAGTGTCGCGCAGCGCGCCGCCGACCGTCTTGCCGTTGATGCCGACCACCTGGAATGCGTGGCCATGCAGGTGCATCGGGTGCGCCATCATCGACATGTTCGCCAATGCGACCTCGACGCGCTCTCCCCTCTTGATCCGCAGCGCGTCGCCCCCACCGATACCCCAGCTATAGTCCGCCATATTGCCGGTGAGGGTGAGTGCGAAATGGCGGTCGGCGGCGCGCTGCGCCAGCGGTTCGACGGCGCGCAGCCTCTGCTCGAGGTCGAGCCCGAGCACCGGTCCCTTGGCTTGTCCGAGTATCGGAATCTTGGCGATCGTCGCGCCAGCGGATGCAAGGATGATCCCCGCGCGCTCGGCGCCTCCCTCGCGCAGGGCGAGGACCGGAAACGAGCCGCCCGCCTTCGGCAACGCCAGCCGGATATCCAGGCGCTGGCCCATGGAAATCGGGAAGGACCGGCCGGCGACCGGCTGAACGGCTTGGCCGTCGACCGCGATGAGTTCTCCATCCAGGCTTCCGATATTGATGGTGAAGGCGGTCGCCGTCGCGCCGTTGATGATCCGCAGGCGCACCCGGCCGCCCTTGTCGACGGCGACGACCTCGGGGTCACCCAGCGTGCGGTCATTGGCGAGGTAGGCGTCATAGTCGATGTCGTTGAGATCCATCACCATGCCCGGCATGCTTTGCATCTGGCCCGTCGTGCCGGAGTCCATCATGCCGGCCATGCCCTTCATCGCGTCGCTTTGGGCCATCGCGCCCTGATCCATTGGCATGGCACCGGCGGTAGGGCTTCCTTTGAGCTTGGCGAGCAGTTCTTCCGCAGGCGTGAACGAGAAGTCGTGCAGCAGGATCACCACCTCCTGCTCGTCCCGCTGCCGGTCGGCGGCGGTCCGCACGATCAGCGGCGCCGCCAGCAGATTCTGCTCCTGCAGCGTATGAGCGTGCATCCAGTGCGTGCCTCCGGCGCCGACCGGGAAGGTGTAGCGGCGCGCTTCGGAGGGTCCCAGAAGCGCGGCAGGATTGTCCGGCACACCGTCCATTGCCCAGGGCGGTGTCAGGCCATGCCAATGGATGAGCGTCGGCTCATCGATCCGGTTGGAAAGCGCGACGTCGAAGCTGCCCCCGGCATCCAGGGTCAGGCCCGATGTGCCGTCGGACTGGGCAAGCCCGAATACGCGTGCTGCTTTGCCATTGACCTCGATGGTTCGACTGACCACGCCGAGCGGGCGCGGCGCGGCGTTTGCAGCGGGCCGAGCGGCGTCGGGTGCAGCCTGCGCCCAGGCGTTGACTGGATGAAAGGCAGCCGAGGTGCCGAATGCGGCCGCTCCGGCCATCATCCGGTTCAGAAAATGACGACGATTCATGGTGTGGGTCCTTGTTCCCTTGCCGGTAGCAGGCCGGCTGACTGATCATGCGAATGTGCATCGAGCGACCCTGTGCTCGCGGAGCATCAGGTCAGGTCCGATCAGGTACGGGTTCGAGGAGGACCGAGGGTGGGTGGAAAGGCCAGTCCGGTCACGATTTCATCACGCTGTGCGTAGCGCGCAGCGAGCACGATGCGCTTCGGGACAGTCGGACCTGGTGCGGCAAGGGCCACGACACAGGATGCGCATGCGCTGCTGCACCAGAGCGTATGGCCAACGGCGTGAGAATGACCTTGGAGGCCATCGCCTCTGATGGCCGCCTGAAGTTCGCCGCTTTCCACGACGGTTGCTTGCTCTTGCCGGACAAGATCGTAACACGGCATGGCCCACGCGCCGGCGACAGGGGCAACGAGCAACGTGATCGCGACCAGAAAAGCCAGCAACGCTCTCATCCATCCCATCGTCTGCAACCTGACGCTCATACCTGATCCTTGCCTCTTCAAGAGGGGCACTCTCCGCACAGTTCCACCTTGACCTACATCAATGGCCTCTCTGAGGCATTCTCTCGTCATGAGAACTTGTCCCTTCGCGAGGCCCTTGGGCTGGACCGCCGATTCTGCCCCGGTGCACGTCTCATTCGGCCGCGAGTTCACGTACGGGCGCACGAACTGCGGCGCCATCAGGCGAACGTCGTGACCGAGCTTCGTCAGCTCGCGCGCCCAGTGATGCGCTCCCGAACCAGCCTCAATGCCGACGAGGCAGGATGGCAGTCCGCTGAACAGCTTCAGAAAAAGATCACGGGTCAGCTTTCGGCGCAAAACCGCCTCACCGGAAGAGTTGATTCCGTGAACCTGAAAGTACCGCTTCGCTATGTCGACCCCGATAACCTTTACTTCCATCTTCGCCTCCTCAGCTGGCTTCAGCCCAGCGATACTGGGCCTGGATCGCGAGGGGCGTCCATCACATCATGTCCGTGTGGCCTGTCGCCAGCCATACCTTCGCGCCGACCGGGACGGGGATCATCGCGCTCTCAGGGCGGCGATCGCCTCGCGCAGCGTTCGGCCATCCACGTCGCCCTCCAGCCGCAGCCGGTCGCCAGAAGCCAGTTCAATCTCGATGCGGCTCTCGCGACGGGCCTTGCGCTTACGCGGCAATGGCTCGTCGGGGGGTGACGCGGGTTCCGCAGGCAGCTCGACAATCACCGGCAGGAAGGCCGGCAACTGGGGCGTGACCCGCTCGCACAACTGCTTGCGCCAGCGGAAGAGTTGGCTCACATGCACACCCGCCGAGCGGGCGATCTCGGAAGCTGAAGCCCCGGGCTCCAGTGCCAGCGCCACCAGCCGCTCCTTCTCGGCCCGCGGCCAACGCCGGCGCCGCTCCACCGAGGTGATCACCTCCACCCGCGACAGGGTCATATGACTACTCCTAGGATTACCCCTAGGAGCCTGTCCGAGTAAGGGGTTGGAGTGGCCGGATTGAGGGCGGGCGGCACGCGGAAGTTGAGGACGTTCCGGGCTCAGGGCGCGGCGTGAGCGAGCTTCAGGAGGTTGTGGGCGGTGCAGATCATTGCCCACTCGCCTCGAACCTGGTCGAGGCCACGCAGCAGGAACTGGCGGAAGCCTCTGGCCTGCTTCATCTGCCCGAACACCGGCTCGACCACCTGTTTTCTGAGCCGGTAGCGGCTCCGCCGGCCGGCCCGCTTCAGCCGCGCCGCCATCGCGCTCATCAGGGGCATCTTCGCCAGCCGCCGCCGGCCGGACGCATCCGCCGCGCCGTGACGCGCGCGGCCCGGAGCGAGGTAGCCTGCAATCCCCCGTGCCTCCAGCGCAGCCAGGTTCGCCTCGCTGGCAAAGCCGGCATCACCCGAGACCTCCCGTGGCTTGCGCCCGAGATGGGCGTGCACCCCGTCGACGAGCGGCACGAGGGCACGGTGGTCGGCGGAGTTCGTCACGAGGCGATGCGCCACGATCACCTGATGCGCGGCATCGACCGCGATCTGGCCGTTGTAGCCCTGCACGAACCCGTCGCGCGTGGGAAGGATCCGGCTGTCCGGGTCGGTGAAGTTGCGCTGCGCCCGCTCGGGCGGGCCGCCGTCCTCGCCGCGGAGCGGCCGCCCCTGCCAGCGCATGCCCGACGAGGCCCCCGGCCCGTTCTCGTCATCAGGATCGGGCGGATCGGCGGCCTCGGCTTCCAGCGCGGCCTTGGCGGCGCGGATCATCTCCAGCCGCCGCTGCTTGTCGGCCATCCAGGCCGGCGTCTCGTCGCCGCGCCGGTCCACGCCATGAGCCCGCTCCTCGTCCGCATCGGCCACGCGCGCCCACTCCAGCCAGGCGTCGACCTCAGCCGCCAACGCCGGCTCGCTCGTCTTCATCCGCCCGTAGCTCATCGCCTTATGGCGCGAGGCGTTGGCCTTCAGCTTGGTCCCGTCCACCGCCACGTGGGCGAACTGGACCAGGCCAGCGGCCCGGCACAGCCGTAGCACCTGCACGAACAGGTCCGACAAGGCCACGAGATGGCGCTTGCGAAAGTCGGCGATGGTGCGGAAATCGGGTCGGTTCAGGCCGGTCACAGCCATCACGTCGACCCGTTCCTCGCAGGCGCGGGCGAGCTGGCGCGAGGAATACACACCCCGGCTGTAGCCGTAGAGGAGCAGCGCCACCATCATGCCGGGATGATAGGGCGGGTAGCCGCGCTCCTCGGTGTAGGTGTCGAGAATGGCCGAGAGGTCCAGCGCCTCCCGCACCGTGTCACGGATGAAGTGAGCCACGTGCCCGGCCGGCACGAACTCGTGCAGCGAGGGCGGCAGAAGCCAGCCCTGATCCACATCCCAGGAGCGAAACACCTTGGCCATGAGCCAAGTGAATCATCTCCAAGTCGCCCCGTCGAGGCCCTTACTCGGACAGGCTCCTAGGACTCACGTCATCGCCTCACCGCCGCAAGGCGGCCCTCGCCTGATTGGGACCTATTTACCAACGGCACCTCATGACTGCCGCACGAGCATCGACCTGAATCGCGATAGAGCCGTCGCGAGAAACACTGCGCCCAAGGCGATCATGACCATCAAATCCATCCAGACGTCGTCGAGCCCGGCGCCTCGATACAGGATCGACTGCGCAAATCTCACAAAGTGCGTCGAGGGCACCGCATACATGATGTCCTGTAGAACCGGAGGCATGCTCTCAAACGGCGTGAATGTGCCCGACAGCAGGAACATGACGATGAACACCGGGATCGCCAGCAGCGCGAACTGCGGCATCGAGTTAGCGATCGTCGCCAGCAAAATACCGAGCGACGTCACCGCGAAGAGATAGATCGCGGTTCCAGCGAGGAAAAGCTCGACGGAGCCGATGATGGGTATCTGGAGCACGAACTGTATGACAACATGCAAGGAAAGACCGGCAGCCAGTAGGATGATCAGACCGTTTGCCCAGATCTTCGCTGCGGCAATTTCGCTTGGCCGAACCGGCATCACCAGTAAATGTTCGATGGTGCCGTGCTCTCGTTCGCGCATGACGGCCGCCCCGACGAGAACGATCCCGAGCATCGTTACGTTCATGATGATGTCCATGCTCGCGTTGAAGCGGATCGCCTCGAGGTTCTGGTTGAACAAGGCGCGGATGACGGGCTCGATCGGAACGACTTCGTTCGCACCGTGATGGTGCAGGAAGTCTGCCGCCTCGCGGGAGATGATTTCCTGGATATAGGCTGTTCCCACGGCGGCTTGGCTCACGGCCGTCGCGTCGACGTTGATTTGGATCGAAGGACCACGATTTGCGAGGAGGTCCGCTTCGAGGCTGGGCGGTATCTCCAGGACAAATGTATATGACCCTTTGTCCAAGAGTTCGTCGACCTCCGAACGGTCGATGTCACGCGGCACGCTGAAATAAGGTGGCTGAAGAGCGTCCTTGATGCGTGATGACAGTGTTGAGCGGTCGGCATCGACGACAGCCACGCTGGCATTATTTACTTCGGTCTTGAGACCGGTCGCCATGGTGTAAACAGCAACCGTAAAGACGTAAATGATCAGCCCGACCATCACGATGTCGCGCAAGAGGCTCGCAATCTCTTTGAGACCCAAATAAAATACGTTGATGACCCATTGGCGCATCGCTACGAACCTTGCTTGCGGACCGCGAGCCGCGCCCCCAGGAGAAAGACGACCCCGAAGCCGAACAGCACGGCGATTTCACGCACGAACACTCCGGCATCGAGCCCTTTCGCGAAGACGCCCAGGCTCACCGTCTGAAACCAGAGGGCTGGAAACCCGACCCCCATCGCGCGCGCGAAGCCTTCCAACGTCGAGGCAGGATAGAGAAACCCCGAATAGTGGGCCGTGGGGATGACGGTTAGAATAGCCGTCGCGAAGATCGCCGCGACTTGCGTCGAAACGAATGCAGAAATCAGAAGTCCAAATGCCGTTGCCGCGAACACGTACATGAGCGCTGCGAGCGAAAGACCGATCAGCGAGCCCTTCGCCACAACTCCAAAGAGCCCCCCGGCCAAGAGCACGAGGGTGACGAAGCTGGCAAACCCAACGGCGATATAGGGCAACTGTTTGCCGATAAGATATTCGCCTACCGTGGCGGGCGAAGCATACACATTGGTGATCGATCCCATCTCCTTCTCACGCACGACGCCAACGGCTGTCAGCATGGCGGGGATGAGGATCAGGAGAAGCATGATCGCGCCGGGCGTGATCGCGAACACGCTACGGAAGTCCTGATTGTAGCGGAATCGAGGTTCAACATTTATCGGGAGTATCTGCGGAGCGCGTCCATGCAGCTGCCGGTAGCGATCGGCGGCATAAGTCAGGACGGCGCCTTGGATATAGGCCCGCGCCGTCTCCGCAGGGAACGTCGCGCCACCGTCGAGCCAGAAGCTTACTTGCGGCTGGCGATCCTGCAGAAGGTCGCGACCAAACCCGGGCGGGATGTCGATGGCAAACCGCAACTCGCCGGATCGCAGACGCCGATCAATCTCAAATTCGTTGGCCAGCTGCTTTTGTTCGACGAAATAGCGCGATTGCGAGAACTGCTCGAGGAACAGCCGACTCTCGTAGGACTGATCGCGATCAAGGACCGCATACCTCAGATTCTCGATGTCGAACGAAATGCCGTAGCCGAACGTCACCATCAGAACGAGAGGGCCGAGGAGCGCGAAAGCGAGCCGAATGCGATCCCTCAGGACCTCGATTGCTTCTCGCCGCGCGAATGCCCAGCTTCGGCGCAAGGACGCAGCCACCGACCTGTGAGCTCGCTGGGATAAGAGCGAGGTCCCAGTTCCTGGGATGTCCGGAACATCGATTGGCTTTGCCTCGACCGCCAATGAAGGCGCTTCTTTGATCACATAGGACGCAGGCGGCGCTGATGCCTCCTCGAGATAGGCAACGAATGCGTCTTCGAGAGTAGCGGCGCCACGAGCGACGCGAAGCTCCTCCGGGCTTCCGACGGACAAGACACGGCCAGCATGCATCAAGGACACACGGTCGCACCGCTCGGCCTCGTTCATGAAGTGCGTCGATATGAAGATCGTCACGCCGTCGTGGCGCGACATCTCTACAAGGAGACGCCAGAATCTGTCGCGCGCGGCCGGATCGACCCCAGATGTGGGTTCATCAAGGATCAATATTTCGGGCCGATGCAAACAGGCGGCGGCAAGCTGGAGCCGCTGGCGCATCCCAAGCGGTAGCGACGCGGGCAACGCGTCGGCGATGCCATCGAGGTCGAAGCGGGTAAGCGCTGCGGCGACGCGCGGATCGAGTTCGTCCGTGGGAATTCGGAAGAGACGCCCGTGCAGCACCAGATTCGCGCGGACGGAGATCTCCTCGTAGAGGGAGAACGCTTGCGACATGTAGCCGATGCGCATTCTTGTTGCGATATCACTGGCGTCGACCGGCTTCCCCAACAACTCAGCTCGCCCTTCGCTCGCCGGCAGCAGTCCGGTGAGCATCTTCATCGTCGTCGTCTTGCCGCAGCCGTTCGACCCAAGAAACCCAAATATTTCGCCGCGCCGGATGCGGAAGTTGACATGATCGACGGCGGTGAAATCGCCGAAGCGCATGGTCAGGGCCTCCGCGACGATGGCCCGAGGCCCGTCGCTCTCCCGCAGCGGTGGGATTATCAATGCCGCCTGGTCGCCGCGGCGTTCGGGACGCTGTAGCGCAACATAGGCCTCCTCCAGCGTGCGCGTCGCGGTCCGATCGAGAAGCCCCGCCGTGTCGCCTGAGGCGATGATCTTGCCCTCATCGATCGCGATGATGTGCTCGAAACGCGTAGCCTCCTCCATATAGGCGGTCGCCACCAGCAGCGTCATGTCGGAGCGTTCGGCGCGGATCCGTTCGATCAGCTCCCAGAACTGGCGCCGCGACAGGGGATCAACGCCGGTCGTGGGCTCGTCGAGGATCAGAAGGTCCGGATCGTGGATCAACGCGCAGCACAGACCGAGCTTCTGCTTCATCCCGCCCGAGAGCTTGCCGGCGGGGCGATTCGGGAACGGGTCGAGTCCCGTGGCGGTCAGCAGGCGCGTGATGCGTGCGCGACGTTCGCTCTCGCTCTGTCCATAGAGGCGGCCGAAGAAATCGATGTTCTCGACTACCGAGAGCGTCGGATAGAGGTTCCGGCCGAGGCCCTGCGGCATATAGGCGATGCGCGGCGCAACGATGTCACGGTGAGAGCTCGATGCCATGTTGCCGGAGAGGGCCGTTACGGTTCCGGACTGGATGCGTTTGACGCCGGCGATCAGGCCAAGGAGGGTCGACTTTCCGACGCCATCGGGGCCGATGAAGGCCGCCGTCGATCCGGAGGTGATCGACAGACTGACGCCATCGAGCGCAACTGTGCTGCCGTAACGGTGATGGACCGAATCGACTTTAACGGCCAACTCGGCATTAGCGGACATCCGGAAGCCTCGGCGTCAGATAGCCCGGCCAAGCCGCTCCGGCCTCGACCTTGACGTATGCGTCGCCGGTCATTCCCGCTTTCACATAAGCGCGATAGGTCTCGAGGAGCTTCGGATCAATGTGCAGCTTGATGCGGTACATCAGCTTCTCGCGCTCGTTCGCGGTCTCGACATATTTCGGCGTGAACTGCGCTTCCGAGGCAACGAAGGCGACCGTTGCGGGAACGATGTAGTCGGGTGCGCCATCGAGCTTGATACGGGCGTCCGCCCCGAGTTCAACGCCGCCGACTTGGCTCGTCGGCAGGAAGATCGTCATATGAACGTCGGACAGATCGAGAAGGGTGAGCACCCGCCCACCGGCAGCTACGACCTCCCCGGCCTGAGCGAGACGATACTCGACGCGACCCGATACCGGCGCTTTCAACGTCATGTCCGCAATCGCGGCTTCGATCTGACTGACCTGGGCCACAGCCGCCTCGACGGCCGCCTTGGCGTCCTCGATGGCCACTATTGCGCTGTCCAGCGAGGCCTTTGAAATGTCCCTTTGCGCCGTACGGCGGTCGAGTTCCGCTTGCGTCGCCGTATTCGTGCGCATCAGCTCGACGATACGTCTGAGTTCGACTTCAGCGAGCTTCAACTCTGCCGAGCGTAAAGCCACATTGGACTGGGCGGTGGCCACGCCCTGATGGCTGCGGTGCACGGCAGCTCTGGCTGCTGCAAGTTGCGCAAGAATTTCGGTCGTGTCGATGCGGGCGAGGATGCCATCCTTCTGAACATCGGCGCCCTCGTTGACGCGCACCTCGGCGAGGCGGCCTGCATACTTGGTTGCGATGTCGACACGCTCGACTTCGATCCGGCCGTTCGCTCGCGCCAGTCCCGCGGGGACGCGGGTCGCCTGCTGCTTCCACCAATATGCGTAGCCGGCGCCCCCGGCGGCCGCGAGAACGGCGACGGCAATGATCGGAGCAATACGCACGTTCTCATCCATGTTAGGTGGGTATTCGGCGTCATCGTGGAGGCGACTTCAGAATACCCTGGGGAGAGCTCTTGGATGCGCGATTGCCCCCTTTGGCATACCGCACTGATGCAAATCGAGATACCGCCAAGTGAGACAACCGGAGCCTTGAGTCTAGAAGGGTCGTCAAGTACGAGAATGATGCGCGCCCTAAGGATGCCGGTCCTTAATCGAGATTAAAGATGCCTGACCGGGCCATCAGCTAACTTCAAAAATCAAGAAGTGGGAGGGCATGAGCGGCATGGGGCGAAAGCGCCAGCAATGCCGTCCTCTATAGCCATGCCCCCTGAGCAGGAGCCATCGGAATGAGCACTAACTCTGTCGACCAAATCAAGATTCCCGAGCATTCGGTTCCGGATCACTCATCCTGTTGCGGGGGCCATGCCGGCGCAGAAGCCGCGGAGAAAACGAATGCTCACGGCTCCTGCGGAAAACACGAAAGCGCGGCGGCGCCCGACGTGGCCGTGCCAGCGAGCGATCAAGACCATTCGGTCTCCAGCGCCGGTCATCATCCGAAGAAGTCCGGCTGCTGCAGCGGCAGCTGACAGCGAGATCCGTGAAAGAGTGGATGATTGTAGGCGGGCATCCGCTCCGACTTCGACAGGAGACGACGATTGTGACGACCACAACAATTGACGTGGAGCAATTTTTCGATGTGCTCGATCCACTCGTGGTCGAAAAGCACCTGCGACGGTTGCCAGGTGTCACCTCCGTCGCCATGAACTTCGCATCCGGCACGGCTACTGTCAGCTTTGACGAAAGACGCATCCGTCTGGAAGCTATCCAGGCTGAGGTGAGCGCCTGCGGCTTCCATTGCCGCGGCGAGGTGGTTCCAAGGCATCAGTGCGTGCCGAACGAGACGACCGTGCCACCGGCGCATCCGGCAGCGCCGCATCGCCATGATGCTGGTCACCCGGGTCACGGGGCGCATCCGGCCGCCGGGACGCAGGACAAAGCGATGCCGATCTCCCACGATGCCATGGCCCATGAGATGGGTCATGGCGCGGGGATGGACATGCAGGGCATGGTCCGGGATATGCGCAATCGGTTCTGGGTCGCGTTGATTTTTTCGGTTCCGATATTTCTGCTGCAGCCGATGGGCATGGATTTCCTGCGCATTGATCCGCCATTCGGTTTCGATCGTGAAATCCTGCTTTTCGTTCTCGCGAGTGCCGCGATCCTCTATCCGAGCTGGCCCTTCGTCGTCGCGGCGATCCGCGCGCTGCGCAACGGCGTGCTCAACATGGCGGTATTGGTGCTACTCAGTGTTGGCACGGGCTACCTGTTCAGCGTCGGATCGACTTTTTTCTTCAAGGGTCAGCAGTTCTACGAGGCTGTTGCCGTTCTGCTGGTATTCATCCTGCTCGGACACTGGCTTGAGATGCGTGCACGAGCAGGCGCGTCCGAGGCAATCCGTCAGCTCATGGACCTCGCGCCGCCCAAAGCCACAGTGCTCAGGGGCGGAGCCGAGATCGAGATCCCAACCGCCGAGGTCCTACTCGGCGATACGGTCATTCTGCGTCCCGGCAACAAGATCCCTGTGGATGGCGAGGTTTTCGAAGGACGCTCTGATGTCGATGAATCGATGTTAACGGGCGAGTCGATGCCGGTCTCGAAGAAGTCTGGCGACATGGTGATCGGAGCCACGATCAACAAGAGTGGCAGCTTGCGCTACAAGGCGACGAAGGTGGGCGCCGACACGGCCCTCGCCCAAATCGTAAAGCTCGTCCAGGAAGCGCAGAATTCCAAAGCGCCGGCGCAGCTTCTCGCCGATCGGGCTTCGCAATGGCTGGTGCTCGCGGCGGTCCTGATCGGTCTCGTCACCTTCGCGGTCTGGTATTTCTGGATCGGTCAGACCCTCCTCTTCGCGCTGACGCTGACCATCACCGTCTTTGTCATCGCCTGTCCCGATGCACTCGGGCTCGCCACGCCGATGGCGGTAATGGTGGGAACCGGGCTCGGTGCCATGAACGGCATCCTGTTTAAGAACGCTTCCGCGCTGGAAGACGCGACCAAGCTCGACGTCATCGTTTTCGACAAGACCGGCACACTGACCATGGGCCAGCCGCGCGTGGTCGACGTGATCGCCGCAGGCCAGGCGTCACCGGATGAGGTGCTGCGAATGGCGGCCGCCGTCGAGCACGGTTCGGATCATCCGCTCGCGCTGGCGATCATCGAACGCGCTGAAGGACTCACGGTGCCGGACGCGCAGTCGTTTCTCAATCTCGAGGGGAAAGGTGCTCGCGCAGAGATCGAGGGTCAAACGACGTTTCTCGGCAACCGCCGGCTCATGGACGAAGAAAAGATCGGCCTTGACGAACTCGCCGATGCGGCAGAGCAGTTGAAGGGCGCCGGCCGAACCGTGGTTCACGTGGCCCGTGGTGGCCGCCTTCTCGGCCTCGTCGCGATCGCCGACGCACCGCGCCCGACCGCCCAGGCGACCGTAGCCAAGCTGCGCGAGCGTGGCGTGCAGGTCGCCATGCTGACCGGCGACAACGCCGGCACAGCGAAGCGAATTGCCGCAACTCTTGGCATCGACATGGTGCTCGCCGATGTACTGCCCGGCCAGAAGGCGGCGAAGATTCAGGAATTGCAGGCTCAAGGCCACAAAGTCGGCATGGTTGGCGACGGCGTCAACGACGCTCCGGCACTCACGCAGGCCGACGTGGGGTTCGCCATCGGTGCGGGAACGGACGTCGCCATCGAGAGCGCCGACGTCGTGTTGATGAAGAGCGATCCATACGACATCGTCGGCGCCATCGAGCTCTCCCGCGCGACCCTGCGCAAGATGCATCAGAACCTGTGGTGGGCCGTGGCCTATAATGTCATCGCCTTTCCGCTCGCAGCGGGCGTGCTCTACCCAATGCTCCTGAGCCCTGAAATCGCCGCTCTCGCCATGTCTGGCAGCTCGGCTCTGGTGGCGATCAACGCACTGATGCTCAAGCGCACACGGCTGGCCGGCATCACGCGCGGTACTAGAGTTCAAAGCAGTCCGACGGAAACCGCGGTTGAGGCAGTGGCGTGATCGCGGTGAACGTCTTCCAACCACTGCGATGGTGGATGATGTTCTCATTGCTGTTGGCAATGTTTACGATTTCCGTTGGCTATGGGTTCCTTCTGCCGATACTTCCGCTTGCGATTGAACGGATCGCAGGAACGGCGGAACCTACTATCCTATCGCGGCATACCGGCATGCTGACCGGAACCTACACCCTCGCGCTGTTTTTGTTCGCACCACTATGGGGCCGCCTTGCCGATCGGCATGGTAGCCGCCCCGTGCTGCTCGCGGGACTGATGGGGTTCTCCTTGACGCTGGCACTGTTTGCGCTCGCCAATGGCGTCCCGCTGCTCTATCTCGGCCGCTTCCTGAACGGGTTGTTCGCAGCTTCCATTGTGCCCGCAGCCTATGCCCTAGTCGGCGACTATGCTCGCACGAAGGAATGGCGCGCCCGCCGCTTTGCTCTGCTCAACATTGCCGGTGCCATTGGCTTCCTAGTCGGGCCGATGCTGGGAAGCTTCACCGTCGTCGTCGCCCGAGGACTCTTCCCAAGTTCAGGCGAGGACGCAGTTTCTCTTTCACCCTATGTAGCCACATCAGGTTTTTCGTTCCTGGTGGCGCTGGCAGTATGGTTCTTCGTGCCTGACGCCATGGAGCGCGGCATAAATCAGGAAGGAGTTGCAAGCGGACCCGAGGGCCGCGCCGCCCTGCCACGCCTCCTTGTCATTTCGTTCGTAACCGCCGCGGCTGTGGGCGCCTTCGAAGTTGGCCTCTCGCTTCGCGGATTGCAAGTTCTCGACATGAGTACCTATCAGATCGGGCTCATGTTCAGTGTGTGCAGCCTCGTCATGTTGGTCGCCCAAATGATCGTCTTCTCACCGTTCGTGAAGCCGGAGACCACGCGCTGGTTCCTCATGCCCGCTCTCGCTGTCTTGGCAGCGAGTGTCGCGGCCGTGCCGTTTGCCTCAGCGACCACGTCCACTGTGTTCGTCGTAGCCGCGATCGCGGCCAGCGCTGGTATCCTCTCCCCCATTGCGACGTACTGGATTTCGCTCAGTGCCGGGGAAAGGCAAGGAGCGGCATTGGGTCGCCAGACTGCGGCTGCGAGTCTTGGCCAAGCCGCCGGATCGGCCGCCGGCGGTCTGCTGTTTGGCGTTTCCTTCGTGCCGAACGCGCCTTTCACGCTCGCGGCCCTCGCTGTGCTGGGAGGCTTCGTCGCAAGTCTGGGTATCCCGGGCCTGCTGGCACGGGTGAACGGTCTCGCCGCTCTTGAAGCGGCGCGCTGACGTATTTCGGCGACTTGAAATCGCGATTCAGCGAGAGTGTAGAAGTGACGAACTGGAGAGCCAAAGATATCCAACTGAATTGGATGGCCCCTCCGCTGAACGCCTGTCTACGTCGGCAGGCGGCTACTCTTTTGTAGCGTAATTGCAACGGTCGATACGTCAGCATGCGACAGATCTCATGATGGGAAATCCAGATGGGCAAGAAAGAAAAACGTGAGGCTATCGGCCAAGAACTTCACGACCTCCAGGTGGATTTGGCGCGTCTTCAGAAGCACCTCATCAAATCCGGCAAGAAGGTTCTCGTGATATTCGAAGGACGGGACGCCTCCGGCAAGGATGGAACGATAAAACGAATCGTTGAGCATCTCAGCCCGCGCGAGACGCGCGTGGTCGCGCTGGGCAAGCCGTCCGATCGCGACCAGAAGTCCTGGTATTTCCAACGTTGGGTGCCGCACCTCCCGGCAGGCGGGGAAATCGTGCTGTTCAACCGCAGTTGGTACAACCGCGCTGGAGTCGAGCGGGTGATGGGGTTCTGCAGCAACGAGGAATATGACGAGTTCCTCATGACGGCTCCGCTGTTCGAACAACTGCTCGCCCATTGCGGCGTCACTATTCTCAAATACTATTTGGATATCTCGCGAACTGAACAAAAACGCCGGCTAAGAGATCGACGGGACGATCCGCTCAAGCAGTGGAAGCTGAGTCCCATCGACGACACAGCGATAAAGCACTGGGACGATTATAGCGCAGCGCGGAACGAGATGCTGGCTCGCACGCACACGCCATTTGCGCCCTGGACAGTCGTGCGCGCGGCCGCCCTCCAGCGTGATCACTTTATCCGCATCGCCATTCACAACCCCGCGGACCAACTTGGGCTCGCCATGCTCCCGCGTTGCGCGACCACCATTTTTCGCGGCCGCTATAAATTAGTGCGCAAAGATCTGGGACGACACTTCGAGCCTCTTCAACGTCGCTCTCCTCAAGTGCCAATGTTGCTATTGCAGATACCGTAAAGGAAGGAGCCCTTTCGTTCACTGAATAGGACGTATACAAACCCGACTCGTTTCTAAAGGCGACAAGGGTCTGGACCAACGCTGCATGTAGCAGACGAACCCGTTCGACCAACGCGTGAATCTTAGTTTGGCGAGTCGAAATCAAGTGGGGGGGGTGAAAAGTCCCTTTACAGAAGTCGACAAGTCTTCTGAAGGCGTCGTCGGCGCGTCGTCCATTCCAGCAGATCAATTCAAAGCCTTGACGCTCGGCGTAGGATAGGAATATTGGCGCATTGGTTTTTTCAAGAAATACCTGCACAAGCTTGCCGGCCTGCTGTGCGAAGCGTGCCTCAGCTTTCACGAACTGGCTATTGACTGATGACGCAGTCCAGCAAGTCAAGACAAGAGCTGCGGAATGCAATTTTTCTTCGATTACTTGCTCCCAAGGGGCTTCGGCGGGGATATCGCGGTCCCACCAAATGGAGAGCCCTTCTGCGCGAAGCGCTTCAAGCAAAGTTGCCACTCGCGGCTCATCTTCACGGGCGTATGACAGAAACATGAAGGACATAAATGTGTCACTGCGCGTTAATTGAAAATACTGAAGAAATGATGAGTTTAATATCGGGATATAGCATGTCAACCCTTAAAAGGTTCGAGGTGTGTGACCGACGACACGGCCGCAGCGAAGGCCGACCGGTGCAATTCATACCAGCGACCGGTGCCGGCCGTGCAGATCTCCAGGGCTTTTGTTTTTGGCGTTTAAGCACGATACGAGTAGACCGCGGTCCAATCTAGGTGTCTAAAATGCTTGCTCAGCGCACCTCAGGGTTGAAATTGCAGCGTGATCTTGCGCGGTCGTGAAGTATTGGGTGCCATTGCGCCTGTTGGTTATTGACCTGAGCCCCTAAACCTCCTCGAGATTTAGGTAGAGTCCGTCGACACGGAGACGGGCGATGCGTGCCTCACGGTTCACCGAGGAACAGATCATTGGGATGCTGAAGGAGCAGGAGGCAGGCGCGAAGACGGCGGACGTCTGCCGCAAGCACGGCATCTCCTCGGCCACCTTCTACAAGTTCAAGGCCAAGTACGGCGGCATGGACGTTTCCGATGCCCGGCGGCTGAGAAGGCGCTCGAGGATGAGAACGCCCGGCTGAAGAAGCTGCTTGCCGAGCAGATGCTGGACAACGCCATCCTGAAGGATGTGGCTTCAAAAAAATGGTGACGCCCGATGCGAGGCGCAAAGCCGTGGCTCAGGCCTGTGCGGAGCATGGGGTGAGCCAGCGTCGGGCGTGCAAGGCGCTGGGCGTCGATCGCACCAGCGTGCGCTACCGGAGCGACCGCCCCGACGATGCGAGGGTGCGAGAAGCCATGAAGGCCGTGGTCGGCGAGCGCCGCAGGTTCGGCTATCGGCGGATCCACGTCATGCTCAGGCGCCAGGGCATCGTCATGAACCACAAGAAGCTGCGCCGGCTCTACCGGGAGGAGAAGCTCCAGGTGCGCCGGCGCGGGGGCCGCAAGCGGGCGCTCGGCACACGCCGGCCCATGGGGGTGCCGGATCGGATCAACGTCCGCTGGAGCCTCGACTTCGTGTCGGATGCCTTCACGGATGGACGGCGCTTCCGGGTGCTGGCCGTGGTCGACGACTTCAGTCGGGAATGCCTGGCGCTGGTGGCCGACACCTCGCTGTCCGGCCTTCGGGTGACGCGCGAGCTCGATGCGCTCATGGCCATCCGGGGCAGGCCCTCGACCATCGTCTCGGACAACGGCACCGAACTGACCTCGGTGGCGGTTCTCAAGTGGTGCCAGCACACCGGCATCGAATGGCACTATGTCGCTCCGGGCAAGCCCATGCAGAACGGCTTCGTGGAGAGCTTCAATGGCCGGTTCCGGGACGAGTGTCTGAATGAGACCCTGTTCTCGACCCTGGCGCAGGCCCGCGCCACAATCAGCTTATGGAAGGAGGACTATAACCTCAACCGGCCTCACTCGGCGCTGGGCCACCGAACCCCAGCCGAGTTTGCCGCAACACTCACACTGGAAACCGTGGCCGCCTGAGGCCACAAATCAACCTGCGGACTCTGCTCCTGAACTCGACGAGAAATGGGGCTCACGTCACCCGGCGCGCCATTCCAGAATAGTCGTTTGCACGCTGCTGGAAAGCCTTGAAAAGCAAGGTCGCTCGAGATCGAACGCGCGTCCGCCGAGGCCCGCGAGCGTGCGCCGGGCTGGCGCCACCTGGGCGGTGGGGCTTCTGGCGAAGCCCTTGGTGCGCGGCACGAACGGCGTGGCGCTGTCGCACACCTCCAGGAAGCGGCTCACCTGATCGGCGAGCCTTTGGTTGCGGTGGGGAGCCTCACACAGAGCGAGCGCGCGGTGGTCGAGCCCTCATCCTTGAAATCGTCCCAGGCCTTGCCGAAGTCGATCTCGGATGTCGGCGGATCGAGCGGGATGGCCGTGGCGCGGTATTCGGCCTCGCTGGGCAGGCGCCCGCGCTTCATGGCATCGTTGCGGAACTCGGACACCTCGCGCAACGCACGCCGAATGCTGCGGTTCTCATCGATGGATGACAGCAGCCACGCGGGCAGAGGCGCCAACACATCTGGAGCCGGCTTGAGATGCGCCCGCTCGCGCAGCAAGGCGAGGCGCCTGGCCACCACGGCCCGGCGGAATTGAGGCGGCCCTACATCCAGCTTGGCGGGAAAGGGGGCTTCGCGTTCGATGCGGTCGAGATCGCTCGCGGTCAGGGTCAAGCGACCACGGCGTCCGCCGATGATGGCCTCATACTCGTTGGCGAGGACCGCGATCACGACGGCGCAGTTGGGAATTTCCTCCACGAGACGCACCGCTTGGGTGAGGGCGTGCACGAACAGGCCCTCGTCTCCGAACCGCACGGTGTTTTCCACCTGATCGAAGCCCAGAACGAGGCAGCCGCGCACCAATTGGGCCAGCCCGCCCAGGTTGCGGATGACCTCTATGCGCTGCCTGGGGGTCGTGATCGGAACGAGGAGGAACTCGGCCATATGCTTGTCCACCTGGCCGTGTCGCAGATAGTTGAGCGCCGATGCGTCCCCGTGTCCGGCCAGCAGGACGGCGCCTATGAAGCCGCCGGGCAGATCGTCGGTTAGCCAGGCCCGAGCCTCCCTGGCGATGCGCCGCCCAATTCTGAAGGCGAGCTCGAACTCGGTGTCGCTGTCGAGATCGTCGACGGCGCGCCGGAACTCCTGCTGGCGGGGCTGGTCCACGAAATCGAGGAGCTTGTCCGCCAGCCGCCGCAAAGGGCTGTGGCCGTCCTCGTCGCCGAAATGGCGAGCCGACAGCTCGCGGATCACCGCATCGAGCAGCCACACGTCATAGCTGGCGATGGTCACCGGCGCCGTGAGCTGCAGGATGACGGGAAACACGCTGTGCTGGCGGTGCTCCGTGAAAGGGATCACGCCACGCAGCATGGTGGAGAGGACGTGGCTCTTGCCCGAGCCCGCCTCCCCCTTGACCAGGGCGATGCGCGCGCCGGGGCTCGGATTGAGCTTCAGAGCGTGGATGATGGCATCGAAGATGGCTTCGCGTGCCACCTGCTGATGCTGGGGCACGTCCATCTCCGCCAGCTCGCGCGCATTGCGGAAGTTGGCGATGGTGGTGAACAGGTCATCGTTGCGCGCATCGAGAAAGGCGCTGACGAGCGGCATGGCGCCTACCCGCCAGCCGTGACGACAAAGTGCGCGCGATCTCGGCCCCAGGCGGTCTCGCTACGCATGCGCAGAATGGCGTCCATGTGCTCGGGCATGTCGAGGCGCGCGAGCTGGAGCCTGTTGGCGGACGCGGCGGCCACGAGGCGCTCCTTGAAGCTCTGGAGGGCGCCGGCATCGGGAAATTCCCAACCATAGGCGTCGTAGACCTGCGCGATGGAAACATGGCCCAGGAACGGTGGGGTGGTGAGCTTGGCTGCCACCTCGAGCACGCGGGCGGCAAATTCCGTCGCCCCGGCACCGGCCCCGAGCGGAGAGGACGGGTGCATGGCCTTGTCCGGCGCCGAGTGCGATGGTGCTGCGTCCACCGCGCGCGAGGCCGTTTCATCGGGCATCGCCGCAGGCCGGGCATTGCGAAGCGAGCGGACGACCACCGCCCTGCGCACGGCGTCCAGGTTTCCCGCCTTGAGCCCCACCGCGGCGCAGGCCAGCGCGCCCATGGCCTCGGGCAGGCTCTTGGCGGGCGCGCCCGCAAGGCCGGCGAGGATCACGCGCTCGGTCACCCCCGGCTTCTCGATCTGCGGAAACGGGCCCTTGCCGACGAACTCTCCGATGCCCGCCATCAGCGTGCGCCAGACCAGCTCCGAGCGCACGGCCGACGGGGCGCCGATCAGCTCCTTCGGCAGCCCGAAGCCAACGGCGACGATGGCGCCCATGCAGACCTCGGGATGGGACAGGCGCACGTCGCCCGCCTGCGGATCGAGCCCGAGGCAGGCCGGAAGAAGCTGCCGGACCAGCCCATCCATGCCTCGCCTCGCGCCGGCATCGGCGCCGAGCAGCGCCCGGGCGGCCGCGTGCCCGCTTGGGGTGAGGGTGATGGTCTTCTCGGCGGAGGCCAGCCCCTGGGTGATGAGGGCGGATTGGGCGTCTGCGCTCTGGTCCGCATCGAGGAAGGGGGCCAGGCGCCGGGCCAGCATCTTCTCGGACAAGCCGGATTTCTGCCCCGCGAGGCAAGCGAGCATGAGATCGGCCGATGAAAGGGGGGCGAAGCGCGCCGGGTCCGGACGGGGAAATACGACGAGCGACATCAAGCACCTGTTCTCATGATTCGACGCGAGAGCATGTCCGCGATATCCCGCCATACCGCGACGGGATCATGAATGCCGGAGTGGTTGGCGAAGCATTTGATGCGGTAGCCCGCGACTTCCAGGTCGCGCTGCTCGTCCTCGTCCAAGCGCTTGCGGCGCGCCGTCTCGTGCTCGCGATCGTCAATCTCGATCGTCGGCGGCGCCTGATCGCGGAAGAGGTCGATCTCGTGGCTGCGCCTTGCGTGGACCGGCACGCGCGCATTGGGGGAGACGCGACCTTGGGCATGCGTGCCGGCCCCGAGCATGTGGCAGAGCGACCCTCGCGGGGCCCGCGCAGGAACGGCACCTTGCGGTCCATGGAGACGGACTGGATCACCTGCCGCTCCACCGCGTCCACCGGCGCTAGCCCTTGCAGCGCCATGCCCACGAGGGGCTGGGGAAGGCTGGGGTCGAGAAGGCTTTTCACCATGTCGCCGATGCCGAAGGTGAGGACGACGCCGACGCCGGGATGGGCGCGGACGAGGGCCTCGGCCGCGGGCAGCGCCTCGCGCACCTCACCCGGCAGCCGGAGCAGCGGGCCGGAGCCTTGCGCGACATGGTTGGTGTGGGCTGGAAGGTGCATCCTGTAGGCGGCGAGGGCGGCCTTCGGCTCAAGGTCCGGCGCCGTGAAGACGACGCGTCGATGCGCGCGCGCCCAATGGCCGAGCCAGGCGCGCGCGTCCAGCGCGGTGCGGGCGGTGATGATGGTGATCAGCGGGAAGCGGCCGGCGCGCGGACGCCCATAGGCCTCCAGGATCTGGTCCGGCATCTGGTCCGGAGCATCCATCAATGTGGCAAGTGCAGCCATCCGCCCGATACCGCCAACTTGAGACCTACGACTTCTAGCAAACCCACCAAGGTTCGATCAACGATCCGTCAAGCGCGGTGGAGAGGCCGTTCTGTCGAGCCAGGTGGCGCACGAGGCCGTGACTTGCCGCTCGATCTTGGGGTCGGAGCGGACCGTCCGTGCAATCCTCGGCTGGCCCCGCCCGTCCTCGAACCCACTGAGCTCCACGATGGCGCCGGGAGCACCGTCGCCCGTCGCCTCAAGGTCGGGAAACCGGATGTGGTGGGTGCGTCCGTCCACACCGTCGACCACGGCATAGGTGGCGCCCTTCAGCTCATCGTCCAGGCCTCGATCGACGAGGCGGCCGCTCATAGGAGCGTCCAACCTCTCGCGCGCATGTCTATCCGGGAATCGTTGTCGTCTCAGGCCTTTGCCGGAGATCGACGCGTGCCCGTCGGGCCTGCGCGATCTGCCGGCGGTCGGGCGCGCGGGCAAATCGATGGCGGCCTCTAGGCGGGCACGTGAGCACATGAACGACCATCAAAGGATAGGAAAGGACAAGTATAGGGTTGTCATGTCTGGCTATCTGTGATGAAGATGTCGCCGTTGGCAGCGCGCGAACAGCCGGTGCCACGACAAAAAGAAGACGGGAGGGAGGGCAATCGGGGTGGCTCAGGCGAGGACAGTGCGCGCCGGACCGGTCGGGCGATCCGCCGCCTCATGGCGGGGGCACGCCATGCGCTCCGGCCCGCTCACGGGAACGGCCCCGCCGATCGAACCGGAGGGCGTCGCCGCGGCGGCGTCACGGTCGAGGTGTGGGTGTTGCCCCTTGCTCAATGTCCGTCAGATCGCCCTCGCCCCAAGCGAAAGCTGCTTTCGTATTGCACGACGGCTCAATTGAGCGGCGCGGCGATCGGATCGCGCGCGCTGTCTTGTGAGATCACGTTGGGCGCACCTTGCCGCTCATCGCAATAAGAGCCGTTGTTATTGGCCAACAACAGTAGATCTGTGAGGGAGGACATCCATGGCGCTCTTGAATCGGGACGATTGGTACGACATCGCGCGCGATGTCGACTGGACGCTCAGCTATGTCGACCGCGCGGTCGCCTTTCCCGAGGAGTGGAAAGGCGAAAAGGACATTTGCGGCACGGCCTGGGACGATTGGGACGAGCCCTTCCGGGTCTCCTTCCGCGAATATGTGATGGTCCAGCGCGACAAGGAAGCGAGCGTCGGCGCCATCCGCGAGGCCATGGTCCGCGCCAAGGCCTATGAGAAGCTCGACGACGGCCACAAGGCCACCTCGCACCTGCACATGGGCACCATCACCATGGTGGAGCACATGGCGGTCACCATGCAGAGCCGGTTCGTGCGCTTCGCGCCGTCCGCCCGCTGGCGCAGCCTCGGGGCGTTCGGCATGCTGGACGAGACCCGCCACACCCAGCTCGACCTGCGCTTCAGCCACGATCTGCTCAACGATTCCCCGAGCTTCGACTGGAGCCAGCGGGCGTTCCACACCGACGAATGGGCGGTTCTCGCCACCCGCAACCTGTTCGACGACATCATGCTCAACGCCGACTGCGTGGAGGCGGCGCTCGCCACCAGCCTGACGCTGGAGCACGGCTTCACCAACATCCAGTTCGTGGCGCTCGCCTCCGACGCCATGGAAGCCGGCGACGTGAACTTCTCCAACCTCTTGTCGAGCATCCAGACCGACGAGGCGCGGCACGCCCAGTTGGGCTTTCCCACCCTCGACGTGATGATGAAGCACGACCCCAAGCGCGCCCAGCAGATCCTGGACGTCGCCTTCTGGCGCTCCTACCGCATCTTCCAGGCGGTGACCGGCGTCTCCATGGACTACTACACGCCGGTCGCCAAGCGGCAGATGTCGTTCAAGGAGTTCATGCTGGAGTGGATCGTCAAGCATCATGAGCGCATCCTGCGCGACTACGGCCTCCAGAAGCCCTGGTACTGGGACACGTTCGAGAAGACCCTCGATCACGGCCACCACGCGCTGCACATCGGCACCTGGTTCTGGCGCCCGACCCTGTTCTGGGATCCCAATGGCGGCGTCTCGCGCGAGGAGCGGCGCTGGCTGAACCAGAAGTATCCGAACTGGGAAGAGAGCTGGGGCGTCCTGTGGGACGAGATCATCTCCAACATCAATGCGGGCAACATTGAAAAGACCTTGCCCGAGACGCTGCCGATGCTGTGCAACGTCACCAACCTGCCCATCGGCTCGCACTGGGACCGCTTCCACCTGAAGCCCGAGCAGCTCGTCTACAAGGGGCGGCTCTACACCTTCGACAGCGACGTCTCCAAGTGGATCTTCGAGCTCGATCCGGAGCGCTATGCCGGCCACACCAACGTGGTCGACCGCTTCATCGGCGGGCAGATCCAGCCCATGACCATCGAGGGCGTGCTCAACTGGATGGGCCTGACGCCCGAAGTCATGGGCAAGGACGTGTTCAACTACCGTTGGGCCGGCGATTACGCCGAGAACCGGATCGCCGCCGAGTAAACGGCGACAACAACAAGAGCATTCTGGAGGAAACCCATGTCTTTGTTCCCCATCGTGGGCCGCTTCGTGGGGGATTTCGTCCCCCACCTGGTGGCGGTGGACACCTCTGACACCATCGATCAGATCGCCGAGAAGGTGGCGGTCCACACGGTCGGGCGGCGCTTGCCGCCCGATCCCACCGCCACCGGCTATGAGGTGCTCCTCGACGGCGAGACCCTGGACGGGGGCGCCACCCTGGAGGCCATCATGACCAAGCGCGAGATGCTGCCCCTGCAGTGGTTCGACGTGAGGTTCAAGAAGTGAACCTTCACGCCCCCAACGCCGAGCAAGACGACATCGAGTATGTCGATGTCTGCGCGGTCGATGATCTCTGGGACGGTGAGATGGATGTCTTCGACGTGGGCGAGCACGAGGTCCTGCTCGTCAAGCACGAAGGCCGGTTCCATGCCTATGACGGCATCTGCCCCCATCAGTCCGTCTCCCTGGTCGAGGGCCACCTGACCGAGGACGGGGTCCTGATCTGCAAGGCGCATGAATGGCAATTCAGCGTCGAGGGCGGTCAGGGGATCAATCCCGCCAACGTCTGTCTCCAGTCGTTCCCCCTCAAGGTCGAGGGGGGACGTGTCCTGATCGGCACCGAACCGCTGCCCAAAGAGGGAGAGGCCTGAAAATGAGCAACGCCACCGTCGACGACATGGACGAGAACCTTGTCGGTCCAGTCATTCGCGCCGGAGATCTTGCCGATGCGGTCATCGATGCCGTCATCGCCGACAATCCCGGCAAGGAAGTGCATGTCATCGAGCGCGGTGACTATGTGCGCATCCACACCGACCGCGACTGCCGGCTGACCCGCGCCTCCATCGAGCAGGCCCTGGGGCGCAGCTTCGTGCTCGCCGCCATCGAGGCGGAGATGTCCTCCTTCAAGGGGCGCATGTCCTCCTCGGACAGCGAAATGCGCTGGTACTACAAGTCCTAAGCCGCAAGGCCATAAGATCTGGGAGGAACACGTGACACAGCAGCGCCCCACCCGCACGCGCGAGCGCAAGAAGACCTGGACGGCTTTCGGCAATCTCGGACGCAAGCCGACCGACTACGAGGTCGTCACCCACAACATGAACCACACCATGCGCGGCACGCCCCTGGAGCTGTCGCCGACGGTGCACGCCAATGTGTGGCTCAAGAAGAACCGCGACGAGATCGCGCTCAAGGTCGACAGCTGGGATCTGTTCCGCGATCCCGACCGCACCACCTACGACACCTACGTCAAGATGCAGGACGACCAGGAGACCTATGTCGACAACCTGCTCCTGTCCTACACCGGCGAGGGCCGCTACGACGAGGAGCTTTCCTCGCGCAGCCTCGACCTCCTGTCCGCGGGGCTGACGCCGACCCGCTATCTGGGCCATGGGCTGCAGATGCTCGCGGCCTATATCCAGCAGCTCGCCCCGTCGGCCTATGTGGGCAATTGCGCGGTGTTCCAGACCTCCGACGCGCTGCGCCGCGTGCAGCGCGTCGCCTACCGCACCCGCCAGCTCGCCGACGCCCATCCGGCCCGCGGCTTCGGCTCCGGCGACCGGGCGGTGTGGGAGAAGTCCCCGGACTGGCAGCCCATCCGCAAGGCCATCGAGGAGCTGCTCGTCACCTTCGAATGGGACAAGGCGCTCGCCGGCACCAATTTCGTGGTGAAGCCGATCCTCGACGAGCTGTTCCTCAACCACCTGGCGCGCCTGCTCCACGTGGAGGGCGACGAGCTCGACAGCCTCGTGCTGCGGAACCTTCACGGCGACGCCCAGCGCCACGCCCGCTGGACGGCCGCGCTCGGCCGCTTCGCCGTCGAGCAGAACGTGAACAACCGCACGGTCCTGCGCGACGCCATCGCCGGCTGGCACGAGACCGGCGAGGCGGTCCTCGCCGCGGGCGCCGGGATGCTTGCGAGCCGCGCCCCCAGCGCGGATGCGGCCAAGATCGCCGACGAGGTCCGCGCCACGCTCGCGCAGCTGCACGCCAATGCGGGCCTCGGGCACGATGCCTGAGGCGCGTGACGCGGCCGCCACGGCCGAGCGTCCGGGGCAGGACGGGGCATTTCACGTGCGGCTGAACGACGGCAGGAGCTTTTCCTGTCGCTCGGACCAGACCGTGCTCCACGCCGCCCTCGCGGCGGGGATCGACATGCCCTACGAATGCGCCAGCGGCTCGTGCGGCTCCTGCCGATGCCGTCTGAGCCACGGGAGCGTCTCGCTCCTGTGGCCGGAGGCCCCGGGCCTCAGCGCGCGCGACCGGCAGAAGGGCGATCGCATCCTCGCCTGCCAGTCCACGCCTTCGTCCGATCTCGAGATCAACGTGCGGGCCGGCGATGCGCTCCTCGAGCCACCGCCCCGGCGCCACGCCGCCCGCGTCACCGTGAAGGAGACGCTGTGCGCCTCGGTGATCCGGCTCGTCCTGAATGTCGGCGGGCCGATCCATTTCCTGCCCGGGCAGTTCTTCATCCTCGATCTGCCGGGCGCGGGCCGGCGCGCCTATTCGGTGGCCAATCTTGAGAATGCCGCCGGAGGGATCGAGCTCCTGATCAAGCGCAAGATCGGCGGCGCCGGCACGGCCGCGCTGTTCGACCAGTGCGCGCCGGGCATGGGCCTCGTCATCGAGGGGCCCTACGGGCGGGCCTATCTGCGCGCGGACAGCGCGCGCGGCATCGTCGCGGTGGCGGGGGGGTCGGGCCTTGCGCCCATGCTCTCCATCCTGCGCGGCGCGCTCGCCCGAGGATTTGGCGGGCCCATGGACCTCTATTTCGGCGTCAACACCGCCGAGGAGCTGTTCTGCGTGCCCGAGCTTTCCGCCCTTCAGGCCGCGGGCGCGCGGGTGCATCTGGCTCTGCGGGACGGCGGGCCGGGGCCGGCCGGGCTCCATCGGCAGGCTGGCCTGATCGGCGACGCGCTCGTCGCCGGCGAGCCCGACCTGAAGGCGAAGGACCTCTATGTGGCCGGGCCCGCGCCCATGACCGACGACATCCTCGCCCGCACGGTGCGGCAGGAGGCCATTCCCGCGGACCGGGTGTTTTTCGACCGTTTCGTGTGACGCGCAAAGAAGAACAAGCGGAGGGGACGATGACCGACATGATCGAGGCCTCGCGTTTCGACGAGCTGGCCGAGCGCAACTTCATCGGCGGCGAATGGGTGTTCACCCGCGAGGGCTATGAGTTCGACATCTATGACCCGTCCAACTCGACGGTGATCGCCGAGATCCCGCTCTCCACCCACCGCGACATCACGGCGGTGATGGAGGCGGCGGGCGCGGCGTCGGGCAAATGGACCAAGCTGCCCGCGACCGCGCGGGTGAGCGCGCTCCAGGCGACGCTGGACTATCTCGTCCTGCGGGCCGACCACGTCACCCACATCATCGCCCGCGACACCGGCCTTCCCGCGCCCCTGGCGCGGCAGGACCTCGAGGCGGCCATCGCCGCGGCGCGGCTGCAGCTCGATCCCGCCGGCGCGAAGACGACCGCCGCGCCCGGCATCATCGCGCAGATCCTGTCCTGGTCCGGACCGCTCGGCATCGCGCTCACCCGTCTCTTCGCGGATCTCGCAGGCGGCGACGTGGCGGTGGTGAAGCCCTCCTTGCGCGCGCCCTTGTCGCTGGTGTGCCTGGCCGAGGCGTTCGAGGCGGCCTGCCCGGTGGGCGGCGTCTTCAACATCGTGCAGGGGGCGGGCATCGACGTGGGCATGGCGCTCGCCCGCCAGAGCGGCCTCAAGCGCGTGGACTTCCAGGGCAGCCGCAAGACCGCCGGCATGGTCAAGCTCTCGCCGGCCCGCCACGGCATTCCCGTCGAGACCCATCTGCGCCATGTCGCCACCATGGCGCTCGGGCCGAAGGACGATCTCGACGCAGCGGCGAGCGCCATCGCCGAGATCCTCTTCGCCCATGCCGCGCGTGCGGGCCATGGCGGGCTCGAGGTGAGCGTGCCGGAGAAAAGGATCGTGGCCCTGGCCGACGCGCTCGCGCCCCTCCTGAAGCGGGCCGACTATGGCGTGGGCGATGGGCGCAACGTCGCCCCCTTCATCGCCGACAAGTTCCGCACCCAGTGCGAGGCCAATCTCGGCGCGTGGCGCGCCGCGGGCGCCGAGGTGCTGTGCGCGGCCCCCAAGCCCGACGCCCGCACGCGGCGCATGGGCTGGTTCGTGCCGCCCCAGCTCCTCCTCGACCGGGAGGGCAGGGTGGCGCTCGACCCCGACCGTCCGAACGGCCCCGTCGCCGTGGTGCGCCCCGCCTGACGGCGGGAAGCCCCGGCGCCGGAGCGTTTCCAGGCGCAGAAGATGCCGGGTCGCGTGAAGAAACGCGCGGACGCAGGAATTCGGCGCGCCTGCCACGGGGCGATGCGCGCGAGCAACGCTCCAAGCACGTCGCTTACCGCAGGTGCGCCACGCCTTCCCTTGGGGGGTGACCTTCCCGTCCGGTGCCGCAAGGCGCCGGGCGGGATTTTTTTTAAGCGAGGCGCCTCAGGGGCGCTGTGGACGACCATCGCGCGCGCCGCCGGCGCGACGGTCTCGCGCGGCCCGGCGCGCCGCGCTCAGGGCAGGAGCACGCCGCCCTTGCGCGAGCGCTCGCCGAAATAGACGTTCGGATGGGTCAGGCAGGCGTTGAGCACCGCCTCCGAATCGAACTTCGTGATGTCGTAGTGGCAGACGATGGTGGCTTCCGGATATTCGTCGGAGAGCCGGTTGAGCTTGCGCTCGTAGAGGTGGAGCTCGTCGATGTTCCCGGCGCTGCGCATGAAGTGCCAGTCCATCTCGCCGGTGGTCAGATGGCGCTGATAACCGTCGGCGCGCATGCGGATCATGATCAATCGGACAAAGGAAATCATGAAGTCGGCGGAAAACTCGGACTGGCGCAAATAGGATTCGCTGGCGGGGACCAGCCGCAGCAGGCCCGAGCGGACGGCTTCTTCCGGATCGATGCCCTCATTGTGCACGCGCTCGAGCAGATCCGCCCGCGTGGAGCTGCTGTACATGTAGGTGGTCGGCGCGCCGGCCCGGTAATGATCAAGAAAATAGGTGCGGAAGCTTTCCCACTGCTCGGCGGGATTGCGGTAATGCAGGCAGATGTGGCGATGAAGATGCGCATGGGTGTGCGCGTGGGCCTGCCCCGCCAGGGGCGCCGGCTCCGCCGCCGCGGCCGGGGGCGCGAGGGCAGGGGCGGCGACCTCGCCGACCTCCTCGCTGCGCCCGGCGAGGAAGGCGTCCAGCACCTTGCGATCGAATCGCCGCTCGCCGCGCAGGCCGACGCGCAGACAGGCCAATTGGCCGTCGCTCGTCCAGCGGCGCAGGGTCGTCTTGCTAAACCCTAGGTATTGGGCGGCTTCCTCGAGGGTAAGCAGGTTGTTCTCTTCATTCATTGCGTCCGTCGTCCTCGGAGCGAGAATAGGTTTGACTAACTTCGGACATGTCCCATCGGCTCCTTGGGCATGGCCAATCCTCCCCTTTGGTTTCTTATCGAGCTGTCCGCCCTCTTAGCACCCTTCGACCCATAACGGAAATGTGCGACAGTCTGGTGCGGTACAGATATGTATGAATAAGATTGTAATCAAGTCTCGGTGAGCGGCGGGACGCGGCGGAGTGTCCCACGCCCGGGTTCGGCGCCCGGCCGTCCGGATTCGCCGTTCGGCGCCGGAAAACCCGCAAAAGCTCGAGAATCTCATGCTGGCCCGTGCGAGGCGCTTGACAGCGTCCATGGTCGGTGACTAAGAATGATCAACTATAGATAATAATGGCGACTTCCGAGCAGGAATGGTGCTGGAATGTCGTCATCATTGAGAAGGCCGACGACGCATCGTGGCCAGGCAGATTGGGTCTGCCGCGGCACGAGACAGTCAGGCGGCATCAGGGAGGATGGGAATGCTGATCCGAGGGGAAGACGTCACGATTCCGACCAGTATGGTCGGCAACTATCCCAATCCGCGGTGGTGGGACGCCCAGTTCGCCCGCACCTGGACGGGTGATCAGGAGCCGCCGGACGCGCTGATCCAGGAATCCCTCGAGGATGCGGTGGCTGCCATCGCCCGCGATCAGGAGCGCGCCGGCCTCGACATCATCAGCGACGGCCGCGTGCACGGCGACAATTACGCCGAACAGGCCCTTTATTATTACTACCGGCGCCTCGGCTACGACCTCAAGGGCGGCTATCTCGGCTTTCCGATCTACAGCCGGCTTCACGCGGGCACCCTCACCGGCGAGGTCCGGCGCCACGGCGCGATCATGGTCGAGCAGGCCAAGGCGCTGAAGAAGGCCACTGGCAAGCCCACCAAGGTGCAGTATACGGGCGTCCAGGCGCTCACCCAGGCGACCAACGACCTGCACTACAAGTCGAGCCGCGATCGCGCCATGGCCATCGCCAAGGCCATCAACGAGGACATCCGCGAGGTGGACGCGCTCGGCGTCGACTTCATTCAGATCGACGAGTTCACCTGGCCCTATTTCTTCGAGGACTGGGCCATCGAAGCCTTCAACGCGGCGGTGGACGGCGTGAAGAACGCCAAGATCATCGCCCATGTGTGCTGGGGCAACTGGGGCGGCACGCCCGCTTACTATCCCGACGAGACGGCGGCCAGCGGCGAGATCTTCGATCTCACCAAGCGCAAGGCGGAAGCCACCAAGGCCACCGCCACCGGCTCCATCGTGCCGAAGGCCTACGAGGCCCGGCTCGACGTGCTCAACCTGGAAAGCTGCGGGCGCCGCTCCGATGATCTCAGCGGCCTTCACGTGATGAAGAACCATCCCCTGCCGGACAATGTCTCGTTCTGGGCGGGCGTCATCGACGTGAAGAGCACCATCACGGAGACGGCCGACGAGGTGGCAAACCGCATTCGCCGGCTGCTGGAGATCGTCCCGGCGGACCGCCTCGGCGTGACCACCGACTGCGGCCTCATTCTGCTCCAGCGCTATATCGCCCAGGACAAGCTGCACGCCCTCGTCGAGGGCACCAAGATTGTCCGAGCAGAGCTCGCCAAGGCCAAGCAGGCGGCCTGATCTAAAGACGTCAGTCATCTTTCAATCGTCCGGGCGAACACATGAGCTCGGGCGATGAGGGAGGAGCCATGCCTGTCTATACCATCAAATGCCCGGACTGCGGCCATGTCTTCCGCGGGATGGTCATGGAGGGCACGCGCAAGCCCCGCGTCTGGGTGTGCTCCCAGTGCAAGAGCGAGCGGCCACAGATCATGGCCGACCGCCCCGCCGAGCCCCACCCGTTCGAATGCACGGAAAACGGCGGCGGATGCCTGTGCTGCGGGCGCTAGCCCGCAGCATCCATCCGCCCCGCACGAACTCAACCTGATCGTCCCGAGGAGTAGACGGTGAAAGTCTGGAACGCCCGAAACGACCATCTCACCATCAATCAATGGGCCACGCGGATCGATGAGATCCTCGAGGCGCCCGATGGCGGAGAGGTCATCTACAACGTGGACGAGAACGATCCACGCGAATACGACGCCATCTTCATCGGCGGCGGCGCCGCCGGGCGCTTCGGCTCGGCCTATCTGCGCGCCATGGGCGGCCGGCAGCTCATCGTCGACCGCTGGCCGTTCCTGGGCGGCTCGTGCCCGCACAATGCGTGCGTGCCGCACCATCTGTTCTCCGACTGCGCGGCCGAGCTGATGCTCGCGCGCACCTTCTCGGGCCAGTACTGGTTCCCGGACATGACCGAGAAGGTGGTCGGCATCAAGGAGGTGGTCGATCTGTTCCGCGCCGGGCGCAACGGCCCGCACGGCATCATGAACTTCCAGTCCAAGGAACAGCTCAACCTCGAATACATCCTCAACTGCCCGGCCAAGGTGATCGATAATCACACCGTCGAGGCGGCCGGCAAGGTGTTCAAGGCCAAGAACCTGATCCTCGCGGTGGGCGCGGGGCCGGGCACGCTCGACGTGCCGGGCGTCAACGCCAAGGGCGTCTTCGACCACGCGACGCTGGTGGAGGAGCTCGACTACGAGCCCGGCAGCACCGTGGTCGTGGTGGGCGGCTCGAAGACCGCGGTCGAATATGGCTGCTTCTTCAACGCCACCGGCCGGCGCACCGTGATGCTGGTGCGCACCGAGCCGCTCAAGCTCATCAAGGACAACGAGACCCGCGCCTACGTGCTCGACCGCATGAAGGAGCAGGGCATGGAGATCATCTCCGGCTCCAACGTCACGCGCATCGAGGAGGACGCCAACGGCCGCGTTCAGGCGGTGGTGGCCATGACGCCCAACGGCGAGATGCGCATCGAGACCGACTTCGTCTTCCTCGGCCTCGGCGAGCAGCCCCGCTCGGCGGAGCTGGCGAAGATCCTGGGCCTCGATCTCGGCCCCAAGGGCGAGGTGCTGGTCAACGAATATCTTCAGACCAGCGTGCCCAACGTCTACGCGGTGGGCGACCTCATCGGCGGGCCCATGGAGATGTTCAAGGCCCGCAAGTCCGGCTGCTATGCCGCGCGCAACGTCATGGGCGAGAAGATCTCCTACACGCCCAAGAATTATCCCGACTTCCTGCACACCCATTACGAGGTCAGCTTCCTCGGCATGGGCGAGGAGGAAGCCCGCGCGGCGGGGCACGAGATCGTCACCATCAAGATGCCGCCGGACACGGAGAACGGCCTCAACGTGGCGCTGCCGGCCTCCGACCGCACCATGCTCTACGCCTTCGGCAAGGGCACGGCCCACATGTCGGGCTTCCAGAAGATCGTCATCGACGCCAAGACCCGCAAGGTGCTCGGCGCCCATCACGTGGGCTATGGCGCGAAGGACGCGTTCCAATACCTGAACGTGCTCATCAAGCAGGGGCTCACCGTCGACGAACTGGGGGACATGGACGAATTGTTCCTCAATCCGACCCACTTCATCCAGCTCTCGCGCCTGCGCGCGGGCTCGAAGAATCTGGTGAGCCTGTGAGCCGCGTCGCCATTGTCACCGGCGCCTCGTCGGGCAATGGCCTGGCGATCGCCACGCGCTTCCTGGCGCGTGGCGATCGCGTGGCGGCGCTCGACCTTTCCGCCGAGACCCTCGAAGAGACCGCCAGGACCCATTGGCACGCTTATGCCGACAAGGTGCTGCGCGTGCGCGCCGACGTGGCGGACGAAGGCGACGTCAACGCCGCGATCGCCGCGACCATGGAGCAGTTCGGCGCCATCGACGTGCTCGTCAACAATGCCGGCATCACCGGCAACAGCGAGGCGGGCGTCCTGCACACGACGCCCGTCGAGCAGTTCGACAAGGTGATGGCGGTCAATGTGCGCGGCATCTTCCTGGGTTGCCGCGCGGTGCTGCCGCACATGCTGCTGCAGGGCGCCGGCGTCATCGTCAACATCGCCTCGGTCGCGAGCCTCGTCGCGTTCCCGGGGCGCTCCGCCTACACCACCTCCAAGGGGGCGGTGCTGCAGCTCACGAAGTCCGTGGCGGTGGACTATGCCGGCTCCGGCATCCGCTGCAACGCGGTCTGTCCGGGCATGATCGAGACGCCCATGACCCAGTGGCGCCTCGACCAGCCGGAGCTGCGCGACCAGGTCCTCGCCCGCATCCCGCAAAAGGAGATCGGCACGGCCGCCCAGGTGGCGGACGCGGTGATGTTCCTGGCGGGCGAGGACGCAACCTACGTCAACGGCGCCGCGCTGGTGATGGATGGCGCTTACACCGCCATCTGATCTTGCGCGCCGCCCCGAGCAGAAAGGCAGGACGAAGGTGACCGGCATGCTGGACGCAGAGGTCATCGCCATCACGGGGGGCGCCGCCGGCATCGGGCTGGCGGTGGCCCACGCGGCCATAAGGGCCGGCGCGAGGGTGGCGCTCATCGATCGTGACGGCGCTTGCGCCCAACGGGCGGCGGCCGAATTCGGCGCGGCCGCCTGGGGCGTGGGGGCCGATGTCACCGACGAGGCGGCCATCACCGCCGCGATGGCGGGCGCGCAGCGAGCGCTCGGGCCGCTCACCGGCCTCGTCAACAATGCCGGCATCGCGGGCTTCGGATCGGTGCACGCCACCGAGGTGGAGACGTGGAGCCGCATCATGGCGGTCAATGTGACGGGCACCTTCCTCGCCTCGAAGGCCGCGCTTTTCGGGATGCTGGAGCGGGGCAGGGGCGCCATCGTCAATTTCGGATCGGTGGCCGGCCTCGTGGGCATTCCCACCATGGCCGCCTATTGCGCGGCCAAGGGCGCGGTCGTGAACCTGACCCGCCAGATGGCGGCCGATTATTCGGGCCGGGGCATCCGGGTCAACGTGGTGTGCCCCGGCACGGTCGCGGGAACCGACATGGGCCGGCAGCTCCTCGGCACGGATTGCGATCCCGAGCTGGAGGCGCGCCGGCTCGCCAAATACCCCATGGGGCGCTTCGGCACCCCCGAGGACATCGCCGAGGCCGCCGTTTTCCTTCTGAGCACGAAAGCCGCGTTCGTCACCGGGAGCGTGCTCGCCGTCGATGGCGGGATGACCGCCATATGACCGGCCCGGCGCCCCGCCTCTCCACGCGCGCGCCGGCGGCGGCATCGGCCGGAACACGCGGGACAAAGGCGCGCCATCCGCGGGACGCGCAAGAATTGGGGGCTGCCGCAATCGGGAAACGTACCAATCGGAAAGCAACGCCATGAACAAGCCAGAGAAAATCCATCAGGAGCAGCACCAAGAGCAGGCGCCTGAGAAACTCCGCGACAAGAAGAACATCGTCGAGCTGCCCTATCGCGGGGTGAGCGTGCAGCCCTATGACGGCGAGATGAGCGAGGCGGCCATCACCGCCCATCTCATGGGCAAGGAGGCCTATCGCCGGACCACCATCATCGCCTTGCGCGGCAAGGACGACGCCTACGCCCTGGTGGCCCTCGGCCCGCGCGACACCAAGCCCTTGTTCGCGCCCATCGACTATCTGGAGGTGCTGGCCCTGCCGGACACCTGCCGCTTCGTGGTCGATCCCGACACCGATTGCGCGAATCCCTCGGCCCTGGCGCGCCTCGCCGAGAAGAACGGCATCGGCGCCGACGGCACCATGATCTGCCAGGGCATGTACGACCACGTGAACTTCATCCACCACCCCGACCCCCTGGTGCTCCGGGTGGTGGAGGTGAGCCCGCCCGATCCGCCCAAGCTGTTCCATCTCATCGAGCATGTGCTGAGCTACGCGAAGCTGCCGCCCATCAAGCTGGAGCTGGAATCCAGCTGAAGGACCTGGCGGCGCAGGTGCACCCCCACGCCTTCCTCGTGCCCTGCCGCTCCGGCGGGCTCGACGAGCTGGAGGCGCCCGTCCACTTCCTCGACGAGCGGCCCGCCGAGCGGGAGGACTGGACCCTCATCGGCTGCGAGCGGAGCCTCCAGTTCCACCGCCACTATTACGGCGACGAGCCGCCACGGGTGGAGATGTGCCCGCGCGCCATCGCCGGCAAGCGCAACAGCCTCACCATGCTGAAATGCTGCCTGCTCGAGTTCGACATCGAGCAGGACGGCAACGTGATGGTGGTGCCCTGGGGCTCCGACCTCGCCATGGTGGAGCGCGCCCTGAAGGAGCTGGTCAGCCATGCAAGCTAGATCGGACCGCCCCTGGCGCGGGGTGCTCGCCCTGGACGCCGCCCTCGACCGCCGCGTGAGCCGGCCGCGCAAGCGCGGCATCACCATGGTCATCGACAAGGGCATCGGGCCCGCCGCCATGGCCGACATCGCCGCGGTCGCCGCGCCTTACATCGACCATTGGAAGCTCGCCTTCGGCACGTCCGCGCTCATGCCGCCGCAGGTCTTGGCGGACAAGCTCGCCTTCCTGCGCGAGCGCGGCGTGCTCACCTATCCCGGCGGCACGCTTCTGGAAGCCGCCATCGTGCAGCAGCACTGCCGCGTCTTCATGCAGCGCGCGCGGGACCTCGGCTTTTCCGCCGTGGAGATCTCCGACGGCACCATCGATCTGCCGCGCGACCGGCGCCGGCGCATCATCGACTGCGCCCGCGAGGCCGGCCTCGTGGTCATCACCGAGGTGGGCAAGAAGGATCCGCAAAGCCAGCCGGAGGCCGCCGAACTGGCCGAGCAGGCGCTGGACGACCTGAAATGGGGATCGAGCTTCGTCATCGTCGAGGCGCGCGAATCCGGTCGCGGCATCGGCATCTACGACAAGGCCGGCGAATTGCGCGCCAACTTCCTGGAGGAGATCGCGGGCCTCCTCGGCGACAAGATCGACCAGCTCATCTGGGAGGCGCCGCAGAAGGAGCAGCAGGCGGCCCTCGTGGCGCGGTTCGGCGCCAATGTCAGCCTCGGCAACGTGGCGGTGAACGAGGTGCTCGCGCTGGAGGCCCTGCGCTCGGGCCTGCGTTTCGAGACGCTGTCGGCGGTGGCGGACCGGGAGAAGGCGATCGGGCACTGGGACCCGGACCTGCCCGAGCCGGACGAGGGGCCCATGGCGCGCCAAGGCCGGCCCCAAGAGCTGCGCCATGACTAGGCTTTCCGACCGGTCCGCCGGAGCCGTGCTGGAGATCGGCAACCGCCTGTCGGCGGCGCCCTCGCCCCGGATGGTGGCGGTGGCCTTCGCCGAGGAGGTTTCCGGCCAGGTTCCGCTTTCGCCGCACCTCGTCCTCGTGGACCTGGCCCACGTGATCACCCTGGCCGAGCGGGACGTCATCCCGCGCGGCCCGGCCCGCGACCTCGTCGGCGCGCTTCTCGACCTGCACGACGAGGGTGGCGCGGAGGCCCTGGCCGAGCTCGGCGACCTCTACACCAATCACGAGGCCAGGATCGCCGCGCGGACGGCGGCCGCGGGCTGGCTCGGCACCGCGCGGGCGCGCCGGGAGGCGCTGACCACGGCCTATCACCTTCTTCTGCGCGAGCGGCTCCTCGTGCTCGGCACCGCGCTCACCCGGCTCGGGCGCAGGCTGGCCGCGGCGGCCCTGGCCCATGCCGACCAGGTGATGCCCGATTACACCTATCTTCAGGCGGCCCAGCCCACCAGCCTCGGCCACTATCTCCTGGGGTTCGCCTGGCCGGTCCTGCGCGATCTCGGGCGCCTGGAAGCCCTTTACGTCCGCACGGATCTTTGCCCCGCCGGCTGCGGCAGCATGAACGGCTCGGTGGCCTTCCAGGACCGCGCGGCGCTGTCGCGACGGCTCGGCTTCTCAAGCCCGCTCGCCCATGGGCGCGATGCCATGTGGCAGGCGGATCTCGCCATCGAGGCCATGGCGCTTTCGGTCACCGCCAGCGTCGGCCTCGACCGGCTGGCGGAGGACCTGATGATCTTCGCCACCGCCGAGTTCGGCCTCGTGCGCTTGGCGGACAAGCATTCGCGCGCCAGCAAGATCCTGCCCCAGAAGCGCAACCCCTACGCGCTCGCCTTCATCCGGGGCCTCGCCAACCGGCTGATCGGCGCGCAGGCGGGCGTGGCGGCGAGCGCGCGCACGCCCACGGGGCAGATGGACAACCGCATGCTGGCCTATGGCGCGGTGCCCGAGGCGCTCGGCTCCTGCGCCGAGGCCACCGACCTCATGGCCGAGATCATCGGCGCCCTCTCCTTCGATGGCGCGCGGGCCGAGGCCCTGCTCGCCGACGGCGCCTGCTTCGCCTCCGATCTCGCCGAGCGGCTGTGCCTCGCTCTGGGGCTCGATTTCCGCCGCGCCCACGGCCTCGTCGGCCGCCTCGTGACCCGCCTGGAAGGCGAGGAGCGCGCGCTCTCCACCCTGACGCAGGACGAGCTTTCCGCCGCCTGCCACGCCTTCGATGCGGCCCTTCCCCCCGTTCCGGACGGCCTTCTCGCCGCGGCCTTCGATCCGAAGACCTGCCTGGAGGCGCGCCGCGACGTGGGCGGCGCCGCGCCCCAGGAGGTGCGGCGCCAGGCGCGCGAACTGGACGACACCTTCCGCCACCGCGCCGAGGATCTCGCGGCAACGGCGCGGCGCAACGCCATGGCCTTGGGCAGCCTCGTGGGCGAGGCCCGCTCTTGTTCGGGGAGGGCGCCATGACCGGCTGGTCCTTCGGCTCGCGCATCTATGGCGGCGCCTGGTCGACACCGGAGCTTCAGGCCCTGTTCGACGACGCCCCGCGCACCCGGCGCTGGCTCGATCTTCTGGGCACGTTGGCGCAGGTCGAGGGCGAGTTCGGTCTGATCCCCGAGGCCAGCGCGGCGGCGATCGTCGAGGCCTGCCGCGAGGTTGTGCTCGACGACGACTTCTTCGCGCGGTTCGCCGCCGGCTATCGGGCCACGGGCCATTCCACGGCCGGGCTCATCGACGTCATCCGCCAGCGCTATCCCGAGGCGGTGAACGAATGGTTCTATTTCGGCGCCACGGTGCAGGATGTCACCGACAGCTGGCTGATGCTGGCGCTCGGCGAGGCGCGCGCGCTGATCCTCGCCGATCTCGACCGTTCGATCGCTGCCGCCACCGCTCTGTGCCGCGATCACCGCGACACGGTGATGGTGGGCCGCACCCACGGCCAGCAGGGCCTTCCCATCACCTTCGGCTTCAAGGTGGCCGGCTGGCTCGCCGAATTGCGCCGCCATCGCCGGCGCTTCGAGGAGATCGAGGAGCGCATGGGGATCGGCCAGCTGTGCGGCGGGGTGGGGAGCCTGTCCGCGCTGGGCCGCCATGGCCTCGAGGTCCAGCGCGCGTTTTGCGAGCGCGTCGGCCTGCGCCCGCCGCTCACCTCGTGGACCGCCAGCCGCGACGTGCTGGTGGAATGGGCCCAGCTTCTCACCCTCGCCGCCGGCACCGCCGACCGGATCGGCCATGAAGTCTATTCGCTCCAGCGCGACGAGATCGGCGAGGTGCGCGAGGGGGCGGTGGGCGAGCAGATCGGCTCCATTACCATGCCGCACAAGCGCAATCCCGAGATCGCCGAGCATCTCGGCACGCTCTCGCGGGTGGTGCGGGCCAACACGTCCGCGCTCGCGGAAAGCCTGCCCCACGACCATGAGCGCGACGGGCGCTCCTGGAAGCTCGAATGGCACGCGGTGCCCGAGCTCACCATGGCGGGCGGCAAGGCGGTGCGATTGCTGGGCGAGATGCTGAGCAACCTCGAGGTCCAGGCCGATCGCATGCGCGCCAATCTCGATGCGTGCGACGGGCGCATCTATTCGGAAGTCCTCATGCTGGCGCTGGCGGGCAAGCTGGGCAAGCAGAGCGCCCATCGCCTGGTGCACCAGGCCGCCGGCCGGGCGGGCGAGGAGAGACGGGCGTTCCGCGAGGTGGTGGGCCAAGATCCCGACATCGCCAGGACGCTCACCGGCGCGGAGATCGAGCGCGTCTTCAATGCCGGCCTTCAGACCGCGCAGTGCCAAGCGCTGGTCGACCGGGTGCTCGCGGGAGGCGCGCGGGATGGAGCAGCCTGACATGCGGCTCATGGAGCCGGCGCGCCTCGTTCTCAACCCGACCACCACGCCGCTTTTGCCCGCGCCCCAGCTTTCCCAGGCGCTGGGCGGCCCCCAGATCTGGATCAAGCGTGACGACCTGATCCCGTTCGGCTGCGGCGGCAACAAGATCCGCGGGCTCGAGCTCATCGTCGCCGATGCGCTGAAGGCCGGCGCCGACACCTTGGTGACCGGCGCCGGCGTCCTCTCCAACCACGTGCGCGCGACGGCGGCGGCGGCGGCCTTCTGCGGCCTCGGCATGACCGCCGTCTACTGGGGCGATCCACCCCGGCAGACGAGGGGCAATCACCTGCTGTCGGTGCTGTGGGGCGCGCAGACCCGCTTCACCGGATCGAGCGACCGCAATTCGGTCGACGGGATGCTGGAGGTGGAAGCCGCCGACATCCGGGCCGCGGGTGGGCGGCCTTATGTGATCCCGCGCGGCGGGGCGTGCGCCCTCGGCGTGATCGGCCATGTCCAGGCCGTCGGCGAGGTCATGGCGCAGTGCCGCCAGGCGGGCATCCGGCCCGATTACGTGGTGATGGCGGTCGGCTCGGGCGGCACGTTGGCGGGCTGGCTCCTGGGCTCGCGGCTCCTGGGCGCCTCCTGGCGGGTGGAGGGCATCACGGTGAGCCGGCCGGCCGCCGAGGCGCGCGTTCGCGTCAAGGATCTCGCCGATCAGGCGGCCGATCATCTCGGCCTCGGCCGCGCCGTGCCGGCCGACGACGTGATCATCCATGACGGCTTCATCGGCGCGGGCTACGGCATCGCCTCGCCGGCGGGCATGTCCGCGCTCGAGCGGGCGGCGCGCTGCGAGGGCGTGGTGCTGGATCCCGTCTATACGGGCAAGGCCATGGCCGGCTATGGCGCGCTGGTCGGGGCAGGGCGCTATGGCGAGGCCGCCACCGTTCTGTTCCTGCACAGCGGCGGGCTGCCCAGCCTGTTCGTCGATGGAACCGCGTGACCGCGCGCGGTCGGCGCCCACCCGAGACGGCGCCGGGACGGCCTGCGTCCCGCGGGCCAATGGGACGCGCCGACCGGCGCCGAGCCCCTACAAGGACATCGGAGGGATGGACTTCAAACGCCTCGGCTATTTCCTGGCGGTGGCCGAGGAGCTGAATTTCGGCCGGGCGGCGGCGCGGCTGAAGATCGCCCAGCCGCCGCTCAGCCGGCAGATCGCCCAGCTCGAGCAGGATATCGGCGCGGATCTGTTCGACCGCAGCCGCAGCCAGATCCGCCTCACCCAGGCGGGCGAATTGATGCTGGAGCGCGCGCGCGAGATCCTCGCTTTGGCCGAGCGCACGGAGCAGGAGGTGCGGCGCGTGGGCGAAGGCCGCGCCGGCCGCCTGCGCATCGCGTTCGAAGGCACGGCAACCTATGGAGTCCTTCCCAAGATCATCCAGGCTTTCCGTGCGGCCCATCCCGACGTGGAGCTCGCCCTTTGCACCATGAGCCACGCGGAGCTCAAGCGCGCCCTCATCCAGCGTGAGATCGACATCGCCGTGGCGCGGCCGAAGCTCGACGATGCGGAGCTGAAGTCGGAGATCATCGCCCAGGAGGACCTGATCCTCGCCGTGCCGGACAGGGGCGAGGACTGCGTGTTCCGCCTGCGCGACCTGAGGGCGGAGACCTTCGTCCTTTATCCGCGCCAGCCGCGGCCCGGCTTCTGCGATCTGGTGCTCGACGTCTGTCGACAGGAGGGCTTCACGCCCGGGGAGCAGGTGTTCACGCAGGACTATCAGACCGCGATCACGCTGGTTTCCATCGGCACCGGCATCTCGCTGGTCCCGGCCTCGGTCTCGGAAAGCAGCAGGGCAGGGGTGCTCTTCGCGCGCTATGAGGGGTTCAATCCGGGCACGGAGCTGTCCTTGAACTACCGGCGCGACAACCAGATGCCGCACCTGTTCAACTTCGTCGCCCTGAGCCGGAAGATCGCGAAGGGCGGGCGCGCCGCTTGAAGGCTCGCGCCGTTCATCGCCCATTGGCTTCGGGCTCCGGCCACGCCGTCCGGCCTGCCAGACGGCGATGCGGGCCGTGGCGGTGCCACGGCCCGTCGACGCGACCCTTCAGGAGGTCACCGCTGCGGCCACGTCAGAACCGGTAGGACGCGCCGAAGGAAACGATGAGCGGATCGAGCGTGATGTCCGCCTGGACGGGCAGGCCCGCCACGATGCCGGTGGCGTCCACCTCCAGGAACAGCTTCTTCACGTCGGCGAACACGCCCCAATGCTGGTCGATGGCGTATTCGGCGCCGGCCTGCAGCACGAAGGCGGGCGCGCCGTTGACCTTGAGGTTCTTCACCGCGCCGTCGTTGGAGTTGAAGATGATCGCATAGGCGATGCCCGCGCCCACATAGGGCTGGAAGGCGCCGAACTGGTTGAAATGATACTGCGCGGTCAGGGCCGCCGGCCCGTAGGTGGTCTTGCCCAGCGCCCCGAGGGCGGCGAGCGAGCCCTGGCCCGTCAGCGTCGTGGTGGGCGGGTATCCGCCGGTGAGCGAGAGCGAGATGTTGGGCGTGATGTAGTATCCGATGTCGAACACCACGGTCCAATTGTTGTCGGCCGTGGCATCCGAGAAGGGCACCGGCGCGTTGCCCAAGAGAATGTTCGTGCTCGAATCGAAGAAGAGCCCGCCGACGCCCACCCGCACGAACCACGGCGACGGCTCGCTCACCGGCGCGACGGCCTTGACCGGGGTGGTCATGTCCGCGGCGCGCGCCATTGGCGCGCCGGCCAGAACACCCGTCGCCAGCGCGAGGCATGCCCCGATGCCCGCGGTCTTGTTCCCACCCATCATCTCTAAGCCCACATTTCCCAAGTAAGGCGCTGATTTCGCTGTCCTGACCATTATATTTCCTATATAAAACATGGTGTTGAAGGCTACGAGGGGCGCGTTTCATGGATCACCCAGAGGGTGCGGGCTTGCAACGGGCAGATCGGGTGGATTTCGACCCTCGCGTGCGGCTGGAATTTCGCGGCACGCAGCTCAGTTCCGACGGCGGCCTTCTGGTGATGCGCGAGCTTGATGACGCGCTCGGGTTGTCCGATTTGGCGTCAGCGGCGCTGCGCGATACTCGCTCTGGCAAGAACACGGTCCATCGGCTCGACGGCCTGTTCCGGCAATCAGTCTTTGGGCGGCTGGCCGGATACGAGGATGTCAACGACGCCAACCGTCTCGCCTGCGATCCGGTCATGCGCCAAGTTGTCGGCGGCAGAGCGGTCGATGCACAAGCGGCCTCGGCATCGCAGATGGGACGGTTCGAGACCGAGACGCTGGCTCTGGCCGGGAACCGTGCCGCGCTGGCCGACCTGAACGGGCAATGGATCGACCGGTTCCATGACCGTAACGGGCTGAAGTACATCGTTCTGGACATGGACAGCTCGGTCAGCCCGACCCATGGCGACCAGGAAGGGTCCGCCTGGAGTGGCCATTTCGACTGTAGCTGCTATCACCCCAACTTTCTGTTCAACCAGTTCGGGATGCTGGAACGCTGCGCCCTGCGCCATGGCAACGTCCACAGCGCCGATGGCTGGCGTGATGTTCTCGACCCCGTCATTGCGCGCTACGCGGAGCGCGACCTTGGTGGCAGGTTCTTCCGGGCCGATGCTGCCTACGCGATCCCGGCGATCTATGAGCGATTGGAAGAAGCGCGGTTCTTCTACGCCATCCGGCTGCCCGCAAACGCGGTCCTCAAGGACAAGATCGCGCATCGGCTAACGCGCCCTGTCGGGCGGCCGTCACTGACCAAGGTCAAGCGGTTCTTCGAGGAATTCGAGTATCAGGCGGCGTCCTGGGACAAGGAACGCCGGGTGATCGCCAAGATCGAATGGCATCCGGGCGAACTGTTCCCGCGTGTCGGCTTCATCGTCACCAACCTGCCGATGGAGCCGGACTGGGTGGTGCGGTTCTACAACCAGCGCGGCACCGCCGAGCAGCACATCAAAGAGGGCAAATACGCCTTTCGCTGGACGCGGCTGTCGTGCCGGAAGTTCCGCGACAATGAGGTGCGGCTGCAACTGCACGCCCTGGCGTACAACCTGGCCACCTTCTTGCGCTGCATCGAGCTGCCCGAGGCCATGGCCGACTGGTCGTTGACCAGCCTGCAACTGAAGCTGATCAAGATCGGGGCACGTGTGGTCCGTCACGCCCGCACCATCACCTTCCAGCTGGCCGAGGTCGCTGTCACCGGCACGATGGTACGCGCCATCCTCGCCGCTATCCGCCGATTGCGAGCGCCACCGCTATGCGCATGATCGCGATCCACGCTCAAACTGAACGAAAGCGGCTGGACAGATCTGTCCGCTGCGCTGAAAAACGCCGCCCCTGGGCAAGGAAACAGCGGCTTCGCGGTCTGATCCGTCCAGATCCAGCAGTCTGCGCGACCGCAGGTGCCGCTTGCGGCAGAAAATCCTTGTCTAGCGCTCGGATACAGGCGCTCTTCACCTCAAACGACACGCCACTTGGGGAATGCAGGCTGATGCGAATATATGTCCGACAAGAGATGCCAAACCACCCTGCAAACACAAGACAAGGGTCTCGATCGTGAGCATATTGAACCCACCACTGCACAATCTTGACAGGCGACAGGTCTTGCTGGGCGGCGCGGCGCTGCTGGCGGCTCCGTTCGTGCTGACCGGGCGCGCCTTCGCGGCGGAAGGCGGCGCGGCGTTGCCGATCCCGCCGATCCTAGAGGCCGACGGCGCGCAGCCGGTCACGCTGACCGCGCGAAAAGGCAGCCACGCCTTCGTGCCCGGCACGCAGACGCCGACGCTAGGGTATGAGGCCGATTACCTCGGGCCGACGCTGCGAGTGCGGCGCGGGCGCACCGCGCAGATCGACGTTGTCAACAGGACCGACGACGTGGTCACGGCGCATTGGCACGGGGCCCATGTCCCGGGCAACATGGATGGCGGCCCGCAGACGGCCTTCGCCCCCGGCCAGACGTGGTCGGCGCGGTTCGATGTGCATCACCCGGCGGCGACGCTGTGGTATCACAGCCATGTCCACGGCAAGACCGGGCCGCAGGTCTACCACGGGCTCGCGGGCCTGTTGTTGGTCGACGATCCCGCCGCGCCCGACGGCCTGCCTTCGGACTATGGTGTGAACGATATCCCGCTGGTGGTGCAGGACCGCAGCTTCGACAGCTCCGGGCGGCTGGTCTATGACATTTCCGGCATGATGTCCCTGATGGGCGGTTTTCTGGGCGACACGATCTGCGTCAACGGTGCGGTCCGACCGGTCGCGGATGTGCCGCGCGGACTGGTGCGGCTCCGCCTGCTCAATGGCTCGAACGCGCGGTTTTATGATTTTACCTTTGCCGACGGGCGGCAGTTCCATCAGGTCGCAAGCGACGGCGGGTTGCTGCCCGCGCCGGTCGCGCGCAATCGCATCGCCCTGGCCCCGGCCGAGCGCGCCGAGATCGTCGTCGATTTCAGCGCGGACAGCGCGCCTGTCCGCCTGATCAGCAGCGACCTCGCGCAGGGTGGCATGATGGGGGGCGGCATGATGGGCGGTGGGGCCGGTTCCGGCGGAACGCTGGATATCCTGACCTTTTCGCCGGGATCAGCCCAGGGCAATGCTCCCTCCGCACTGCCCGCCGCGCTCCCCGCACCGCCATTCGATCTCGGCGCCCCAGTGCGCACCCGCGAATTCCGGCTCGATATGCACGCGGGGTCCATGATTGGGTCGATGGCCAGAAGGCTATTCGGCGCCACCGGCAGTATCATGGGCATCAACGGCAACGCCTACGACATGGGCCGCATCGACGCGGCCCTGACCCTCGGCGAGACTGAGTTGTGGCGGGTGAGCGCGCCCATGATGGTGCATCCGTTCCACGTGCATGGGTGTTCGTTCCAAGTGGTGTCGCGCGGGGGCCAGCCCGTCGACCCCGCGACAGAGGGACACAAGGATGTGGTGGTCGTCGACGCAAGCGGCGTCGAAATCCTGGTCCAGGTCAACAAAAAGGCGGATGCGGCAGATCCGTTCATGCTGCATTGTCACATCCTTGAACATGAGGATGCCGGCATGATGGCGCAATTCACCGTGACCTGACCTGCGAGGGGCAAATGCAGAATAAATTCTCCGGGGCCCTTTGATCCTCCAGTTACTGGAACCCCTATGTTCGAAAATATCGAAGCCGCGGTTGACAGGAATCCGCCGCAGGAAAAGGAGTAACAAGGATGGGAATGGGATTTGGAATGGGTTTCGGCGGCATCTGGATGTTGCTGATACTGGTGCTCGTGGTGCTGGCGATTGCCGGACTGGTCAAATATCTGCGCAAGTGACGCGGGATCAAGTGACGCAAGGCGAAGGAGAAAGAAGATGAGCTACACGATAAACCGCAAGCTAGACGGCGCGACCATGGACGCGGCCGAAGAGCGCGTGCGCGCCGCCCTGACCGAGGCCGGTTTCGGCGTGCTGACCGAAATCGACGTCAAGGCAACGATGAAGAAGAAGCTGGACGAGGACATGGCCGGCTACAAGATCCTCGGTGCCTGCAACCCGAAGATGGCGCACCAGGCCCTGGGGATCGAACCGCGCGTGGGTGCGATGCTGCCCTGCAACGTGATCCTGCGCGAGGTCGACGGCGGGGTCGAGGTTTCGGCGATCGACCCGGTGGCCTCGATGCAGGCGATCGAGAACCCACAGCTGACCCGCGTGGCCGGCCAGGTGCGCGACATGCTGGCGGGCGTGGTGAAGGATGCCTGAGGAAGCCGTCGTCGCGCCCCAGGTCTGCATCACCGTGGGCGTGACCCGATGCGCGGTGCCGGGACCCGATGGACCGCTTGATATCCGGCGGATCGCTGACCCAAAGCATCGGCTGTCGCCCGAGTGGGCGCACACCTCGCGCCCCGCACCTCCGGCGGTCTTGCAACCGCTGGTGCCGGTGCCGGGCGTGGTGCCGCTGGGCGAGCTTGAACTGATCGAGGCGCTGCAGGACCCCTATATCCTGATCGTCGACAGCCGCAAGCCCGAGCAATTCGCCAGATACACCATCCCCGGCGCGATCAACCTGCCGTTTACCGACCCCGAGACGGCGCTCGAGGCGCTGGGATGTCGGCGCACCGGCGACGGCTGGGATTGCAGCGGCGCGCGCCCGGTGGCGATGTTCTGCAACGGGGTCTGGTGCGGCCAGTCGCCCACGCTGATTCACAAGCTGACCGCCGCCGGCTTTCCGCCGGGACACATCTATTATTATCGCAACGGCCTGCAGGGTTGGCTGTTGCAGGGGTTGAGCGTCTGGACGCCGGGCGAGGCGGACGTCTTCCATATCTGAACGGGTCCGACCGGATCCATTCACCCGGAAGCGAGGGACCAATGAACGCGCTGACACAATATGCCCTCCTGCTCGGCCTGACGCTGGGCACTGTGGCGCTGGTGCTGAGCCTCTACGCGCTGGCCCGCGCCATCGGGCGCACCCGCGTCGAACCGGTCAAGGACGTGCCCGCCACCGCCGGCAGCCTGGCGCGCGATCCGGTCTGGGTGCGCTATCACGCGCGCTACTATGGCTATGCTCTGTTGTTTCTGGCCTTCGATATGGAGATGGCCTTCATGTACCCGTGGGCTGTCGTCTACCGCGAGGAAGGGCTGGTGGCGCTTCTCGACATGGGCGTGTTTCTGGCGATCCTGTTTCTCGGTCTGCTCTATGGCTGGAGCCAGGGCGCGTTCAGGCGGCAATGACGATGCTGGGCGCCCATCAATCCGCGCGCGCCGGGGCGTTTGCGCCGCTGCGCCGCCTGATCGCCGGGGCGATGGCGCGCGACCTTCGGGCGCTGGTGGTGCCGGGGGTGGATGTGGCGTTGGCGGCGGGACTGGATCTTTCCCGCGCGGGTCTGACCGAAGCCGATGGGCCGCGCCAAGCCAATGTGCTGCTGGTGATGTTGCCGTTGCCCGCGCCGATGCTCAAGGCGGCGACCGTGGCCTACGCGCAGATGCCGCGCCCGCGCACGGTTCTGGTGCTGGGTGAGGGCGTGATCGCGCCGTTGCCCGAACCCGACAGCGTGCGCTAAACGTCATGCTGCTTTAGGCAGACGCACCACTTCCGCGATCTCCGCAGCGATCTCCTCAACAGTGTGGGTAGCGGTGCTTCTTGCCAATCGGTCGGCGAGTGAAGCCGAATACCCGATCACTTCGCGCTTCGAGACGTTGTGCCAGATCGGCAGCAAGATTTGCTCGCCCGAGACGGCGCGGGTCACCAGCCCGTCCAGCTCGTACTCCGGCCACCCCTTGCCGAAGAATGCCTGATCAAGTAGCAGGTGGTGCGCATCGACCGCCCGGAATTCTGTGCGCGGGCGGGTTTCCGGCCGCCCGTCCGACAATTGGCGGGAGAATATGTGGTGCCGTGCCACCCGCGCGAAAGTTTGATCGAGTTTAAAGTCCGATATGTTTGCCGGCCGCATAATTCGATGGCTTCGCTGGTGTTCAAACGAGGAACCGATGGCCAGGTCCGCCTGCGTACCGCCTCCGCCGGCAAATCGCATTGCGATCATTGTGATGAAATCCGACGCGGGCCCCGCACTTTGTCCCTTCTTCGGCAAGTGCGATGGAATATGGATCGTGGATACGCTCACGGGCGCGACCGAGTTCCGCGCCAACCCCCAGCGCACGTCTGCCGCGCTATGCGATCTCATTGTCGCGGCCAGATCGGGCCGCTTGGTTTGCGGTTTTATCGGCGAGCCGGAGAAACAGAGACTTTGTGCTGCTGGGATCGATGTGAGGCTCGGCTCTTGCACGAGGACGATTCAAGAGCTTGTGGCCTGTTTTCCCGCTCTCGTTGCCGCATGACGTCGGTTGCCGCGGGCGGGACAGGCGGCGCATTTAATTGATCCTGCTGCTTCGATCCACACCCGGCGCATGTTTAACCGGGATCAAAGATTCAGAACAGATGGCCGGCCATAATTCGAGCGCTGTCGTGTCGGTCGAAGGATGGCGCCGGGCCGATGCCAGCGTGCGTCGTCTAGCGGATTCTCGACGGTTCTAGAGCGTGTCGGTGCGTCCCGGTCTGACGTGGGTGGAGTTTCCAATGGAACACGATGGTCATGGTGGTGAGGGTGGCTTCTTTCGCTTCCGCGCGAACTGGGTCCTGATCGGCTTTCTCGCGATCGGCGGCTTCTATCTTCTGACCGAGCACCGTGCGCATCTCATCCCCTATCTGGGGTACTTGCCGTTCCTGCTGATTCTCGCCTGCCCGTTGATGCACGTTTTCATGCATGGCGGCCACGGTGGACATGGGGGCGGAGACGACAGCAGAAGCAGATCGGCGGACGCCCGCAAGAACCAGCCCCACAATCACTGAGCGGCGATCAACGATCCGGAGGTCGACCATGAACGACGACGTTCCTGCCTATGGCCTCTGGTCACTGGTGATTATCAATTCGGCGATCTTCATCTTCTTCGCCTTCACCTTCTTCAAGCCGCAGACCAAGCGCGACTGGCGGTCCTTCGGCGCCTTCAGCGCCTTTCTGGTCGCGCTGTTCACCGAGATGTACGGGTTCCCGCTCACGATCTATCTGCTCTCAGGCTGGCTGCAGAGCCGCTTTCCGGGCGTCGATTGGTTCTCCCATGACGCCGGACATCTTCTCGAGGAGATGTTCGGCTGGAGAGCCAATCCGCATTTCGGGCCGTTTCATCTCCTGAGCTTCGTGTTCATCGGCGGCGGCTTTGTCCTCATCTCGGCCGGCTGGAAGGTGCTGTACCAAGCCCAGCGCCATCGTACGCTCGCCACCGGCGGCGTCTACGCCTACGTGCGGCATCCGCAATATGTGGGCTTCGTGCTGGTGATGTTCGGCTTCCTCCTGCAGTGGCCGACCTTGCTGACACTCGCGATGTTCCCGGTGCTGGTGTTCATGTACGTGCGCCTCGCGCGTGCCGAAGAACGCGAGTCGCTGGCCGAATTCGGCGCTGACTATGAACGATATATGCAAGAGGTTCCGGGTTTCATTCCACGGCTCGGCGGCCCGAGACGCAGCAGCGCCGGACAGGGCTGAACAGCGAGTTTCAGGCGTCGCCGCAGCAGGCTAGGCCCCGCCGTTACAAGCCACAACGCGAAGGAATTGGCTCCAATGATCAAGACGCCCTCCATTTCCATCCTTCTATTCAGCGCCATGCTCCTCACGGGGACTCCCGCCTCGGCCAACGACGAGCATCATCCCAACGCCGGAGCTGAAGCGCCAAGCGCACCTTCGAGCGCGCCCGGTTCACAAATGCCCATGGGCGGCATGATGTCGGCGATGGGTGCTGGCGGTATGCCGATGATGGGAATGATGACCGGGCACATCGAAGGCCGGTTGGCATTCCTGAAGACCGAGCTCAAGATCACCGACGTTCAGGAATCCAAATGGAACGTGTTCGCAGACGCCGTGCGAGCCAACGCGAAGGCGATGAGGGGCATGCGCGAGGGTATGATGCAGGCGCGCGGCGGCGCTCTCCCGGTGCGCCTTGAGCGGATCGAGAAGGCCATGGCTCTATGCCAGGAATCGCTCCGGACAATCAAAGCAGCGGTGGAGCCGCTCTATGCGAGCTTCAGTGACGAACAAAAGCGCGCCGCCGACCAGTTGATGGTGAGTCCGATGGGTCTATTCTGAACGAAAGTATTTGCGGGTAAGCAGAACCAATCGTCTCGCTGGAAGCTGGTTTGGCGAGCCGCGCGGACCACGCGGACAACGACTGCAGATTTCATGACGCGTTGTCGCCGAACCCATCTTGTGGTCCGGTGAGTGTAGTTAGCGCTTGCTGGACGCGCTCTTCCTGACCAACTGCTGCGGTACTTGCAGTCATTGCCTCGAAGTCGCGCCGCTGGCCGGCGCGCAAAAACCCCATCAACTTTATGAAGGTGTTCGGCGACTGAGGATGCCCTCCACCCTGGAGCGATTTCGAGCGAAGCAGGCGCGTGGTGGCCGAACCGCGCGCCTGTTTAGTCGCGTCGGACGGGCCGTCACGCGTGTCATGCAACACGATGTCGTTCGCGCCGGGTGCTTGTCCCTGAAGCGCATACGACGAATAGACCAGCGCGCCAGATGGATGCCGGACCGTGCTCGGCAGCGCGCCGCCGCGTGCCTAGGGCACCTTGGTGAACTGCCCCCCCAAAGCCTTGGCGGTGGCCACTGCCGGATCCTGACCGAGAGCGCAGCGGCTGCATGGAATAGACCAGCTTCCGGCAGGCGGACTCTGCTTGGCGTCGGCCCATCCGAGGACCGTGCGCGTCATCTCTTCGACCCCGGACAATCTTCAGCGAGAAGGAGCGCATAGGCCATTCGACGTGGGTGGCGCGCCAGAAATCCAGGTGTTCCCTGTCCTTGTGGGAATACGACGGAGCGAATGCGAGAGGAAGGTGGATGCGATGAGAACCTGGTTCCAACGGCTGACCGATGTCTCCTCCCTAGCGTGCACCGAGCAGGCACTTAAGGAGGCACTCGCGGAGTTGGTGCAGGATCTTGGGTTTGATGGCTATGCCTATCTAAACGTCCAGCCGGTGCGCATCTTTGCGGTCTCCAATTACGCCTCCGAATGGCAGGCCCGATATCTCACACAGAACTACGCCATGATCGATCCGGTCGTTACCATGGCAAAGGCGCAGATGAAGGCCTTTGCGTGGGCCGCCGCCGCGCCGCGCTCCCTCTCCAAGCCGCTGCGCCGCTTCTATTCCGAGGCGAGTGATTTCGGAATCAGATCCGGAATCTCGATCCCTGTGAGGACGGCTTTCGGGCACTTGTCGATGCTGACGCTGGCATCGCACAAGCCGTCGCTCAACCTCGAGACCGACATCGATCAGATCGCGGCGGTGACGGCGGTCGCCCAGCTCCACGCGAAGATGGAGCAGCAGGATGCGGAACCAACGGCCAGCGTGGAGATCGATCTGAAGGCGAAGCAGGCTCTCTGCCTGAAATGGTCCGCCGAGGGGAAGACGATGAAGGATATCGCTTCCATCGAGGGCATGTCGTTCGCGACGGTGAACTTCCACCTGAACAATGCTCGGAAGGCGCTCGATGCAGGAAGCCTGGCACAGGCGACGGCACTCGCCACGAAGCTCAAGCTGATCTGAGTGGTCCGCTCCCGCCAGCACTCCGGCACCGGCGGGGCTTGACCCGCCCGGCGAGGAGCGTCGAAAGCAGGGCCTGCTAGGCGTCAATATCTGTCATCGGGAGGCATGGGCGATGCGGGTAGAGCCCATAATGTCGCAACCGGGGCCGGGCGGGCCTTGCACGATGACGTTGGTGGGGTGGCCGCCAGCAAGGCGCAGACGCTGGTGCGCGATCTCGTCGTGCGTGATGCCGAGCCCGACGCGAACCTCGCCGCGCTCGACCGGCTCGCGCTTTGCTGCGCCGCTAGGCCAGCTCTCCGACCGAGCCCGGCGCGGTCGGCATTTTCGCGTTCGTGCAGACGTTGCCGCACAAAGGGGGCCCTCCGGGGATGCCGCTTGCGCGCGGGCGGCGGCAAGGGAAGCTGCGCCGCGGCTGGCTTGCGAACCGCACTGCCGAAATCGTCAGTTGCCAGCCACGCCCTTGCCCCCTTCGCTCTTCGCGGCAGCTTGGGGGCGCCTCGCGACATGCGGGGAGGAGACCCCGAGCAGGAAAGGCTGGACACCGATGGGTGCCGGGAAGAAGCGATGGAAAGGAATGACGTTGAAGAGCTGAAGGAGCGTGTCCTGTGCGCCGCCGTGCTGGAAAAGGCCGGCTTCGCGATCGACCTGAAGGAGAGCACGCGCCGAGCCGTCAAGTATCGCCGGGGCGACGACATCATCATCGTCATCCACGACGGCAAGGGCTGGTTCGATCCGCTGTCCGACGCGAAAGGCGACGTCTACGCGCTCGTCGCGCACCTCGATCGGGTGGGATTTTCCGAGTGCCTCGAGCACGTGGCGAACCTCGTGGGATTTGTCCCCACGGAGCCGCTCTGGACGCGACCAGCGCGGAAGCAGGAGGCGGACCTAGCCGTTGGCGAGCGCTGGCGCCGCCGCCGCAAACCCTGGCCCGGATCTCTGACCTGGCGCTATCTCGGCGAGGAGCGGGCACTTTCCGATGCAACGATCCGCGCAGCGATCCGTCATGATCGTTTGCGGGAAGGGCCGCATGGCAGCATGTGGGCGGCTCATACGGATGACGCGGGCCTCGTGACGGGTTGGGAGGAGCGGGGACCCGAGTGGCGCGGCTTCGCCACCGGCGGCGCCAAGGTCCTGTTTCGCTTCGGCCCCGTCGACGCTTTCCGGTTCTGCCTCACCGAGGCGGCGATCGACGCCATGAGCCTGGCGGTGATCGAGGACATGCGCCCCGATAGCCTGTTTCTCAGCACCGGCGGCGGCTGGTCGCCATCGACGGACGCGGCGATCCGGGCCCTTGTGACCCGGGACAACGCCTTTCTGGTCGCTGCCACCGACAACAACGGGCAGGGTGACGTCTATGCTGAGCGACTTCGGGCGATCGCGAATGAGGCGTCCTGCCGCTTCGAGCGCCTGCGACCGACCGCGGAGGACTGGAACGCGGATCTCCGGATGATGAGGAGGAGGAAGGGAGGAGAGAAGGAAGGCGAGATCCTGCTGCCGCATGCCCGCCGGTCGCGTCAAGGGTGAAGCTTCGCCCGGCTGCGCCGGCCCTTGACCCGCCCGGACGGAGAGGCGGCCGCCAGGGAGGGGTCATGAAGGGCTGAAGAGAAGATGGTGTTCCCCGCGAAGGGGAGCCGCGCTCCGGCCCGACGAGGCTGAAAGGAGCCCGCCATGAACCTCCCACCCGTCCGCAAGGTCTTCGAGGGCGTCGCCGACCGGCGCCAGATGTTCCGCATGTTCGACCGTCACGCGCAGCGCCCGAACCGCTGGCAGGGCGACGACAGCGTGCTCTATCGCGGCGAATGGTTCGAGATCGGCCAGGTCGAGCACGACTACATGTTCGAGGTGCTGCCGCCGCTGTGGATGCGCGGTGACATGTTCGCCATGCGCGAATTCCTGACCGGAAACATCACCAGCGTCTTCGTCTCGCTGACGATCGACGGCCGGTCGCGCTATTTCCACGGCTATTGCGACGTGTCGGACCGGACGTCGCCGGCACAGATGCGGGATGTCATCACCGAGCGCGAATCCCGGCCGGCGAAGGCAATGACCCGGGACGAGCGCCTCGAGCACATCTGGAGCGCGACGAACGACGACTATCGTGGCTATGCCGACTGGCGATTCCCACTTGCCGCGCGCGGCAGGCGCATCGTCATCGTCTATGGCCGAGATCGGGGCCGCGACTTCAAGCTGCTCGACCAGCTCACGGACGCGGAGATCGGCGCCAAGCTTCCGGTGCATCTGCGCTACCTGCCCGACGCGATCGCCGCATAGGTGCTGCCATGTTCACCTTCTCCGTGACAGACGTCCATGCGGTCATCACGCGTGGGCGTATCGATGCCCTCGCCAATGGCGGCTTTCGCAATCCCTATTACGGACTCCGCCCCGGCAGGGACGAGAAGCCCGGTCTCTGGCTGGTCGGCGACGAGGGGGTCTATCTGCTCTCCAACGGCAAGCTCGCCGAGGGGCAGCGAGCCCTCGTCGTCTATGCCGAGGAATGCGATCCGAAGACCAATCCCGACTACTGGCACTACAAGCGCCAGCATTTCGGCGGCGATGACGGGATCGAGTTTCTCGATGCCGAGATGCTCGTCAAGCAAATCGCCGCGGCTCCCCGAGCCACGCATGTACGGATCGAAATGACCGACACCAGCATGTCGATCACGCCGATCCGCCGCTGACATCTCGGGCCAGGCCGCCAGTTCCCGACCATCACCGCGACCATCGCTCCTGCCGGCGCACGCTCCGGCGGGCCGATGCCGCCCGCCTTCATCACAGGAGACAATTCCCCATGGCGCAGGACGATCCCTTCACGCTTGACCTCTTCGGCAACGCTGCCTTGTCCTCCGGGCTCGGCCTCGGCATCACGGCATTTGCGGTCTCGTCCAACGACAATCCCGATCGCGACGATGACCCTCCGCCATCGGCGCCGGCCTCGGCGATGCCGGTCGCTTCGCGGCCGCTCGCGTCGTCATCTCCGGGCCGGGCGCGCGGCGAGAATTTCCATCTCGTTGGCGACCGCACGCTGGCGAAAGGCTGGAAGGATCGCGCGCTCGACAACATTGCAGCGATCCGCCTTGCGGCCGCGATCGAGGCGGAGGAGCGCCCCGCTACGCTCGATGAGCAGGAGAAGCTGATCCGATTCACCGGATTCGGCGCATCCGCCCTCGCCAACTTTGTGTTCCGGCGGCCCGGCGAAGCTGAATTCCGCAAGGGCTGGGAGACGATCGGCGCCGAGCTCGAGGACGCGGTTGGCGATCTCGATCACGCCTCGCTCGCCCGCTGCACGCAGTATGCGCACTTCACGCCCGAGTTCATCGTGCGAGCGGTGTGGGCGGGCCTTCGGCGCCTCGGCTGGCGCGGCGGGCGGGTTCTCGAGCCAGGCATCGGCACGGGCCTGTTTCCGGCGCTGATGCCCGAGTCTCTTCGCGACGTGTCGCACGTCACCGGCATCGAGCTCGATCCGGTCACGGCACGCATCGTCCGGCTGCTGCAGCCGCGGGCCCGGATCATCGCCGGCGATTTCGCCCGCACCGAGCTGCCGGCGAATTTCGACCTCGCCATCGGCAACCCGCCCTTCTCCGATCGCACCGTGCGTTCGGACCGCGCCTATCGGTCGATGGGGCTGCGACTGCACGACTATTTCATCGTGCGGGCGATCGACCTGCTGAAGCCCGGCGCGCTCGCGGCCTTCGTGACCAGCGCGGGCACGATGGACAAGGCCGACGGCAGCGCGCGCGAGCATATCGCGAAATCCGCCGACCTCGTCGGAGCGATCAGGCTGCCCGAGGGCAGCTTTCGCGCCAGTGCCGGCACCGACGTGGTGGTCGACCTCCTGTTCTTCCGCAAGCGCAAGATCGGCGACGCGGAAGGCGATCTCGCCTGGCTCGATCTCGACGAGGTGCGGCCGGCGACGGAGGACGAAGGCCCCATCCGCGTGAACCGCTGGTTCGCGACGCATCCGGCCTTCGTGCTCGGCACGCATGCGCTCGCCTCCCGGCCCTTCGGCGAGACCTATACCTGCCTCCCGCGCGAGGGCGAGGATCTCGGCGCCGCGCTCCCGGCTGCGATCAACCGCCTTCCGGAAGCCGTCTATGACGGCGAGCCCGGCATCATCGACCTTGACCTTGAGGATGGCGCCGACGAGGCGGCTCCCGACCTGCCCGGCGATCGGCATGTGCGCGAAGGCAGCTATGTCTTCGACAAGGCCCGCGGCCTGATGCAGGTCGTCGACGGCAGGCCCGTCGCGGTCAAGGTTCGCAAGGGACGAAGCGCCGACGGCATCCCCGAGAAGCATGTCCGGATCCTCCAGAAGCTGATCCCGATCCGCGACGCCGTGCGCGAGGTGCTCAAATGCCAGGAGCTCGACCGGCCCTGGAAGGATGCGCAGATCTGCTTGCGCATCGCCTGGTCGAGCTTCGTCCGCGACTTCGGCCCGATCAATTTCACAACGGTCTCCATGACCGAGGACGAGGAGACGGCCGAGGTGCGCGAGACGCATCGTCGGCCGAACCTCCAGCCCTTCCTCGACGATCCCGATTGCTGGCTGGTCGCCTCGATCGAGGACTACGACCTCGAGACCAACACGGCGAAGCCCGGCCCGATCTTCACGCAGCGTGTGATCTCGCCGCCGGCGGCGCCGGTGATCACCAGCGCGGCCGACGCACTGGCCGTGGTGCTGAACGAGCGCGGTCGCGTCGATATCGACCACATCGCCGAACTGCTGCACCGCGACCGCGACGATGTCGTTGCCGAACTCGGCAGCGCGATCTTCCGCGATCCCGTCGACAGCTCGTGGCAGACGGCCGATGCCTATCTCTCCGGAGCTGTCCGCGACAAGCTGAAGGTTGCGGAGGCCGCTGCGGCGCTCGAGCCGGACTATGAGCGCAACGTCACGGCGCTGCAGGGTGTGCAGCCGGCCGATCTCAGTCCCTCTGACATCACGGCGCGTCTCGGCGCGCCGTGGATTCCGGCTGCGGATGTCGTTGCCTTCGTCAAGGAGACGATGGGCGCCGAGATCAGGATCCACCATATGCCGGAACTGGCCTCCTGGGCCGTGGAGGCCCGGCAGCTCGGCTATATGGCGGCGGGGACGTCGGAATGGGGCACGGACCGCCGGCATGCCGGCGATCTTCTCGCTGATGCGCTGAACAGCCGCGTGCCGCAGATCTTCGACACGGTGAAGGACGGTGACAGCGAGCGCCGCGTCCTCAACGTGGTCGACACGGAGGCCGCAAAGACCAAGCTGCAAAAGATCAAGGATGAATTCCAGCGCTGGATCTGGTGCGATCCCGACCGCACCGACCGGCTGGCGCGGGTCTACAACGACCGCTTCAACAACATCGCGCCGAGGGCCTTCGACGGCTCCCATCTGCAGCTTCCGGGCGCCTCTGGCGCCTTTGTTCTTTACGGTCACCAGAAGCGCGGCATCTGGCGGATCATCTCGGCCGGATCGACCTATCTCGCCCACGCCGTCGGCGCCGGCAAGACCATGACGATAGCGGCGGCGATCATGGAGCAGCGCCGTCTCGGCCTGATCGCCAAGGCGATGCTGGTCGTGCCCGGGCACTGCCTGGCCCAGGCCGCGCGCGAGTTCCTGGCGCTCTATCCGAACGCCCGCATCCTCGTCGCCGACGAGACCAACTTCGTGAAGGAGAAGCGGCACCGCTTCCTCTCGCGCGCCGCGACGTCGACCTGGGACGCGATCATCATCACGCATTCGGCCTTCCGCTTCATCTCCGTGCCCTCGGCTTTCGAGCAGCAGATGATCCAGGACGAGCTCGAGCTCTACGAGACGCTGCTGACCAAGGTCGAGAGCGATGATCGCGTCTCGCGCAAACGGCTCGAGCGGCTGAAGGAGGGGCTGAAAGAACGCCTGGAATCGCTGGCGACCCGCAAGGACGATCTGCTCACCATCTCCGAGATCGGCGTCGACCAGATCATCGTCGACGAAGCGCAAGAGTTCAGGAAGCTCTCCTTCGCCACCAACATGTCGACGTTGAAGGGCGTCGATCCGAACGGCTCGCAACGTGCCTGGGACCTCTATGTGAAGTCCCGCTTCGTCGAAACGAAGAATCCGGGCCGCGCGCTCGTGCTCGCCTCCGGCACGCCGATCACCAACACGCTCGGCGAGATGTTCTCCGTCCAGCGTTACCTCGGATACGCGGCGCTCAGCGAACGTGGGCTGCATGAGTTCGACGCCTGGGCCTCGACCTTCGGCGACGTGTCGACCGAGCTCGAGCTGCAGCCGTCGGGCAAATACAAGCCGGTGACGCGCTTCGCCACCTTCGTCAACGTGCCGGAGCTGATCGCCATGTTCCGCTCCTTCGCGGACGTGGTGATGCCGGCGGACCTGCGCCGCTATGTGAAGGTGCCGGCGATCTCGACCGGCCGGCGGCAGATCATCACCGCGAAGCCGACCGCCGCATTCAAGCGCTACCAGGTGCAGCTGGACGAGCGCATCAAGGCGATCGAAATGCGCGACCGGCCGCCGGAGCCGGGTGACGACATCTTGCTCTCGGTCATCACCGACGGACGCCACGCCGCGATCGACCTGCGTCTGGTCGATTGCGACAACGACAACGAGCCGGACAACAAGCTGAACCAGCTCGTCGCCAACGCCTTCCGCATCTGGAAAGAGACGGCCGAGAACACCTACCTGCGGGCCGATGGAAAGCCGTTCGATTTGCCCGGTGCCGCGCAGATGATCTTTTCCGATCTCGGCACGATCAGCGTGGAGAAGACCCGCGGCTTCTCGGCCTATCGCTGGATCCGGGACGAGCTCGTCCGGATGGGCGTGCCGGCCACTGAGATCGCCTTTATGCAGGACTACAAGAAGTCGGAGGCGAAGCAGCGGCTCTTCGGCGACGTGCGTGCGGGCAGGGTCCGCTTCCTTCTCGGAAGCTCGGAGACGATGGGCACCGGCGTCAACGCGCAGCTGCGCCTGAAGGCGCTGCACCACCTCGACGTGCCCTGGCTCCCCTCGCACATTGGGGTCGGAACAAGAGCAGTGCGAAATCGTACGCTAAGGGCGAACGGAGCATGAACGGCGCCGTAGCCCGGATGTCCAGCATCCGATCCCTGTGGATTGCCATCGCAATGCACCAATCTTGATTTCTTCGTCCGTCCGACTCGACAACGCTCCCGGCAGATTGGTCGTAGATGGAGTCGGGCAATGGGTAAACGGAGGCTTCTCAAGGTCCAAGATCGACAGAGACTTTTCGATATACCAACCGATGAGGACGGCCTCATCCGGCACTATTCGTTGTCGTCGGCTGACAGGCTTGAGATTGGACTTTGCAGACGAGAACACAATCGGCTCGGATTTGCCGTTCAGCTCTGCCTGATGCGATATCCAGGCAGGGTGTTGGCGACCGATGAAACTCCGCCTCGCGCAATGCTAGAGTACGTTGCTGAGCAGATTGGCGCCGACGCTGGAAAGTTTGCGCTCTATGCACGCCGTGAAGAAACGCGGCGCGATCACATTGCTCGCTTGATGGTTTATCTGGCCGCGCGGAGCGCGACGGGGCAAGACCGTAGGGCTGCGCTGTTGGCTGCAATTCAGGCGGCCACGATGTCCGACGACGGTGGCGCGATAGCGAGTGCTACTGTCGCCATGTTTCGTGAACGCGGATCTCTTCTGCCAGCAATCGACACGATCGAACGGATCGGTCTTGCTGCCCGCGCCATTGCCCGTCGGCGGGCAGAGAGAGCGCTGATCGAAGAAATTTCGGTCGATACGCTTCAATCGTTGGATAAGCTGTTGGAGGTTGACCCGGCCATCGGCCAGACGCGATTTCACTGGCTGCGATCAGCGCCGGATGCGCCAGGTACGTCAAACCTGGTCGGGCTGACCGAACGGATTGCCTTCCTGCGCGAGCTAGAAATCGATCCGAGATTGCAGATACGCATATCGTCTGGACGGTGGGATCAGATGATCCGTGAAGGCAACGCCACACCGGCATGGCTGGCCAACGACTTCAATGCCAGCCGTCGACACGCGCTGATCGTGGCGCAGATTATCAAGCTCGGCCAGAAGCTCACGGACGATGCAGTGTCGATGTTCATCAAGCTGATAGGTCGGCTGTTCTCGCAAGCCAATAACCGCAAGAAGCAGCGGCACATGGACTGCAGGCCGGATACCGCCAAAGCGCTACGCATGTTCCTGGACACGATCACAGCCCTGCAGTCCGCGAACGATTATGGCCGGAACGCATTGGAGGTTCTCGATCAGGAAGTTGGATGGCACCGGTTGCTTCGGATGAAGCCTGAGCTTGAGTCGATGGTCGACGACAACGAGGCATCGCCCTTGACCTTAGCGGTCGAGCAATATGCCACCGTCAACAAGTATGCCGGTGCGTTTCTGCAAGCGTTCACGTTCCGCTCAGCGCGCCGCCACGATCCCCTTCTTGCGGCGATTTTCCTGCTGAAGCGGCTCTATGCCGAGAAGCGGCGGACCCTTCCGGATCGCGTCCCGGTCACCCACCTCAGCCAAGTTGATCGACGGCTAATCCTCGGGCAGGAGAAGCCCGATCGCCGTCTCTATGAGATTGCAACCCTCGCGGCTTTGCGAGACCGGCTTAGATCTGCGGACATTTGGGTCGATGGCAGCCGATCCTTCCGACCGATCGACGAGCACCTGATGCCGCGGTCAACGTTCACCATCCTGAAAGATGAAGATCGCCTCGGACTTGGTGTCCAAGAAGACGGCGCGGCGTGGCTTACCGAAGCGCGGCAGATGCTCGACTTCAACCTGAAGCGCCTGGCGTACAGGGCACGATCCGGGAGGCTCGAAGGTGTTCGCCTTGAAGCTGGTACCTTGATCGTCACGCCGACCGCCGGCGAGGTTCCTGCTGCAGCGGAGGAACTGAACGCCGAGATCAGCGAGCTTTATCCGTTGGTCGAGGTGCCGGACCTCCTGCGGGAAGTGCACGAATGGACCGGCTTTGCGGATTGCTTCACGCATGTTCGAACGGGTGACACTCCGAGGAATGTCTCGGCCATGCTGGCTGGCGTACTGGCCGATGCGACCAATCTCGGTCCAAAGCGAATGGCCAGCGCGTCCAAAGGCATCAGCGCTCACCAGATCAGTTGGATGCGAGCCTTCCATGCCCGGTCAGAGACCTACCGCGCGGCCCAGGCCTGCGTGACGGACGCACACACCCGCCATCCGCATTCTTGCCTTTGGGGCAATGGCACGACGTCATCATCCGATGGCCAATTCTTCCGAGCAAGCGACCGAGCCGCAAAGCGCGGAGATATCAATCTACATTACGGCAGTGAGCCCGGATCGAAGTTCTACAGCCATCTGTCAGATCAGTACGGCTACTTCAGCATCTTGCCCATCAGCCCGACCGAAAGCGAGGCTGCCTATGTGCTCGACGGACTATTCGATCAGGACACAATCCTCGAAATACAGGAGCACTTCACCGACACCGGCGGCGCGAGCGATCACGTCTTTGGGCTATTCGCTCTGATCGGCAAGCGGTTCGCACCACGACTGCGCAATCTCAAAGATCGGAAGTTCCACACGTTCGAGAAAGGCGATGCATACCCGGCGCTGTCGAACCACATCGGGGCGCCGATCAACACCACCCTGATCCTCGATCACTGGGATGATCTGCTTCATCTCGCGGCATCGATCACCACCCGTGCCGTTGTGCCCTCTACGATTTTGAAGAAGCTCTCGGCATCACCGAAGGAAAGCCAGCTGGCCAAGGCTCTTCGGGAACTCGGCCGCATCGAGCGGTCGCTCTTCATGACCGAATGGTACTCGAACTCGACATTGCGCCGGCGCTGCCAAGCCGGCCTCAACAAGGGCGAGGCAGCGCACAAACTCAAACGCGCAGTCTTCTTCCATGAGCGTGGCGAACTCCGCGACCGGTCGTTCGAAAGTCAGGCATTCCGCGCATCGGGCCTCAATCTTGTCGTCAGCGCGATCGTCCACTGGAACACGGTCTATCTCGACCGCGCGGTCAAAGAGCTCAAACGAGCGGGAAGGAACATTCCAGAGTCCCTGTTGAGGCATATCTCGCCACTGAGTTGGGAGCATATCAACCTGACAGGCATCTACACCTGGGACAGCGAGCAACATCTCCCGGAAGGCTTCAGATTGCTTCGCCTCCCGGCTGGGCTACGGCGTGCCGCACAACGTTCCTGCTCCGTTCGACCTTAGCGTACGATTTCGAACTGCTCTTGTCCCGACCCCTATGGGTACCATCCGTTTCGGTTGATCCACTAGGACCACGATGATTGGTCCTGCGGCAGCCGATGATCGGGATCGTGGACCATGACCGTGTCGTCAGCGAGAAGATTGGCTGGAAAGATCATCAGGTTGGTGCCGCCGGCATGGCGAAGTGAGGGAAACAGGATGCCGCGAAGCCCGGCAGTGATCACTCGATCAGCGAGCCTCCAGGATAGAGGGACTTTTCCGTCGATGCGGGCAATGCGGCGCCACGCACAATCCCAGTCCTTCCAGGCGTCATCCCAGACGCTCGGATCGAATCCCTGGGACAGATCCGCGACTTCGCCGAGCGTGACCGTGTAGGCGGCAAGGGTTGCCGGCGGCGTGATGCTGGCGCCTTGCCGGTATTCTTCAAGGGCTGTCTGCGGCGCGCGGGAGAGATAAAGAGCCTCGACGCCGGGCCGGTTAAACCGGCCACCATCTATAGCGGCACCCGCGCCGCTCGTCGGCAGGAACGCCCATTTAGGTGTTAGATAGCGGTGGAATATCTCGTCCGGACCGAGGTGGGCGATCTTCACCCACGGGCTCCGTTCTCGAGATCGCGGATGAAGGCCAGCACCGCCTCTACCTGGCCATCGGCCACGAGCTCAGCCGCCGTGCGATGCCCATAATCGGCGATCGGCTCGTTCCGGTACCAATAAATCGCCTTGTCGATATCCCCGGTGAGTTCCGTGGTTGCCGAGATCACCTTCACCATTTCGCGCATCCGTCCCTGCAGCCGCTCGGAAGAGGGGTTGCGCAAGGTGTTGCGATGAACGCCGGTGAGCTGGGCCAGGTTGGCAACGTTGACGCCGAGTGCCTTAGACAGGCGCTTCGGCGAGATATAGGGCGTCCGGGGCTCCTGAAGGCTGTCGACGAAGCCGGAAACCATTGCAGTGTGAGCTAGCTGAGCCTGGGCCATGGCAGAACCTCGCTTGTGTCATGCACAATATATGCACATTTCAAAGCACATCAAGGTGCGGCTCTGTCCAAGGCGGTCGATAGGCGTTCCACTGCGAAGTCGGGTCAGGGCTGCCGGACTATGGTGCCCACGATATTGACGAGAATACGCGCAGCGGTGAGCGCCGACAGGCCCTCTATGTCGAAGACGGGCAGGTTGATTTCAAGGGCAAGGCGAAAGCCTTCGCCCGGACGTACGCCTTCATCTCGGCCATCCTGCCGTTCACGAACGCCGAATGGGAAAAACTCTCGATCTTCCAGAATTTCCTCGCGCCCAAGCTGCCGGCTCCGCGGGAGGAGGACCTCTCAAAGGGCATTCTCGAAGCGATCGACATGGATAGCTACCGGGTCGAGAAGCAGGCCGCGCAGCGGGTGCAATTGGCGGATCAAGATGCCGAGATCGACCCTGTTCCCACCGATGGCGGCGGCCACAAGGCGGACCCTGAACTCGACCGGCTGTCCAATATCATTCGCGGTTTCAACGATCTGTTCGGGAACATCGCCTGGGAGGACGGCGACCGCATCCGGCAACTGATCGCAAACGAGATTCCGAACAAGGTGGCCGCGAACGCCGCCTATCAGAATGCAAAGCAGAACTTAGACAAGCAGAACGCTCGCATTGAACACGACAAGGCGCTCGGGAGCGTCATCATTGGGTTGATGAAGGACGACACGGAACTGTTCAAACAGTTCAGCGACAATCCTGAATTCAAGCGATGGCTCGCCGATACCATCTTCTCGGCGACATATGACCGGCCGGCGTCACCGCCGCCGTGAGACCGGGGACGTGCCAAGGGCCGATGACGAGACAGACGGGGAATGACGGCGATGCCGGTGCGCAGGGGGCAATAAGCTCGAACGCTGGGAGATCGCCCTGATCAAGGCCATGGTTGCCGATGGGCGATGGCCGAACGATCAGGATATCCTCGCTCACTTCAGCGCGCCGCCGCCGAGGCGGCGATCAGCGCGGGACAGGTGGGGATCCCCCATGGGGCGGGGCCTCCATCGCGCGCTTTCCCGATCGATCAGGCCACCCGCGATCATGCTGATCGTTCGGAGACGCCGGCGGATATCGTGTCCCCGCCAATCCTTCGCGTCGCGATCTTGCTCAACTCGCACAGCCACAGCACCGAACTCGACACCGCGGCACAGAACAGCCAGTCTCCAGCGCCCAGGCTGACGGTCGAGAACGCCTCCTGCAGGACGGGCGTATAGACCACGAAAGCGTGCAGCAGCAGCGAAAGCACAACGGCCCCCCAGAGCCAGTGGTTCGTGAAGAGGCCATGGAATGCGCTGCGATTGTCGGAGCGCGCATTGAAGACGTTGAAGAGCTGGAACATCACCAGAGTGGTGAAGGCCATGGTCTGGCCATAGGCGAGCGTGCCCGTGCCTTCGATCATTCCTCCAGGCAGCGCGGCGTCGAGCACGAGCAGCGTGCCGACCGCCATGATCGCGCCGACAAGGAAAATGCCACCCCACATCCGGCCCGTGATCACGCCTTCGCCGCGCGGGCGTGGCGGCCGGCGCATCACATCGTCGTCGGCGGGATCGACACCGAGAGCCAGCGCCGGCGCACCGTCGGTGACCAGATTGATCCACAGTATCTGCGTCGCCAGGAGCGGGAGCACGACGCCTCCGGTCGCAGCGCCGGTCAGTCCGATCATGTCGGCGAGGAGAATGCCGAAGAACATCGTCATGACCTCCCCGATATTCGACGACAGCAGGTAGCGCAGAAACTTCCTGATGTTGGAGAAGATCGCCCGCCCCTCTTCGATGGCAGCGACGATGGTGGCGAAATTGTCGTCCGCCAGCACCATGTCGGCCGCTTCCTTGGAGACGTCGGTGCCGGTGATCCCCATGGCGACGCCAATATCGGCGGCCTTGAGCGCGGGGGCATCGTTGACGCCGTCGCCCGTCATGGCCACCGTCTCTCCTGCGCGCTGCAGCGCTTTGACGATCCGCAGCTTGTGCTCGGGATTGACACGCGCATAAACCGAGACCTCCTGAACGGTTCGGTCCAGTTCCGCCTCGGTCATGGCCGCGAGCTCCGCGCCAGTGACGGCGCGGCCTTCGGCGGTGATGCCAAGCTCGGCGGCGATGATCGCCGCCGTCACTGGATGATCGCCGGTGATCAGGATGGAGCGGATGCCTGCGGCCTGCGCCCGCGCCACCGCCTCGCGCGCTTCCCGACGCGGTGGATCGATCATGCCAATCAGGCCGAGGAAGACGAGATCGTGCTCCGCATCCTCCTCGAAGGCGTCATAGTCGGGACGATCGGCCGGCAGCGAGCGGAAGGCGACGCCAAGCGTGCGCAACGCCTCTTGGGCGAGCGCGTCGTTGCTCGCCATGATCTCGGCCCTGCGCGCATCGGTGAGCGCGACGGTGTCCCGGCCGACAAGTTCCTCGGTGCAGCGCGCGAGCAGAATATCCGGCGCGCCCTTGGTCACCATGATCAGACGCTCGGGCTGCTCTGCATCGGTATGGACGGTGCTCATCAGTTTGCGTTCGGAGGAAAACGGCACCTCGCCGACCCTCGCGAAGCGCGCATTGAGGGCTTCCGACAGTAGGCCGGCCTTGCGTGCCGCAACGATCAGCGCCCCCTCGGTTGGGTCCCCCTGGACGGACCAGTTGCCGTCGCGCTGCTGCAGAATCGCATTATTGGCCCGCTCGGCGGCCGTCAGCGCGCGCGCAAGCTCGAACTGCAAGGTCTCGCCGGGCGATGGCATGCCGACGAACTCCACATCTCCGTGCGGCGCGTATCCGGTCCCGGACAGGTTCGCGGCGCCGCTCGCCGTCACGACCCGGCGCACCGTCATCTCGTTCCGGGTCAGCGTCCCGGTCTTGTCGGAGGCGATGACGGTCGCCGAGCCGAGCGTCTCCACCGCGACGAGGCGGCGAATGATCGCCTTGTTCTTCGCCAGGCGCTGCATGCCGAGCGACAGCACGGCGGTGACCACCGCCGGCAATCCTTCCGGCACCGCGGCGACGGCAAGGGCGACGCCGAGGATCAGCACGTCGAATATTTCCGAGAAGCCGCGGACATCGCTGACAAGGAAGATGGTGCCGATCATCGCGATGGCGATCAGGACAACGGTGACCGCCAGCGCTTTGCCGACGCGGTCGAGCTCCCGCTGCAGCGGCGTGATCTCGTCCGGGGCTTTTTCCAGCATGCCGGCGATGCGCCCCATGGCGGTCCGCGTTCCGGTCGCGGTAACGACGGCGCGGCCATGTCCGTAGACCGCATTGGTCCCGCTGAAGACCATATCGTGCTGGTCGCCGAGCTCGGGCGTGCCGGTGACGGACGCGACGTCCTTCGAAACCGGCAGGCTCTCGCCGGTGAGGGCGGCCTCCACCGTCTGCAGGGAGGCGGATTCGATCAGCCGCGCATCGGCCGGAATGGTATCGCCTTCCGCAACGAGGACGATGTCTCCGGGCACGAGCTCGGCCGCCGGGATGCTCCGTCTGTCGCCGTCGCGGATGACGCTCGAATGTGTGGCGGACAGTTGCCGCAGGGCCGCGGCGGCGCGCTCGGCCCGAGCCTCTTGAATGTAGCCCATCAGCGCGTTGAGAATCACGATCGCGAAGATCGCCAGCGCCTCGTAGGGCAGCGCCGTGTCGCGCTCCTGCAGCCAGATCGCAGCGGAAATCGTCGCCGCGGCGAGCAGCAGAAGCACCAGCACATCGGTGAATTGCTCGAGGAACTTCAGCCATTGCGGACGCGGCGGCACCGCGTCCAGCTCGTTGCGGCCATAGAGCGCCAGGCGCCGCGCCGCCTCCGTCGGGCCGAGGCCGGACTGCGGCTGCGTCTTCAAGGCGGCGGCGACTTCTTCGGCAGTCTGCCGGTACGGCTTATCGATGATCGGGTCGGTGGGTGTGACGGGCATGCCGCAACGATACGCATCCGCGAAGGATTGCAATACGGGACTTCTCTTGGCGCCCTATCTATGCCAAGTCGGCCATACCGCTTCAATGGCGAAGGGCGCTCTTCGACGAGATGGACGAAGCCGGTCACAGTCGCGACGGGGACGAAGAACACGAGGTCGTTGCCGAGCGTGGCCAGTTCCGTGGCAATTTCCAGAAGGATTGCATCCTTCATATCCATTGGCCCGACGGATTCAAGAATGCAGCTGCTCCTCGGTGAACGGCGACCAGTCGGCAACAAACAACGCCGCGATCAGAGGACCGATGACGAAGCCATTCATGCCGATTAACGAGAGGCCGCCAACCGTCGATATGAGGACGACGTAGTCCGGCAAACGCCTTCCTCTTCCGACCAAGGCCGGCCGTAGGAAATTGTCGATCGTGCTGATAACCAGCACACCGACCGCCAACAGGATCGCGCCCGTCAAATAGTCCGAGATGAGAGCGGATGCCCATGCCGATGAGAGATCGCCTTCCGAGCACTGCACGCGCTCGAAACCGCCGGGTCGCGCCTCCATGTGCTTGAGGAGACGCTGCTCCATGTCGTAAGCGTCGACGGACGTCGGCCAGCGGTGCGTCAGATAAACGGAACACTGTTCGTTGAGGACCTCGACAGGGCCATGTTGGTTTACTGCCGCGAGCCGACCCTGCACATCTTCCGCGTGGCCGATCTTGAAGAGGTTTCGCTTCCCGAACCTGAATGCATAGGTCGAAGCCGCGCCGTGTCCCGACCGCTCGACCATGTAGTTGGCATCGCCTGGGCGCGGGCCGGTTGTCGGACGATGCCCCTCGTTGAGCCTGCGCATGCGCTTCAGAGTGGGCAATTCCGGAATCAGGAGCCTTTCTGCCGGCAACGCGAGGACTCTGGCAACATCCTCCTCGCCGATCTCTTCGACGCCGGGGGTCGCTACCATTGTGAGCTGGCTCGCCAGGACGTCGGACAGGAGTGGCGGTGGGCCGAAACGCCACGCTTCGGCCAGGGCGACGGCATGCGGAAACTTATAGTTTCCACCGTCGTCGAAATCGCGCGCGTCCAGATCCGCATGATCGACGATCTCTAGATGCCGTAATAGGCCGGTGCAGGGCGTGCGATCAGAACCGTGCTGGTTAGCCGCCTTGCCTTCCGAAGGCACCCCGATTGTTCGTCCATGGCTGTGCGCTCAGTTCGGAATCGGGCTGGCGCTGCGGAAGCGCATGAACAGGCTCGGCGTTGCGGAACCGAAAGCCATCACGTCGTAGGTCTCCGGTTCCATTCCGGCAACGTCCATGCCCGGCGATCCCACCGGCATGCCGGCAACGGCAATGCCGCGTACGGACGGACGCGCAGCCAGGAGCCGGATCAAAGCCGTGGCTGGAACATGGCCTTCGAGAAGGTAGTTTTCGACCTCGGCCGTGTGGCAGGACCAGAGCGCCGAGGGAATCCCAAAGCGAACTTTGATTGCGTTCATCCTTGGCTCCTCGACGATCGTCATGGAAAAGCCGGCCTTCGCGATGTGGTCGGCCCAGGCCCCGCAACAGGCGCAGGACGGATCCTTGTAGACCGTGACCAAAGGTCGGGTGGCGGCCCTGGCAGCCGTTGGCGCGAGCAGTGCCGCGGCAACGAGCAGGAGCATTCGTCTGCGATCCGTGTTCATCGGGTGGTCCTCCGGGGACGGGGAGCGCCGCAGCGCTCCCCGGGATAACAGGATGTTAGTTCGCCTTGGCGATCATGGTGACCGTCAGACGGCCATTCACACGATCGGCCTCGAACTTGACCTTGTCGCCGACCTTGACCGCTTTCAGCATGGCCGGTTCGGCGACGGCAAAGACCATCGTCATTCCATCCATGTCGAGATTTTTGATCGGCCCATGCTTGAGCGTGATCTTGCCCTGGGCCTGGTCGATCTTGGTGATTTGCCCGTCGACCGGCGCGGTCTGTGCCAAGGCGACGGTAGAGAACGCCGAGATCGCAGCTGCCATCATGAATTTGCGCATCATTCTGCTCTTTCTCTTCGGCTCGGTCACTTGACGACAATCTTGCCGAACATGCCGGCTTCTCGGTGACCCGGGATCAGACAGGAAAAGTCGAACTCGCCTGCCTTCGTAAACTTCCACACAATCTCCCCCGTCTTCTTCGGAGCGAGACGCTTAGCGTTGGGATCGTCGTGCTCCATGTCGGGGTTCTTCGCCATTTCGACGGCGTGTTTGAGATTTTCGTCCAGAGTGGCAAGGACGATTTCGTGGTCGAGCTCGCCGTTGTTACGGATGGCGAACTTGACCTGCTCACCCTTGCGGATATCGATCTTGTTCGGGATAAACACCATCTTCCCGTCCGATTCGCGCATGGTGATCTGGATAGTACGTGCCGGTTTCTTGGGATCTCCAGGTTCGCCATACGCACGCTCATCGCCACTGGAGTGGCCTGCGTCCGCCAGCGCGGCCGTGGATAGTGATAGGGCCGCGAGAGCGGCGACCAAAATTCTCGTCTTCATCTGGAATTCCTTCTCAATGATTGTTGTGGGGGGATTTGACGCCGGGTTTCACGACGTTGAACTCGGCAGTCTTGGTCTTGTCGAACTTAGGGGAAGGAGCGCGTTCAGCCTTTTTCGGTTCGCCCTTCCACTCGAAGGCGACCGTCCCTTCCGGGTGCTTGAACCAACCCGGATCCTTGTAGTCGCCGGATGCGAGCCCCTCGCGCACCTTGACGACCGAGAACATGCCGCCCATCTCGACCGCCCCGAACTGGGCGAAGCCCGTCATCATCGGCAGCGTGTTGTCGGGCAGCGGCATCTCCATCTCGCCCATGTCCGCCATGCCCGCCGTGCCCATCGGCATGTAGTCGGGGACGAGCTTGCGCACCTTCTTGGCGAACTCCTTCTTGTCGACGCCGATGAAGTTGCGCACGTCGTGGCCCATGGCGTTCATGGTGTGATGCGACTTGTGGCAGTGGATCGCCCAATCGCCGGGCTTGTCGGCGACGAAATCGAAGGCGCGCATCTGCCCGACGGCGCAATCGATGGTGACCTCTGGCCAGGCCGCGGCCTCCGGCACCCAACCGCCATCGGTGCACGACACCTTGAAGTCGTAGCCGTGCATGTGGATGGGGTGGTTCGTCATGGTGAGATTGCCGAACCGGATGCGGACCTTATCGCCCTTGCCCGCGACGATGTGGTCGATGCCGGGGAAGACGCGGCTATTCCAGGTCCACATATTGAAGTTGGTCATCTCGGCGACCTTCGGCACATAGGTGCCGGGATCGATGTCGTAGGCAGCCATCAGGAACACGAAGTCCCGGTCGACGCGGCGAAATGCGGGATCCTTCGGATGCACCACGAAGAAACCCATCATGCCCATGGCCATCTGGACCATCTCGTCGGCATGGGGGTGGTACATGAAGGTGCCGCTCTTCTGGAGCTGGAACTCGTAGACGAAGGTCTTGCCGACGGGGATGTGCGGCTGGGTCAGCCCACCGACCCCATCCATGCCGCAGGGCAGCAACTGCCCGTGCCAATGGATGGTGGTGTGCTCCGGCAGCTTGTTGGTGACGAAGATGCGGACCTTGTCGCCCTCGACCGCCTCGATGGTCGGTCCGGGCGATTGGCCGTTATAGCCCCACAGGTGGCCGACCATGCCGGGCGAGAACTCGCGCACCACCGGTTCGGCGACGAGATGGAACTCCTTCCAGTCCCCGTTCATGCGCCAAGGCAGGGTCCAGCCATTGAGCGTGACGACGGGCTGGTAGTCCGGGCCGCTCGTCGGGACGAGCGGCGGCTGCATGACCGCCTCCTTCATGGTTGCGGCTTCGGGGATCGCGGCCGCCTGGGCGCGGCCTGACACGGCGCTTGCGCTGATCAGTGCCATGCCACCGGAGGCGCCGAGGAAATTTCGACGTGAGATCGTCATGATGGTCTCCTTGTCTCGTCAATTCACGCCGCCTTCGGCGGCCGCGGTCACGACAGGGCCCTCACCGGCCGAACCGGCTGAGCTGCCTCCGCCGATGATCGCGGTCTCGAAGTCCACGGTGGCGATGAAGAAGTCGTGCTTGGCGGAGATCGCCGCGACGTTGGTGGCGATGCTTTCCCGCGCCGTCGTCAGAAGCTCGAAGACGTCGATCAGCATGCCGTTGTATTCGAGCAGAGCCTGCTCGTTGATCGTCCGGCGCAGCGGCAGAATGCTGTTCTGATACTGGCGGGCGATGTCGTAGCTGCCGCGATAGGTGAGATAGGCCGCGCGCGCTTCCGAGCGCACGTTGATGGCTTTTTCCATCAGGCGGTTGACCGCCTGCATGTAAGTCTCCCGCGATCGGCGCACGTTGACTTCGCCGCCGTCAAAGATCGGGATCTGGATTTCGAGCTCGAAGCCGCGCGGCGACGAGCTCTCCCGTACGCCGTCCACGGTCGATCGCTCGTAGTTGCCGCGCCAGCCACCATCGAGCATGGAGACGAACCGCGTCGCCTCGGTCAGCCCGAGAGTCTTGGCCATGGCATCGAGCTCGAGGCGCGCCGCGATAAGATCGACACGCTTTCGAATGGCTTCGACTTCGACCTGCTGTGCCGTCTGGATGCGGGGCATGCCCGGGAGCTGACCCGGCAATCTGTAGTCGACGTCGGCCCCCCACAAGCCCAGCATGCGGGTCAGGCCTTCGCGGTCCGTGCTGACCTTCAATCGAGCCTGGGCAAGCTCGTTGGACACCTCGGCGTAGAAGGAACTCGCTCGCGCCTGGTCGAGTTTCTTCGCGGCGCCGGTTTCGCCGAGCTTGCGCGTGAGGTCGGCGGCCGCGTCGGCGGAAACCCGTGCCTGCTCGAGGAAGGACGCGGTCTGCCGCGACGCCACAGCGCGGTAATAGGCGCGGCGGGTCTCCGCCGCAGTGCGGAAGGTTGCCTCGATTGCTTTCTGCCGGGCGGCTTCGAATTGCGTCCTGGCGATGTCGCTGCGGGCCGGAAGTGTCAGGAGCGCCAGGATGTTGGCGATTACGCGACGTTCGATATCCAGCGAACCGCCGGTGGAGAGCCGCTCGACTCCGATGACCGGATTGGGCGGCAGGCTGGCCTCGACGAAGGCAGCCTCGGAAATGCCGAGCGCATTGTACTCGGCCTGAAGACCGCGATTGTTGATGAGCGCAAGCTGGACGGCGCCGTCCGCGGTCAAGGGCTTGGTCAGGAGTGCCTTGACGCGGCTCTGGACCGCGGACGCCTCGGCGGAGGACACGATCTTCACGGTGTCCTTGCCGATCGCGGCCGAGACCTCCGCCGACACCGGGCTCATGCCGCCGTCCGGCGTGAAGGTTACGCAGCCACCCAGTGTCGTGGCGACGGCGCCGATCGCGACGAGACGCCTCCATGGTGGCGCAGGAACAGGCTTCGCCTGGCTATCGATTGTGAGCGCCATCATTCGCCCCCTGTCTTAGGAGCGACGCGCTCATTGCGCTCGATCCAGGGTTTCGGATCGACCGGACGGTAATCGACCGTTCCCGCGGTGACGGGCGCGTAGCGCAAGGGCTTCACGCTCGAATTCGCATCGGATGGGCTCTGCCCCACCTCGATCGCGGGCGGTCCGGAACATGCGGACAGAGCGACGGCGAAGGCCGTCAGCAAGACAGGTTTCATGGAGATCCTCGGAATCGGCCCAGTCGGCCTGAGCGGCATGGCCGCGCGGCATCGAACAGCGATCTTCAGCGGCTGCGGAGACGCAGCGGCGAAAGCCGTCGGCAGAAACCCGAGGACGGAAACACAGACGGATTAAATCCGTCAGCAGTCAGAGGTCGTGAAGGGAGTCGGCCGACGATCAGACGTCGGTGGATCTTGGCGGGCGCTCGAGGCGCGTCGCGGACGATTCCTTTACACCCGCATCGAGCGACGGATGATCGATGGTCCGCACAAAAGCGATGATCGCCATAGCGCATCCGCTGGCGGGAATTGCCGTGTGGCAGGCCATGGCGCAGCAGGAGTTGGATGCATCGCCGTGCTGATGTTGGGCGGAGCAGGCCGAGCCGTCTGCTTCCAGACAAGCGGAATTCTGGGCCAGGTCGCTGTCGCCGTGCTCATGCGATCCGCTGGAATGGCTGGTCTCGATCGGGGCGTGGTGCCCTTTCCCACCGCTCGATACCATCAAGGTGTTCGCAATACCCCATCCCGTGCTTGTCACCAAAAAGGCGAGCACGGTCAGAAGAACCACGAATGAGCGAAGCGAAAGCATCATATCGCCTCGCAAAATACGGGTGACGCCGTGAATGGCAAGGACCATTTTGGCGTCATGTAAAAAAGCTTCGACGCTGGTCCTCGGCAGTCACACGAAAATCCCTTGCAAGGCTTTCGCTTTATCACCGAGAACATCAACGCTACGACATCCGGCGGCCGCCTGGTCTTCCACGTATTCGGGGCTCTAGTCCGGATTATGCACCAGGGTTGGCGGGCATAGCCTAAGCTGATCGGGGTGCAGCGGGAACCAATGCGCCCGCGACCCCGTCAGCGCCCACGTTGATCCTGCTCAAGGCGGTCCTTTCATGCGCACCTACGATGAGGCATAGTTCGCCGGTGAGGCGATGAGGCACATGCTCAGGCTCAGTTCCGCAGCGGAGTGGGTGAAAGTGCTACCAGCGATCCTGGTGGCACTGGCCATGCTGTTCGCGCCCATCGCCAACGCCTATTCCGCGCCATGCCACGACGAGGATTCGGCATACGCCGTAGCGGTGGATCATCCGCACCAGATCGCCTCGCCTGATCCCGCGGATCATCATTCGGACGAGCCGACCCAACCCGCTGACCACGGAAAGTGCTGCAGCGTCTCCTGCAGCGTCTATGTGCCCGTGGCCGACGGCGCGGATTTGCACGTTCTGGATCTGACCTTTGTGCGACAGCCCTTTGATCTCGCCAACCAGGCCGCAGACGGCCTGGCGGTCTTGCCCGGCCTCGATCCCCCGCGTTTCCAGAGCTGATAGCGGTCTCAACGCATTTCAGGCGTGAGACGGACGCGCGAAGCGGCACCCCTTGAGGGTGCCGGCGCGTCGACGCGCCGCAAGATGCCCCCGAAATCAGCGTCGGTCTCGTGCCGATGGGGAAACGAGGACCTTTCCATGTATGGTCGCGACACGCTTGCCGAGCCTATGGCCGGCACGGCTGCGCTCGGGCAATCCGGACCGACGGGCACCGGAGCCCCGCAGCAAACCCGCAATGCCCAAGCGGGCGCCTTCTTCAGCGACCCCGGAACTTTCGCTCGCGATGTCCTGTCCTATGGCAGGGACGCGGCCGAGCGCTGGATCCTGTTCTGGGACACGCTTCGCCAGCGGGCCGACAACATGCTGGCGCACGAGCGCGCCGGAAAGCCGCCGCTGCTCGACTTCGACTATGAAGTCCTGCTCGATGCCCGCCGGTTTGAGCGTCCGGCAAATTATGCGCTCCTGCGCGTGACCCGCGTCGGAGATCAATGCCTGGACGCTTGCCTGGACGCTGCCAAGCCGCCGGTGGTGATCCTCGATCCGCGGGCCGGCCACGGACCGGGGATCGGCGGCTTCAGGCAGGACTCCGAGGTCGGCCTCGCCCTGCATCAGGGGCATCCCGTCTATTTCGTCACCTTCTATCCCGAGCCTGCCGCAGGGCAGACGCTCGCCGACGTGCTTCACGTGCTGCGGCGGTTCGTCGAGGAGGTGTCACGCCGCCATTCCGGCGCCGCGCCCGTGCTCTACGGGAATTGCCAGGCCGGCTGGGCGGTGACGCTGCTCGCCGCGGACTGCGCGGGGCTGACGGGTCCCGTCGTTCTCAACGGGACCCCTCTGTCCTACTGGGCCGGCGAGAGCGGCATCAACCCGATGCGCATCGCGGCGGGCTTCGAGGGCGGCGCATGGCTGACGCATCTCCTCGCCGACCTCGGGGACGGCCGCTTCGATGGCGCCTTCCTGGTGCAGAACTTCGAAGGGCTGAAGCCCGAGGCGGTGTGGGAGAAGTACGCGAACCTCTATGCCCACATGGACACGGAGCGGGAGCGGTTCCTCGCCTTCGAGCGCTGGTGGGGCGGCTACTACTTCCTGAGCCGCGAGGAGATCCTCGCCATCGTCGAGAACCTCTTCGTCGGCAACCGGCTCGAGGAGGGGCGCCTGCGCATCTGCGCGGGGTGCCATGCGGACCTCAGGCGCATCCGCAACCCGCTCGTGATCTTCGCCTCCTATGGCGACGACATCACCCCGCCCCATCAAGCGCTTGGCTGGATACCGGTCGTGTACCGCGACACCGACGACCTGAAGGCGGCGGGCCAGCGCATCGTCTATCTCGTCAACCGCCATGTCGGGCATCTCGGCATCTTCGTTTCCGCCAAGGTCGCGCGGCTCGAGCACCGGGCGATCCTGCAGAGCCTGCCGCGGATCGAGGCCCTTCCGCCCGGTCTCTACGAGATGAAGATCGACAATCCCTCGGGCGATCCCGATTGCCGCGACGGTGGCTACGCCGTCCACTTCGAGGCGCGTGAGGTCTGCGACATCCGCTTCCCCCGGCAGGACGATGCCTTCGAGCGCGTGCGCGACCTCTCCGAGCGCAACGAAGCCTTCTACAGCACTTTCGTTAGCCCCTGGGTGCAGACACTGACGACGCCATGGTCTGCGGCGCTGCTGGAGACGCTGCATCCCATGCGCACGAGCCGGCACCTCCTGTCGGCAGGCTTCCTGCCCTGGATGCACGGTGTCCGCTGGCTTGCGACGCAACTCGCTGCGGACCGGCATCCGGCCGCACCGGACAATCCCTTCAAGGAGCAGGAGGAACACATCTTCTCCCGTGTCACCGAGGCGATCGCACAGGGACGGCGCCTGCGGGACGCGGTGTGGGAGCGCGCCTTCGACGAGCTCTACAGCGGCGCGGGCAGTACCCGCCCGGTCGATATGGAACCACAGGACAGGGGCGAGGACACAAGGCCGCAAGACACACGGAGCGGTTTGGATTTCCAGGCGGCGGGCATCAGCCGCGCCGCAGCAACAAGAGGGAACTGACCATGACGACGTTTCACAATCTGATGCTCGCCAGCGCGCTGCTGCTTGCTACGCCGGGCTTCGCCGAGGATGCGCACCATCCGCCGGAGGCCCAGCCTGCTGCGCCCCAACCCACGGCGCCCTTGGCGGTCACGCCCACGCCGCAGCCGCCTCAAGCCGCCCCGGCGCCCGGTGGTCCTCAAGGCATGATGGGGATGATGGGTCAGGGCGGCATGGGCATGATGGGAGGCGGAAACACAGGGGCCGGCATGGGGATGATGGGCGGAGCCGCCGCCGGCGCCATGGGGATGGGCCAGATGATGGATCCCGGCCGGATCACAGGGCGCATCGCCTTCCTGAAGGCCGAACTGAAGATCACCGACGCCCAGCAGCCCCTGTGGAGTGCGTTCACGGAGGCGCTCAAGGCCAACCGCGCCATGATGGGCGACATGCAGGAGATGATGATGGCCGCGCAGGGCGGCGGCGCCCCGACCGTGCTGCAGCGGATCGACGGTCACGAGCGCATGCTTGTCGCCCGTCTCGAAGCGGTACGGCGCCTCAAGGCCGTGCTCGGGCCGCTCTACGCGTCGTTCGACGAGGCACAGAAGCGCACGGCGGACCAGCTCATGATGCCGGGCGGAATGGGGCCCATGTGAGCGTCGTGACCATGTGAGCGTCGAGTCCAGGTGAGGATCGAGCCCTTGGGCGGATCGGCATGAACGCGGCCGGTCCGCCTCGAGCAGGCGGGAGGATCATATGTCTTTGCATGACGACACCAGCCATATGCCGCGACTCGGCAACGACAACGGCGCACATCCCCCTCACCGGGGGTTCTGGCGCTCGCCCGGTGGCATCGTTGCCATCGGCTTTCTTCTCGCGGCGGGCTTCCTGTTGCTCTCGGAGCATCGTGCCCATGCGCTGGGATACCTGCCCTTCCTCCTGCTGCTCGCCTGCCCGCTGATGCACATGTTCATGCATCACGGCCATGGCCACCATGCGGGACACTCACGGAGCAGGCCGGGGCCGGGGCCCGAAGGGGATGTCCGATGACCGAAACGCCGGCCTACGGCCTTTGGGGCCTCGTCATCCTCAACTCGGTGGTCTTCATCCTGTTCGCCGCGAGCTTCACCCGGCTCAGGACGCCGCGGGACTGGCGCACCCTCGGGGCGTTCTCAGCTTTTGTCGTCGCCCCGTTCACCGAGATGTATGGGTTTCCGCTGACCATCTACCTCCTGTCGGGATGGCTCGGCCGGCAGTTCCCCGGCGTCGATTTCTGGTCCCACGACGCCGGTCATCTGCTCGAGACCCTGTTCGGGTGGCGCGTGAATCCCCATTTCGGGCCGTTCCACATCCTCAGCACCATTCTGATCTTCGGCGGCTTCTGGCTGCTCGCGGTAAGCTGGAACGTGCTTTATGCGGCCCAGCGCGATCATCGCCTTGCGACCGAAGGCCCGTACGCGCGGGTCCGGCATCCCCAGTACGCCGCCTTCGTCGTCATCATGTTCGGCTTCCTGCTGCAGTGGCCGACGCTGGTCACGCTCGCCATCTTCCCGATCCTGGTCTGGGTCTATGTCCGACTGGCGCGGCAGGAGGAAGCGGCTGCCCGCGCCGAGTTCGGGCCCCTGTGGGACGATTACGCCCGGCGCGTTCCCGCCTTTCTCCCTCGTATCGCAATTTCATCCCCATACGTCCCTTCCTCCGGAGACGGTCCTCATGACTGAGCATGACGCGCACGCCGGCCATCATCATCATGCCCCTGTGGATCACCCGCACATCGGGACCGGAAGCTCGCCCGCGGAGACGGTCAAGGACCCCGTTTGCGGGATGGAGGTGAACCCGGCCACCGCCGGGCTCCGGTCGGAATACGGCGGCAAGACCTATTTCTTCTGCTCCGCGAAATGCCACGACACATTCGAGGCGGCACCCACCGCCTATGTGGCGACGGAAGCTCGCTCCCGCCCCGCCAGGGAGCAGCCGAAGGGCGTGATCTATACCTGCCCCATGCACCCCCAGATCCGGCAGGTCGGGCCCGGCAACTGCCCGATCTGCGGCATGACGCTCGAACCAGAGGTGACGACAGGCGAGACCGGCCCCAGCGCCGAGCTTCTCGACATGACGCGGCGGTTCTGGGTCGGCCTCGTCCTTGCCGTGCCGGTCCTGGCTCTGGAGATGGGCGGGCACCTCACCAACCTCCACATGCTGCTGGGTGCCCAGGCCTCCAACTGGATCCAGTTCCTGCTGGCCACACCGGTGGTGCTCTGGGCGGGATGGCCGTTCTTCACCCGCGCGTGGCAATCTCTGGTCACGCGCCGCCTCAACATGTTCACGCTGATTGCCATGGGCACGGGCGTGGCGTGGGCCTACAGCGTGGTGGCGACCTTCGCGCCGCAGATCTTCCCCGCCACCTTCCGCGCCACCGACGGATCGGTGGCCATCTATTTCGAGGCCGCCGCCGTCATCACCGTGCTGGTGCTGCTGGGGCAGGTGCTGGAACTGCGCGCCCGCGAGCAGACCGGCGGTGCCATCCGCGCCCTGCTCGACCTCGCGCCCAAGACCGCGCGCCGCGTGCGCGACGACGGAACGGACGAGGACGTGGCCCTCGAAATCGTCACCGTCGGCGACCGCCTGCGGGTGCGCCCCGGCGAGAAGGTGCCGGTGGACGGCGAACTGGTCGAAGGGCGCAGCTCCGTGGACGAATCCATGATCACCGGCGAGTCCATGCCGATCACCAAGGAAGTGGGCGCCAGGCTCATCGGCGGCACGCTCAACCAGAGCGGCGGCTTCGTCATGCGCGCCGGCAAGGTGGGGCGGGACACCATGCTGGCGCAGATCGTCCACATGGTGGCGGAGGCGCAACGCTCGCGCGCGCCGATCCAGCGGCTGGCCGACGAGGTCTCCGGCTGGTTCGTGCCGGTGGTGATCGCCATCGCGGTCCTCGCCTTCGCGGCGTGGGGCGTCTTCGGACCGGAGCCGCGCTTCGCCCACGGGCTGATCGCCGCCGTGGCGGTGCTCATCATCGCCTGCCCCTGTGCGCTCGGGCTGGCGACCCCCATGTCCATCATGGTGGGCGTCGGCCGCGGCGCATCCATGGGCGTGCTCATCAAGAACGCCGAGGCGCTGGAGCGGTTCGAGAAGGTGGACACGCTGGTGGTGGACAAGACCGGCACCCTGACGGAAGGCAAGCCGAAGGTGGTCGCCCTGAGGACGACCGGCGGACTGGAAGAGGACGCGTTCCTGCGGCTTGCGGCGGCGCTCGAGCGGGCGAGCGAGCACCCACTCGCAGCGGCCATCGTCGCTGCGGCGCAGGAGCGCGGCCTGCCCCTCGGCGCGGCCCAGGATTTCGATAGTCCCGTGGGCAAGGGTGTGACCGGGAGCGTGGACGGCCGCAAGCTCGTCATCGGCAGCCATCGCATCATGGGCGAGGCGGGCGTGGACCTTTCGGCCCTTTCGGCCGAGGCCGAGGCGCTGCGCGGCGACGGCGCCACCGTGATCTTCGTCGCCGTCGACGGGCGCGTCGGTGGCCTCATCGCCATCGCCGACCCGGTCAAGGCGACGACGCCCGCCGCCTTGGCGGCCCTCAGGGCAGCCGGGGTCCGCGTCGTCATGCTCACCGGCGACAACAGGACCACCGCGCAGGCGGTGGCGCGCCGCCTCGGCATCGACGAGGTGGAGGCGGAGGTCCTGCCGGAGAACAAGGCGCAGGTGGTTGCCCGGCTGCGCCAGGAAGGCCGCATCGTCGCCATGGCAGGCGACGGCGTGAACGACGCGCCCGCGCTCGCCGCGGCGGATGTCGGCGTCGCCATGGGAACGGGCACCGACGTCGCCATCGAGAGCGCCGGCGTGACCCTGCTGAAAGGCGATCTTCAGGGCATCGCCCGCGCCCGGCAGCTGAGTCACGCCACCATGAGCAACATCCGCCAGAACCTGTTCTTTGCCTTCATCTACAATGCGGCGGGCATACCGGTGGCGGCGGGCGTGCTCTATCCCCTGTTCGGGCTTCTGCTGTCGCCCATCATCGCCGCCGCGGCCATGGCGCTGTCATCGGTCAGCGTCATCGCCAATGCCCTGCGCCTGCGGCGCACGCCGCTCGGCTGAGGCGTCCTCGTTCTTGGAATGCAGAGGCGGGTCCGGCTCCAGGGAGGGAATCATGATGAATTTCGACGGTATGATGGGCTCCGGCATGTGGGGAATGTGGCTGTTCAGCCTCCTGATCCTGGTGCTGGTCGTCCTCGGGATCGCGGCGCTCATCAAGTATCTCGGACGATGAGAGTGCGTCCCGAGGACGGAGGGGGTGAGCAGGCCAAGCCGGCCCACCAAATGCCGGGACTAAACAGCCGCCAGAGCCGGTTCGACCGTCTTCGTCCGCCATAGCTCATGGCCTTGTGGCGGGAGGCATTCGCCTTCAGCTTCGTCCCGTCCACCGCCACATGACCGAACTGCACCAGCCCGGCTGCCCGGCACAGATGCAACACCTGCACGAACAACTCCGACAGGGCGACGAGGTGGCGCTTGCGGAACGCCGCGATGGTGCGGACGTCGGGCCGGTTCAGGCCGGTCACCGCCATGACATGGACCCGCTCTTCGCAGGCGCGGGCGAGCTGACGCGAGGAGTAGAGGCCGCGGCACCCACGAGATGCTGTCTGATGCCCAGTGGCGATCCTGTAACAGCCTCCAATCGAATGGAATTTAGGAACATTGAGGTGAGGCAGGATTCCACATGTGATCCGGTTGTTCGGGACTTGTGATGAAATGTCTTCCGGGAGGTGATCGGTCCGATACGCTGCGGGTCGCGGAAATCGCCCCCCGCTGGTTGTAGGGGAGGGCGTAGGCGAATGCTGAGCAATTTGGCCGGATCGCGAACGCTTTGAATGGGGTCGGCCGGCGTCCGATCGAGGAGCACCTGATGACAGAGCAGAGGGAGAGTGCCGGGGCTGATCGTCCGGCGTCACGGCACGTCGATTTCCTGCTCGTGGGCGGCGGGCTCGCGAGCGCGGTCGCGGCGCAGACCTTGCGCGCCGAGGGCGCGACGGGGTCGATCGTGATCCTCTCGGCCGAGGATGTGCCGCCCTATCACCATCCGCCGCTCTCCAAGCACCTTTTGACCGGAACCGAAGGCGAGGCGCGGATCTTCGTCCACCCGGAAAGCTTCTATGGCGAGCACAGAATCGAGCTTGCCCTCGGCGCACGGGTGGTCGGCGTGGATACGGCAAAGCAGACCGTCACCACGGCGCGCGGGGAGGAGATCGGCTATGGCCAGCTCCTCATCGCCACCGGCGCGGCGCCCAAGCCGCTCACGGTTCCCGGCGCGTCGCTCCCCGGCGTCTTCAGCCTGCGCCGCAAGACCGATGCGGATGCCATCCGGGCCGCCATCACGCAGGCAAAGCACGCGGTCGTGCTCGGCGGCAGCTTCCTCGGCATGGAGATCGCCATGTCGCTCCTGGACGCCGGCCTCAAGGTGACGATCATCGAGCAGGGGCCGGTGCTGCTGCGGCATCTCGAAGCCCCCGATCTCTCCAGCTACTTCGAACGCTATGCCGAAGGCCGCGGCGCCACCGTGATCCTGAACGACACCGCCGCCGTGCTGCGCGGCCGGGAGCGCGTTCAGGAGGTGGAGACGGCCGCCGGCCGTCACGTGGCGTGCGACCTCGTGGTGGTCAGCATCGGCGTCGCTCCGGCCACGGAATTTCTCGCCGGCAGCGCCATCGCCCTCGAGGGCGGCTACGTGGTGGTGGACGCTTTGCTGCGCACGAGCGCCCCGAACGTCTTCGCCGCCGGCGACGTCACCACCTTCTATGATCCCGTGTTCGCCCGCCGCCGGCACATCGAGCATTGGGACAACGCCGTGAAGCAGGGGCGGCTCGCCGCGCGCAACATGATGGGCCGCCGGCTGCGCTACGACGAGGTCTCCTATTTCTTCTGCGAAGTGGGCGACATCGGCTTCAACGTGCTCGGCGCGACGGAAGAGGCGGATGCCCGGGTCGCTCGCGGCGCCCTCGACCAGGGATCCTTCGCGCTGTTCTACCTGAAGGGCGACGTGCCGCGCGCCTTGTTCTCGGTGGGGCGTCCCGCCGACGAGACGCGCGTGGCCGAGGGCCTGATCCGCTATCGGGTTGGCCTGGGCGATGTGAAGGAGCGCCTGCATGAGGATGCGTTCGTCCTCGACCGCATCCCGACGCAGACGGCGCTGATCCTCCAGGGCGGCGGTGCCCTGGGCGCGTTCGAATGCGGCGTCGTGAAGGCCCTGGAGGAAGAGGGGATCTTCCCGGACATCGTCGCGGGCGTCTCCATCGGTGCCCTGAACGGCGCCGTCATCGCCGGCAATCCCCGCCACGCCGCGCAGGCCCTCGAAGCGTTCTGGGCGGACCTTGCCGTGACGACGCCCAACGTCCCCTTCCCCGAACTCAGGCGTGCGGCAGCGGCGACGAGAATCCTGACGCTGGGCGTGCCCAACTTCTTCACCCCGCGCTGGGGCCTGCCGCCCTACGGCCCTGCGGACTGGGCGGCGAACTGGACCAGCTGCTACGACACGACGCCCATGAAAGCGCTGCTCGCCAAATATGTCGACTTCGCCGCGCTCAAGGACAGTCCCGTGCGCCTTCTCGTCAGCGCCGTGAACGTGATGACGGCGACCCTCGACGTGTTCGACAGCTACGTGGACGACCTGACCCCGGACCATGTGCTGGCGAGCGGCAGCCTGCCGCCGGGCTTTCCCTGGACCATGGTCGACGGCAAGGCCTATTGGGACGGCGGCATCATCAGCAACTCGCCGCTCGACCTCGTCATCGACCGCTGCGGCCCCGACGGGAAAAGGGTGTTCGTCGTCGATCTGTTCTCGGGTGAGAGGGCGCTGCCGACCAATATGCTGGAGGTCCTCGCCCGGCGCGACGAGATCGTCTATGCGGAGCGGGTGCACAGCGACCTGCGCCATCGCGAAACCGTCGAAGCCTATCGCCGGCTCATCGACCATATCCTCGCTCGGCTCGAGCCAGAGGAGAGTGGACGGATCAAGCGCATTCCGGCCTACATCCAGCTCATGGGGGACGGCGCGGCGACGACCATCACGCGGTTCGTGCGCGCAGGCCAGGCGGGAGAACACTCGTCCCGCGACTACGATTTTTCCGACCTGGCCATCAAGGCCAATCAGGCCGAGGGCTATGCGGTGGCGAGGAAGACCCTCGGCCGGGCTTCCCCGCAGGGATAGGGGCGAAAGCCCCCGCCCCTCACCGCAGGAAGGCCCGGAAGCGCTGGAGCGAGAAGAGGAACAGGACCGTGCCGATGCCGGCGAGGGCCAGCAATTGGGGCCACACCACGTCGAGCCCGGCGCCACGGAACAGGATGGCCTGAGCCAGCATGACGAAGTGCGTGTTGGGCGCTGCATACATGATGACCTGGATGATCTCCGGCATGCTCTCGCGCGGGGTGACGCCGCCGGAGAGCACCTGCAGGGGCAGCAGCACCATCATCAGCAGCAGGCCGAACTGCGGCATGGAGCCGGCGACCGTCGCCAGGAAGATGCCCAGCGACGTGGTGGCGAAGAGCTGGAGGGCGGTGCCTGCCAGGAACAAGGCAAGGGAGCCCTGGATGGGCACGGCGAGAAACCCCTGCACGACCACTGTCAAGGAAAAAGAGGTGGCCACAAGCACCACGAGCCCCATGGACCAGATCTTGCTCACCATGATCTCGGTCGGCGTCACCGGCATCACCAGGAGATGCTCGATGGTGCCGTGCTCGCGCTCGCGGATGAGGGCGGCGCCGGTGAGAATGATGGACAGCATGGTGATGTGGGAAATAACGTTGGTGATGGCGCCGAACCAGCTCTTGTTCAATTCGGCGTTGAAGCGAGAGCGCAGCACGAGGTCCACGGGCACGTCAGAGGCGCGGCGATAGCGGTTGAGGAACTCGCTCACCTCGCTGGAGACGATGGATTGGACATATCCGCCACCGGTGAAGGCCTGGGTCATGCGGGTGGCGTCGATGTTGAGCTGGATGGTGGGGGCGCGGCCGGCCAGGAGATCGCGCTGGAAGTCGGGCGGGATGTCGAGGGCGAAGGTGTCGAGGCCCGCATCCATGCGGGCGTCCATCTCCTGCGGCGTGATCAGCTGCGGCGGGGTGAAGTAGGGAGGATAGAAAGCGGTGGAGATGCGCACCGACACCGGGGACTGATCCTCGTCGACGATGGCGATGGCGGCCCGGTTCAGCGTCTCCGGCATCGCCCTCGACGCCGTATAGATGGAGACCGTGAAGGCATAGACGATCAGGAACATGAGCACGGGATCGCGGACGAGGCCGCGCAGCTCCTTGATGCCGAGCTGGAGGACGTTGGCGGCGCGCATGGCTCACGTCGCCTGTTTCTTGAGGAGGACGGCCCCGAGGCACAGCAGCACGGGCACGGTGATGAGGAGCGGCACGAACGCGCTCCACAGGTCGGCGAAATCGAGGGCCTTCGAGAAGGTGCCGCGGGCGATGACCATGAAATAGGTGGTGGGGTAGATGCGCCCGATGAACGCCCCGGCGCCCTGGAGGGAGGAGACCGGGTCGGTCATCCCCGAGAACTGCACCGCCGGGATGAGGGTGATGAGGGAGGTGCCGAAGATGGCGGCGATCTGGCTGCTCATGAAGGTGGAGATCACGAGCCCCATCCCGGTGGCGATGATGACGTAGAGTAGCGCACCGAAGGTGAAAGTGAGGAAGCTGCCGGTGAAGGGCACACGGAAGATGAAGACGGCGACCGCCGTCAGCATCAGGAAGTTCAGCATGGCGAGGGCTACGTAGGGCAGCTGCTTGCCGACGAGGAATTCCACCCGGGTCACCGGCGTGACGTAGAAGTTGATGATCGATCCCAATTCCTTCTCGCGCACGACGCTGAGCACCGCCAGCATCGCGGGGATCATCATCAGGAGCAGCGGGATCACTGCCGGAGCCATGGCGACCAGGCTCTCGACGCCTGGATTGTATCGGTAGCGGATCTGCAGCTGGAAATCGCCGACGGTGGCGGACTTGCCGTAGAGCTCGCGCGCCTTCTGGGTGAGCCAGCTCGCATGGATGCCCTGCACGTAGCCCTGCACGGTCTCCGCCCGGACCGGCATGGCGCCGTCGATCCAGGCGGCGACCTGCACCTTGCGCCCATGCGCGGCGTCACGCGCAAAGCCGGGGGGGATCTCGATGGCGAGGCTGAGCTCGCCGCTGCGCATGCGCCGGTCGAGGTCGGCGTAGTCGGTGATGGGCGCCTTCTGCGTGAAATAGCGCGAGCCGGCGATCTGAAGCACGTAGTCGCGGCTCACCGTGGTGTCGTCGCGGTCGAGCACGGCGAAGGAAAGGTTTTCCACGTCCAGGTTGATGCCGTAGCCCACCACGAGCATCAGGAGCACGCTCCCCAGGATGGCGAGGGCGGCGCGGATCGGGTCCCGCCGCAGCTCCAGCGCCTCGCGGCGGGTATAGGCGAACATGCGGCGCAGGCTGAATTTGGTGCCGCCGTCAGTGGCGACCTTGCCGGCCCATTCCTCCACGAGGTCGCTCGTCGCCGACACGGGCTGATGCTCCGGCGGTGTGGCGGGCGCTGCCTTGGTGCCGATGGCGTCTTCCAGATAGGCGATGAAGGCTTCTTCCAGGTCCTTGGCGCCGCGCGTCTCGATGATCGCCGCCGGACGGTCGCTGACCAGCACCTTGCCCGCGTGCATGAGCGAGATGCGGTCGCACAGCTCCGCCTCGTTCATGAAGTGGGTCGAGACGAAGATGGTCACGTTGTCCTTGCGGGAGAGGTCGGAGAGGATCTGCCAGAAGCTGTCGCGCGCGATCGGGTCGACGCCGGACGTGGGCTCGTCGAGGATCAGCATGTCGGGCGCGTGGATCATGGCCACCGCCAGCGACAGCCGCTGGCGGATACCGAGCGGCAGGGCGTCCGGCAGCGCGTCGGTGACGTCGGCAAGATCGAAGCGCCGCACCATCTCGGCGATCCGCGCCGGGATCGCCTTCGGGGCCAAGCCGAACAGGCGGGCGTGCAGGTCGAGATTCTGCCGGACCGTCAGCTCCGTGTAGAGCGAGAAGGCCTGGGACATGTAGCCGACCCGCCGGCGCACCGCCAAGTCGTCCGGGTCCACCTCTTGCCCGAACAGGCGGGCCTTGCCTTCGGTCGCCGGCAGAAGGCCCGTGAGCATCTTCATGGTGGTGGTCTTGCCGCAGCCATTGGAGCCGAGGAAGCCGAAGATCTCGCCGCGGGCGATGCGGAAGCTCACGTCGTCCACCGCGGTGAAGTCGCCGAAGCGCATGGTGAGATGCTCGGCCTCGATGGCGATCTCCCCGTCCGCGCCCTCCGGGCGAGGCGGAATGACCACTTCCCGGTGCCCCGCGCGCTCTTCTTCAGGAAGCAGGGCGATGAAGGCCGCATCGAGGTTGGCGGCTCCGGTCTTCGCCAGGAGATCCGCGGGCGCGCCGGTGGCGAGCACCTTGCCGGCGTCCATGGCCACCAGCCAGTCGAAGCGGGCGGCTTCCTCCATGTAGGCGGTGGCGACGATCACGCTCATGCCCGGCCGGCCGGCGCGGATGGTCTCGATCAGCTCCCAGAACTGGCGCCGCGACAGGGGGTCGACACCTGTGGTGGGCTCGTCGAGGATGAGCAGGTCCGGATCGTGGATCAGGGCGCAGCACAGGCCGAGTTTCTGCTTCATGCCTCCGGACAGTTTGCCCGCCGGGCGGTCGGCAAAGGGGGCAAGGCCGGTGCTCTCCAGCAACTCGCCGATCCGGCGCTCCCGCTCGGCCCGGCCCTGCCCGAACAGGCGGCCGAAGAAGTCCACGTTCTCGAACACCGACAAAGTGGGGTAGAGGTTCTTGCCGAGGCCTTGGGGCATGTAGGCGATCTGCGGGCAGGTGGTGCGCCGGTGCCGGGCGTCAGCCATGTCCCCGCCCAGCACCGTGATGCGTCCCTGCTGGATGACCCGCGCCCCGGCGATCAGCGACAGCAGGCTCGACTTGCCGACCCCGTCCGGCCCGATGAGCCCGACCATGCGGCCGGCAGGGATATCGAGGCTCACCCCGTCCAGCGCCCGGGTCTTGCCGTAGGAGAGGGAGACCGCCTGCACGGACACCACGGGCCGGACGGATGCGGGAGGCGGAGGCGTGCCGCTTTCCTCCGAGGGGCTCATTGCAGGAGGCCCTGCTGGAGACGGGCCGGCCACTCCACGTTCGGATCAAGCCGCACATAGGCCATGCCGGGCAGGCCGGTCTTGACCTGCTGGATGTATTTCGTCAGCAGCTCCGGCGGGATCTGCGCCTTGATCCGGAACATGAGCTTGAGGCGCTCCTCCTCCGTCTCCACCGTCTTGGGCGTGAACTGGGCAACGTCCGCCACGAAGGTGACCTTGGCCGGAATGACGTATTGCGGCGCCGCATCGAGCACGAGCCGGACCTCCGCGCCAAGGGCGACCCGCCCGGCCTGGACGGTGGGGAGGAAGAAGGTCATGTGCACGTCGCCGAGATCCACGAGATTGAGCACCCGCCCGCCCGCGGACAAGACCTCACCGGGCTGGGCGACACGATACTGGACGCGTCCAGCGCGGGGGGACCTCAGCACGCCGTCATTGATGTCGGCGGTGATGCTGTCGATGGCCGCGCGCGCCGCGTCCACTGCCGCTTCGGCGTCGACAATGAGCGCCTTCGCGGTGCTGATCCCGGCCTCGCTGGCGGCGAGCTGGGCCTCGGCGGCGGCCACGGCGGCCTTGGCGCCCTCGGCGCTCGCCCGGTCGTCGTCGAACACCTGCTGGGACACAGCATTGGTCTTCACGAGCTGGCTCGATCGCGCGAGCTTGCGGTCCGCAGCGTCGAGCTCGGCGTTGCGCTGGGCGATGGTGGCGATCGCGGCGCGGCGTTCGGCCTCGCGCTGGGTGACGAGGCTCTTGGCGGTGTCGATGCCGATCAGGGCCCGCTGGAGCTGAGCCTGTGCCTGTCGGCGCTGAGCTTCGAGCTGCTCCGTGTCCATGCGGGCAAGCATCTGGCCGGCCTCGACGAAGTCGCCTTCATCCACAAGGATGTCCCTGATGCGGCCTGGGATCTTGGTGGACACATCGATCTCGGTCGCCTCGATGCGCCCGTTTCCGCTGGCGATGCCGTCAGGCAGACTCTTGTTGAAAAACGTCTGCCACCCCCAATACCCTCCGCCGGCCATGATCACGGCGAGGGTTGCGAAAATCAGAAGCTTCCGGGTCGAGGTCATGGGGTCGGGGGCTCTCGTTGAAATTCGGAGCTCATAAACGGCGTGGGGTCCAACGGCCTCCGCCGTACTCCGCCTTCCTGTTGAAAGGACGCGAATTGAAAGAACGCGAAACCGGACATCGCGCTGTCCCCTGGACAGGAAAATGAGTACGCGTCCCGAAGGGCGGAACAGAAACGTCTTCGCGCGACCATGGAAACCACGTCGCGCGAAGAAAGCACGTCAGCTCAAGCGTCTAATTGAGAAGCCTGCGGAACACCCTGGCCCATTGCCGTCGCGATCTGCTGTCCGCTCTCGACGCAGCACGCGACGGATTTCTGCACCAACTCGCTCTGGGCGGCGAGCGCCTCCCCCGGGTCTTTGCATTCCGCCAGTCTCCCGACGTAGTCCGCCTGGATCTGCAGCTGGCGCGCCGCGCCAGCGAGCATCTGCTTGTACAACGCTCCGTAGAGCTTGAACGGCCCCTCGGAGACCGACTTGGTCCAGTCGAACTGGCCCGGCGCCGCATTCGTGAATTGATTCAGCCACGATTGCATCCCGGTCGTGGTGGTCTCGCTCGTCATTGCAGCTCTCCTCGCCATCAAAGGGCGCGCCTATCGCAAAAACAAGCTGGATCGATATCGCCGGCGGCGCCTTGAGCTTGATCAACCAAGGTTGACCGGGGCCGATCCTAGGCATAGGAGCGACAGCCAGCAACCATTTTTCCATGAGGGGGCGATGCTCATCGGATCGGCAACAAAGCCAGCAATGGCGACGAGGGACCGCATCCTGGCGGCTGCGATCCTGCGGTTCTCCATGCATTCCTATGAAGAGACCGGCTTGCGCGACATCGCGGCCGACGTCGGGGTCGACGTCGCCTACGTCCACCGCTGCTTCGGCTCCAAGGAACGCCTGTTCACCGAGGCCGTCAGGGCGACGATCCAGGCCGACCGGATTCTCGCGGATGCCGCCGCCGATCCCGCCCGCGTGCTCGCCAGCCAGATCTTTTCACGCGACGGCGCGCGGTCACCCGACGAGGTCGGGCCGCTCGATATCGTCATCCGCTCCTTGTCCAGCCCGAAGGCGGCGAGCGTTCTGCGCGCGTTCATCGTGGAAGAATTCATCGCGCCACTGAGTGAAAGGCTGGGCCAGCCGGGAATGCAAGAGGCATCGATGATCGCCGCCTTCCTCGTGGGCATCGGCATTATGCGCACCGTCCTGCAGGTGGCGCCGCTGCAGGAGCCCGAGGGCGGAGAACTGGAGCGTCGTATGACCGAGGCGATCACCTGCATGATGGGCGGGGCGGGAAGGCACACCTGACGGCCGTGCTCCGATGACTTTTCGATTGCAGCGCCACACGAGGGAGAAGCCGATGGAGCCGGGAGGGAATGCAAGGCCCGAGAGCAGCCGTTTCGTCTCTGCGACGAAGCGGCTGGCCCTGCTTTTGGCGCTGACCCTGATCGCGGGCTGCGCACCGCACCCTGGTCCGGAGGTGCTCACCCCCACGTTCGCTTCCGTCCCCGGTGCAAGGGTCGTGACGGTCTATGTCGCCACCACACGGGCCCGCGGCGCGCCCGAGAGCAACAACTTCACCACGGGGCGCGCGGCGGCTCTCAACTTCGCCGCGTTCAGGATTTCCGTGCCCCCCGGACATCGGCCCGGCGAGATCGAATGGCCGCAGGGACCTGCCAATCCCGCGACGAGTTTCGCCACCGTCGAGCAGATCACGCTCGACCGCACCACGTTCGAGCGCCGGGTCGCGGCCGCGGGGCGCGCAACCGGAGGACGGAAGGTGGGGGTCTATGTCCACGGCTACAACAGAAGTTTCCAGGAATCCCTCTTCCGGCTGGCGCAGATGACGGCGGACGCCGACATCTCCGGTGTGCCCATCCTCTTCGCATGGCCGTCCGAGGCGAAGGTGACGAGCTATGTCGCCGACAAGGAGGCCGTCACCTATTCCCGCGACGGCCTCGCGGACCTCCTGACCCTCCTCGTCCGCGATCGGGGGAACGAGCGCATCACGGTGCTGGCCCATTCCATGGGCGCTTGGCTCACCATGGAGGCGCTGCGCCAGCTGCGGCTTGCCGGAAAAGGCGCCGTCATCGGCCGGCTCGATGTAGTGCTCGCCGCTCCGGACATCGACGTGGACGTGTTCCGTGCGCAGCTGGCGGTAATCGGGCCACTTTCGCCGCCCATGGTCGTGCTGGTCTCGCGGGACGACGTGGCGCTGAAGGTGTCGAGCCAGATCGGCGGGGAGCGCCTGCGGGTCGGGGCGCTTGATGTGGACGACCCGCGGGTCCAAGAGGCCGCGGTGAGGGCGAACGTTGAGATCGTCGACATCTCCAGCCTGACGACTTCGGACCCGCTCAAGCACGACCGCTATGCCAGCCTCGCCGGGCTCTATCCGCGGCTCGCGGCGACCCGCGGAGACGGCGCGGGCGGTGATCTGCGCCGTGCCGGCGCCTTCGTGTTCAACACGGTGGGCGCGACCCTGTCGAGCCCGTTCACTCTGGCGGGCGGGGCGCTCGCCGACTGAAGAGGGGCCCGCCCAACCGCGCCTCGTTGTGGCACATTGTTCTCAGAGGGAAACGATCGGATGCCCGACCGCCACATCCTTGGAGTACCGCTATCCGACGAAGCTCCATCCGCCGGGCGGGTGATCGTCACTTATGGCCGCAGCCTGATGGCGTTGGCCATCGCCCGCTCTCTGCACGAGCATGGGGTCGATGTGATCGGCTGCGATGATGTGAACATGACCGTCCTCTCCTTTTCGCGCCATGTGATGGACAATTTCACTCACACCGCTTTCGAGAAGGATGAAGAACAGGCGCTGGCCGATTTCGAAGAGGCTGTGCGCAGATACGCACCAGAGGACGACCGCCCCTATGTGCTGATGCCGGCTTTTCGCGATGCGCGCCTGTTTGCCAAATACCGCGAACGCTTCGAGCCGGCGATCCGCGTCGCGGCACCGGACCTCGCCTCCATCGAGATGATCTCGCCCAAGGATCACTTCGCCCGCTTCCTGGAAGCATCCGGCCTGCCGGGGCCCGCCACCCGCATCCTTGAGCCGGGAACGTTCCGAAACGGTCTGCCCGCGGACCTTGCCGCAGATCTCCCGCTCATCGCCAAGCCGACCGATGGCGTGGGCGGGCGCGGCGTGAAAATGATCAGGGATCGGACCGCGCTGGACACCTATCTGAAGGCCGCAGGTCCGGAACGCCCGATCCTGTTGCAGGAACTGGTGGAGGGCGAGGACTATTGCGTCTCCATCATCGCCGATCATGGAGATTTGGCGGGGATCGTCGTTTATCGCAACCTCGCCCAATTCCCCCGCGAGGCGGGTGCCGGCGCCGTTCGCGAGACGGTGGACGACACGCCCTTCAGGGAAGCGGCCCGCGCCCTGCTCAAGGCGACAGGATGGAACGGCGTGGGAGAGATCGACTTTCGCTGGAACGGCGACCCATCGACGCCGCCGAAAATGATCGAGATGAACCCCCGCTACTGGGCCGGGCTCTACCATTCCATGTCCTCGGGCGTGGATTTCCCCTGGCTGGCCTTCCAGCTGGCGGCGGGCCGCGCGCTGCCGGCGGCCGATCCGCACGCCGTCCTGCAAGGCCACCGCACCCGCACCCCGGGGGCATGGATCCTCTCCGCGGCCCAGGATCTGGCCGCCTCCGACCCCGATCTGGAGCGCGCCGCCGAAGCCTGGGCGCAAAGCCGCAGGGACGCCTCACGCAAGGAAATCCTGTCGGCGGCGAACCGGTTATTGGAATCGGCGAGCGCCGCCGCGAAAGGCGCGCGCGTCTTCAAGGAGTTCCGCAAGCGCCTGGAAGAGCAGAAGGACCTGCCTTCCGAGCTTGATTTCGACGACGATCCCGCCGTGGGCCTGGGCATATTGTTCGTGGTGTCCAGCCTGCTCAAGCATCGCGAAGCTGCCACCGGAGTTCAGGTACGCTGCACCTCAGGCGACCGACAAGGCTCGCTCCGGCCGCACGGGCAGGCCCGCCACCTCCCGTCGCTACGATGCCGGCGGACGTCCCATCATCGGCGTCACCAAGCCGGACGAAGGCGATTGGATGGCCTACCACGCCATGCGTTTCGCGATCTGGTTGGCAGGGGGCAAAGCCACGGCCATTACATCAAAGGCCCCGCGCGACCCCCATTCGGTGGATGGCCTGCTTTTCGGGGGAGGTTCGGATGTTTTCCCCAACCGCTATGGCGGCGCTCCGAAGACGGGCCACCGGTACGACCTCGCCCGCGACGACATGGAGGCGTCCTGGGCGCAGGCGGCGCTGGAGCACGACATTCCAGTCCTGGGCGTCTGCCGGGGCAAGCAGATGCTGAACGTGCTGGAGGGCGGCACCCTCTACCCGGACCTCAGCCACCATGAAGAGAATTATCCCACCAGCTTTCTGCGCTGCATCTTTTACCGCAAGACCGTATTTCTGACGCCCGATGGCTGGCTGGCGCGGTTATCAGGTCGTGAGCAGCTGGCGGTCAACTCCATCCATACCCAGGCGGTAAAGGATCTGGGCGCAGGCTTCAAGGTGACCGGTGCGGAGGCCAACGGCCTCATCCAGGCCATCGAGCATGAAACCCGCTCCTTCTGCGTAGGTGTACAGTTCCATCCGGAATTCCTGCTGCACCGCGCCTTCGCGCGCCGGATCTTCAAATCCCTCGTCGCGGTCGCGCGGGCCCGCCGCCTTGGATTCGCCCAGGGGACGGCGGGCAATAAGTCGCAATTGGCTGCGGAATGAGGCGAGGCTCCTCCCCGCCGAGGCGGCTTCATGGCGAGGAGCATTTCCTATTTTTGCACTTGCTGATCAGGGCGCGCCAGGGTGAGACCATCTGGAGGAGATCCATTCACCCACCTCAGCCGGGCATTCTCCTCGGTTGGATCAGACCGCGACGGAGCCGTCGTCTGCGGAACGGTGCTCTGCGCCTGCAACGGATCCCTTCATAAAAGGTTCGTTCGATCGTACTATATTTACAAAAGGCGATAGTCGATGAGCTTGCACACATCCGGTCAGTCGGCGAATGGCCATGAATCACGCAGTATGAAAACGAGAAGGCAGCTGATCGAAGCTGCAATCGATGTCTTTGGCCGCATAGGGTTCGAGGGAACCACCACGTGCATGCTGGCCAAATGGCGGACGTCACATTGTCCGCCATTCCTTATCATTTCGGTGGCAAGCGCGAGCTCTACATGGAAGCGGCCCGAGAGATCGCCGATTACGCTCACGTGCGGGTAGGTGCTCTTTGCGCCATCCTGGACGATCCCGCCATGACGATCCCGCCATCGCCTCGCCCGAAGAGCGGCTTGAGAAGGCCCTGACCGGTTACCTGCGCGTCCTGCTCGACGATGCCGAGCCCTGCACCTGGGCCTCTTTCTTCGCCCGTTGCGCCTATGACAATGACGAAGCCTTCCAGCTCATCCACGATCAGGCCATTGCCCCCTTTCAGGAAAAACTCGTCGCAGCGGTGCGGATGATCGCGCCCGCATCCATCAATGATGAATCCGTCCGGCTCCGCGTGACCGCCATCGTCACTGGGATAGCCGGATTCCGGCTGCTGCGCGGCATCCTCCTGCGCGGCATGGATTGGACGGAGTTCAAGTCGGCGCACATGGCGAAGGTCGATGCCCTCATCCATGGCCTGACCCGCAGTGACCTGTTGACCGGCACGCCATAGTCCGCAGCGCCACGCCAAATTCCCGCCGGGAAGACGTCCCAACGCGTAAACTTAAGGAGTCTGTTCATGACAGAGCAATCGTCCGCCCACGAAACCATCGCCTGGGCCAAGCAACGGCTCGACGAAGTCGACGCCATGGTCGCTCAGACCGAGAAAGCCGCCGGCGAGCTTCAGCAGGCAGCCCGCGGCAACGCCGATCTGGCGCTCTCCCGCCTGCGCGACTCCCAAGCCAAGCTGAAGGAGCAGGTTGCGCTTCTGCAAGCTCAGGCGGACGAAACGAAGGGCGCGGTCTTGATGGCGCAGAAGGCCGTGGAAGAGGAATGGGTGGAAGTGGAATCCGCCTTCCAGGCTTTCCTGGCGTCCGCCGGCGAGCAATCCGATGTGGTCCGAAAGGCCATCTCCGCGCGGGTCGAAGCCCAGCGCAAGTCCTTCGAGCGCGCGCTGAACGGTCTGAAGGCGCAGGCCGAAACCGCCGTCGAGAAGGCAAGCATCGAATTCGATACCGCCATGACACGACTCAGCGAAGAAGCAGAGAAGGCCAAGGTGAAGCTCGGCCAGGCACCAAGCGCGGGCGAGGAGACCTGGGAGGCGATCAAGGCTGGCATCGCCGAGACGAAGGCGGTTCACGAAAAGACCGTCAAAAAGATCACCGAAGCACTGGCGAAGCTGTTCTGATCCGAACGCCCGGCGGCGCGCGGCTTTCGGCGCCCCGTTCCATTTGACGCAAATGTCGACAATATCAGGGAGAAATACGATGCCCTTTCGCGCCTGGAAGATGGGTGCCGCGCTGTTCGGCTGGATCGCTATCCTGCCGGCGGCCACCGCCCACGCAGAAGACCCCGCGACGACCCCTGCTCCGGCGGCCGCGCCGGCACAGGGCGCGGCTCCTGAGGTGAAACCGGCACCCGCTCCGGCGGCCGCCCCCTCCTCCACGACTGTGCCGGCCGATCCGTCCCTGACCCGACAGGCCATCGCCTGGTCGCAGGAGCGGCTTGCCGAACTGGATGCCAGCGTCTTGGTCGTGGAAGAAAATGCGGCTGAGCTCAAGGGCGCCGTGAAGGCGAAGGCCGATGCGGCCGTCAAACAGCTGCAGGAGACGCGCGACGCCTATCGGGCCAAGGCCGAGGCGATGCTCGACAACAGTCGCACGTGGACGGCGGCACAGATCACCGACGCCCGCAAGTCCCTGGACGACAGCTGGAAGACCTTCCAGAAGGAAGTCGATACCTATCTGGATGAGGTCCACGCCGATTTCGACACGCGCAAGGCGGTGCTTCTCGCTCAGGTCGAAGCCCGCCAGAAGGCCTTGGAAAGCACCATCTCCAAGCTCAAGGCCGATGCCGCCAAGCTCGCCCAGGACCAGCGCGCGGCCGTCGACAAGCAGATCGCGGCACTGGAGAAGAAGGTTGAGGAGCTCAAGGCGCGGGCGGCCAGCCTGAAGAAGGCCAGTGCGAGCTCTTGGGACAAGGCGAAGCAGGCCTACGAGGATGTGCGCACGCGTGTCGTCGAGACCTATCAATCCATCCGCGACTCCCTTTCCGACGCCATGAAGTGAGCGCTGAATAGATGCATGCCTCCTCGCGCCGGCCCATGATCGGCGCGAGGAGCTTCGCATATGTCAGCGTCGTGCCGCAGCAGCGTGATGTTGACGGCCGATGAGCCTATGCCTATGCCCTGGAGCGCCCGGAGCGGGGCAACTTTGCTGAAAGCCTCTTGGGCTCCGACTCCAGACCGCCCATCGACAGACCATCCATGAGAAGGTCGAACTGGGCATCGATGAACATCTTCACGTCGATCTGATGCCGGTCGTCGAACAGAAGCCACCAGACGTTCAGGAGCAGCGCCGGGCTGAAGATGAGCTCGGGGTATCGGAGCGCCGGCGTGGCGCGAAACTCCCCGGCTTTGATGCCGGCAGCGATCATCTCGCGCAGGCGTTCGAGGAACGGCACCAGGAACTCCCGGTGGTGGCGCTCGACGAGATCGGGAAACCGCGCGCCTTCAGCGATCAGGAACCGCATCACCTCTCGGCCCACGCGCTCCTCGGCGATGAAACGGAACAGAAAGTCGAGCAGAGCGCGCAGCCGGACCCCGAACGGACCTTCGAGCGCGGCAACAAAGCTGGTCACCTCGTCGAAGATGGGCCGCGAGACGTGACGGATCATCTCGTCGAAGACGCGTTCCTTGGTCTCGAAGTAGAAATAGATGGTGCCCTTGGTCACGCCGACGCGCTTCGCCACGTCTTCGAGCCGGGTCGCGGCGTAGCCGTGCTTGGCGAATTCCTCGAATGCCGCCTCGAGGATTTCGCCCGGTCGGTCCGCCTTGCGGCGCATCCGGGCCTTGGTCGGTGCGTTCATGGCTTGTCTACCCATTCGTGAGCGTGCCTGGCCGCATGCAAGCGACGCGACGTTTCGCCGGAAACCAATCTATCTATTGACTTACGAGTTAGTCAATAATATCCACGAAGGCCTAACATTCGGATCGCCCAGGGATGAGGCGGTTCGGCATGCGCCTTGTTGTGAGCCTGCATCCATGATCGACCCCATTCCCGCCCGCCGCTCCGATCGATGGTCGAGCGCGTGGCCCGTTGCGAGACCCGCAGGGCCGCTGGTATTGATGTTGGTGCTCATGCAAGCCCTGGCGGGCTGCGACCGCGCGGACTCCGTGGCGACGGCGAAGCAGCCTATTCTTGTTCGCGTCCAGACCGTGCAGATGGTCGACAGAACGATCTCGATCGTCCTGACCGGAGACGTGCAGGCCCGAACCCTTGCGCAACTCTCCTTCCGCGTGACCGGGCGGGTGACCGAACGTCTGGTGGACGTGGGCGCGCATGTTGAGGCCGGCGACGTCCTGGCGCGCCTCGCTCCCACGGAACAGCAGGCCGATCTCGCCGCCGCTACCGCGGCGGTCGCAGCAGCCGAATCCCGGCTCAAGGTCGCCACCGCCAATTTCGAGCGGCAGAAGACGCTCCTCGCCAAGGGCTTCACCACGCGTGCGGCCTACGATCAGGCGCAGGAAGCGTTGGGCGGCGCTAAGAGCGCACTCGAGGTGGCCAAGGCGCAGCTCGGCACCGCCAAGGACGCGCTGACCTACACCGAACTGCGGGCAAGCGCGGCCGGCGTCATCACCGTCCGCAATCTCGAAGCAGGACAGGTGGCGCAGGCGGCGCTTTCGGTCTTCACGCTGGCGCAGGACGGGGACAGGGACGCCGTGTTCGATGTGCACGAGACATTCTTCCGGGAAGCGGAGAGCGACAGGATCGCGCTGGCCCTCGTCTCCGATCCTGCGGTGACCGCGACGGGGCACGTGCGGGAAATCTCGCCGACCGTGGATCCCAAGACCGGCACGGTGCACGTGAAGGTGGCCATCGAGAACCCGCCTGCGGCGATGACCCTGGGCAGCCCGGTCACCGGCACCGCGACCTGGAAGCCGGAGCAACGGATCGTTCTGCCATGGAGCGCGCTCGCTGCGGTGGGTGCCACGCCCGCCGTCTGGCGCCTGGACCGGGCCAGCAAGACGGTCTCCCTGAAGACGGTGACCGTCGATGATTACGGAACGGGGACGATCGTGATCTCCCATGGGCTCGCGCCCGGGGATGTGGTCGTTGTCGAAGGCGGCAAGCTGCTGAGCCCCGGCCAGATTGTTACATATGACGCGGAGAGCCGGTCGTGAAAAAGATGCCGCTCCTCCTCATTCTCGTCGCCTGTTCCGCCCTCGCCGGCTGCAACGAAGAGACCTCGCCGGCTAAGCCTCCGCGGCCGGTCTTGTCGACCGTCGTCAGGCCCGTCGCCACCGGGAACGTCGTGACCGTCGGCACCATCGAGCCCCAGTTCAAGACGGAGCTGAGCTTTCGCTCGCTGGGGCGGCTCGTCGCGCGGCCGGTCGGTGTCGGCGACCGGGTGGAGAAGGATCAGGTCGTCGCGGCGATTGATGATGCCGCGCTCAAGCTCGCCGTGCGCTCTGCCGTTGCCGAAGTCGCCAATGCCCAGTCCCAGCTGGCCAACGCCTCCGGTGTGGAGGATCGTCAGCGTACGCTCCTCGAAACCGCATCCACCAGCCGCGCCACGTTCGAGACGTCCGAGCAGGGGCGTGCCGCCGCCCAGGCCTCGATGGCGAAGGCTCAGGCCAATCTCGTCAAGGCCCGCGAGCAGCTCGGCTATGCGCAGCTGAAGGCGGACTTCGCCGGTGTCGTCACGACGGTGGGGGCCGAAGTCGGCCAGGTGGTGGCGCCAGGCGAACGGATCGTCACCGTCGCGCGGCCAGATGTGCGCGAGGCCGTGATCGACGTGGGCGAGGATCTGGTGGGCGAGCTCAGGATCGGAACCCCGTTCATCGTGAGCCTGCGACGCGATGCGTCCGTCACCGCCAACGGCAAGGTCCGGGAGATCGCGCCTCAAGCCGACGCGGCGACCCGCACACGCCGTATCCGTATCGGGCTCGACCAACCGCCGGACAGTTTTCGGCTCGGCACGACGATCACCGCCAAGCCGGCGGTCGTGCGCGCGATCGCCCTCTTCGTGCCGGCGGGCGCCGTCTTCGATCGCGACGGGAAGACCTTCGTCTGGCGCGTCGAGGCGTCCAGCCAGACGGTCGTCCTGCAGCATGTCCAAGTCGCAGACGTCAGCGACGGGCGCAGACGCGTGATCTCAGGCGTCGAAGCCGGCATGCGAGTGGTCACGGCCGGCATCCACTCTCTTTCCGACGGCCAAAAGGTCCGCATCGAGCAGGAAGCCCAGCCGTGAAGCCGTTCAATCTCTCCGACTGGGCGCTCGATCACCGCTCGCTCGTCTGGTTCTTCATGATCGCCTTCATTCTGGCCGGAGCATTCTCCTACCTGAAGCTGGGACGCGAGGAAGATCCCGCCTTCACCATCAAGACCATGGTGATCCAGGCGCAGTGGCCCGGCGCCTCCGCCAAAGACGTCACGCGTCAGGTCACAGACCGGATCGAGAAGAAGCTTGAGGAACTCGAATCCCTCGACTACACAAAGAGCATCACGGTGCCGGGCCAGACGACGATCTTCGTCAATCTGCGCGCCACCACGAAGGCCCGGGACGTTCCTCCCACCTGGGTCCTGGTGCGCAACATGATCGGGGACATCAAGGGGTCCTTTCCGCAAGGGGTGGTCGGGCCGAACTTCAACGACCGGTTCGGCGACGTCTTCGGCAACATCTACGCCTTCACGAGCGACGGGCTGAGTCAGCGCGAGCTGCGCGACCAGGTCGAGGACGTGCGCGCCAAGGTGCTCACCGTGCCCAATGTCGGCCGGGTCGAGGTCATCGGGGCGCAGGACGAGGTCATCTATCTGGAGTTCTCCACGCGCAAGCTCGCCGCGCTGGGGCTGGACCAGCGCGCCATCTTGTCCTCATTGCAGGCGCAGAACGCCATCACGCCGTCGGGCGTGCTGCAGGCCGGTCCCGAGCGCGTCAGCGTGCGGGTGAACGGCCAGTTCACCTCTGACGAGAGCCTGAAGGCTATCAATCTGCGGATCAACGACCGGTTCTTCCCGCTCACCGACGTCGCCACCATTACCCGCGGCTATGTTGACCCGCCCATTTCCCTGTTTCGTTTCAACGGTGAGCCAGCCATCGGCCTCGCCATCGGCATGAAGGCAGGCGCCAACCTGCTCGAATTCGGCGAGGCGCTGAAGGCGCAGATGGCGAAGATCGAGGCGGACCTGCCCATCGGCGTCGGCGTGCACCTGGTGTCGGACCAGCCGCAGATCGTGGAGGAGGCGGTGGGCGGCTTCACGCGGGCCCTGTTAGAAGCCGTGATCATCGTGCTCGCCATCAGCTTCGTCAGTCTGGGCATGCGGGCGGGGCTCGTTGTGGCAATCTCGATCCCGCTGGTGCTGGCCATCACCTTCCTGGTCATGGCGAGTTCCGGCATCTCGCTGCAGCGCATCTCGCTCGGCGCGCTCATCATCGCCCTCGGCCTGCTGGTGGACGATGCCATGATCGCCGTGGAGATGATGGTGGCGCGGCTCGAAGCCGGCGATACCCTGCGGAAGGCGGCCACCCACGTCTATACGTCGACGGCTTTCCCCATGCTGACCGGAACGCTGGTGACGGTGGCGGGCTTCATTCCCATCGGGCTCAACAACAGCAATGCCGGCGAGTTCACCTTCACCTTGTTCGTGGTCATCGCGGTGTCGCTGATCGTGTCCTGGGTGGTGGCCGTGCTGTTCACGCCGCTGCTCGGCGTCACCATCCTGCCGGCGACGATGAAGAGCCATCACGACAAAAAGGGACGCTTCTCCCGCCTGTTCTCCCGGGTTCTCGACCTTTGCATGCGCCGGCGCTGGATCACCATCGCGGTGACAATCCTGGTGTTCCTCGTCTCCGTCGTCGGCATGGGCTTCGTGCAGCAACAGTTCTTCCCGTCCTCCGACCGCAACGAACTGGTGGTGGACTGGAACCTGCCCCAGAATGCCTCCATCGCCGAGACCAGCGCGCAAATGGCGCGCTTCGAGCAGGAGGCGCTGAAGGATAATCCCGGCCTCGATCACTGGTCGACTTATGTGGGGACCGGCGCGCCGCGCTTCGTCCTCACCTTCGACGTGCAGCCGTCGGATGTCTCGTTCGGGCAGACCGTGATCGTCACCAAGGATCTGGAGGCGCGCGACCGCCTCAAGGCCGAGTTGCAGGACTACCTGAAGGCCACGTTTCCTGGCACCGATGCCTTCGTGCACCTGCTCGACATCGGCCCGCCGGTGGGCCGCCCGGTGCAGTTCCGCGTCAGCGGTCCCGATATCGCGTCCGTCCGCGCCCAAGCGCTCGAACTCGCCGTCGTGGTCCGACGCAACCCGCATCTCGGGAATGTGGTCTTCGACTGGATGGAGCCGGCGCGGGTCATCAAGGTCGACGTGATGCAGGACAAGGCCCGCCAGCTCGGCGTCACCTCCGAAGACATCGCCGCAACCATGAACAGCGTGCTGGACGGAGCTTCGATCACGCAGGTGCGCGACGACATCTATCTGGTCAATGTCATGGCGCGCGCCAATGCGGGGGAACGCCATTCCCTCGAAACCCTGCGCAACCTGCAGCTGACCGGATCGGGCACCCAGCCGGTGCCGCTGGCGGCGGTGGCCACGTTGCGCTACGAGCTGGAGCAGCCGACCATCTGGCGGCGGTCGCGGCTTCCCACCATCACGCTCAAGGCCGGCATCCTGGATGCGACCCAGCCCAACACGGTGGTCGAGCAGTTGAAGCCCGAGATCGCCGCCTTCAATGCGAAGCTGCCGGCCGGCTATCACGTGGCGATCGGCGGTGCCGTCGAGGAGAGCGGCAAGAGCCAGGCCCCGATCCTCGCGGTGATGCCGCTGATGCTGTTCATCATGGCGGCCATCCTGATGCTCCAGCTTCAGAGCTTCCAGCGGCTGGTGATCGTCTTCGCGGTGGCGCCCCTCGCGGTGATCGGTGTCGTCGCCGCGCTCCTGCCGAGCGGCGCACCCCTGGGCTTCGTCGCCATTCTCGGCGTGCTCGCGCTGATCGGCATCCTTATCCGCAATTCCGTGATCCTCATCGTGCAGATCGAGCATCTGCGCGGGGAAGGGTGTCCGCCATGGGAGGCGGTCGTGGAAGCAACCGAGAACCGCATGCGGCCCATCCTGCTGACGGCCGCCGCCGCGAGCCTCGGACTCATCCCCATCGCCGGCGAAGTATTCTGGGGGCCCATGGCCTACGCCATGATGGGCGGGATCATCGTCGGCACGGCGCTCACCCTCCTGTTTCTTCCGGCGCTGTATGTCGCGTGGTTCCGGATCAACGTGCCGCCGAACGCACCCGCACAAGATTGAGCCGAGTCGCCGTCATGCCGGTCGCCGACCAGCCGACTTTGGCAGGATCAGATTGGCGGTCTCCAGAAGAGCCTACGCCAGTTGGGGCGGGTTTCGCAGCGTCAACGGCAAGGTCATCGCCTTGAGGACAGCTCTGCGGACCTGAGGCAGGGTCTGTCGAGGGGGACCCTGCCGCAGGTTTCCACCTAATACCAACGGCCCTCATTTTTGGTAAGCGTCGTCCCGGGCGCACCTTTATAGGTCGGGCGTGAGAGCGCACTTTGATGATCCTGATTGGAGGATCGTTTTGTGTTTGGGCTTGACCATAGACTTGAGCCGGAGGTTGAGGTCCGGCGCTTCGAGGTGATCAACGGCGCGATGGGGCGTCGGCGCTGGACGGCGGACGACCGGGCACGGATCCTGGAAGAGACTCTCGTTCCCGGCGCCGTGGTCTCGGTGGTTGCTCGCCGCCACGGCTTGACACCGTAACAGCTGTTCACCTGGCGCCGCGAGGCGCGGAGGACGGCGGAGACGGTGCCGGCGTTTGTGCCGGCGGTGGTCGCGCCGGAGGTTGGTCCGGCATCGGAGTCTTCGGCCACACGGTCACGGCCGAAGCGGCGCACTCGGCAACGCCGCGCGGCGGCCATCGAGGTCGACGTCGGCGGGGTCAGGGTGACGATCGAGAGCGGAGCTTCACCGGCCACCATTGAGGCGGTGATCGGCGCGCTGAAGGGTAGATCATGATCGGCCCGAGCGGCGCGGTCCGGGTCATGGTGGCGACGCGGCCGGTGGACTTCCGCAACTATGCGCCGACCATGATTATGCGGAGTCGGCGCGGAAGGAGCACGTAATTGTGCCCGCCTGCACGACCCGGATCAGAGCCTTGACGTCGCCATCGCGATCTACAAGCACCCGCCGCCCGTTAGCCATCACGATCTCGATCCGGCCGCTGCCGTCCGCCATCAGCGGGCGGGTCGCCGCCGCGACCTCCGGCACGATCACAGCCGGAACAAATCCTGCTCTCGAAGCCGGACCAAACCGCCCGGCCCGCGCCGCGTCACGCCACTCGTTAGCTGCGTGCGCGTGATCCCGTATTTGCGGGCCGTCGTCGAGCCCAGGCGTCGACCCGAATAGCTCTGCTCGACGATCCGCAGCTTCGCCTCATCGCTGAAGCGCCGCCGGCCGCCGCTCTCAACGATCTCAAGCCGACTGATCGGCGTGACTGGATAGACGTCCATACAGACGAATTCTCACCACCAAGCCTCAATTCGCAAGACGGCCGCCGTCGGAGGGATACTGCAACGCCATCGCCTGGCTAACTTCCATCTCGGCAGCGAGTTCGGCAACTTGCGCCGCCGTCGCACTGCCGGCCCGACCTTTCAGGAATTCACGGATCGCATCCGTCCGCCGGCACGCTTTGCCATCTCACTGATCTTTGGAACGGTGGTGTCCACCGCGCTCGCCGTGTTCGTCGTCCCGATCCTGTACGATCTCGACGCCCGCCGCCGGACGCGGAACCTCGGAGCCGGCGGCGAAATCCGAGCGGCGGGAGGCGGGACAATGCCCTGATTGCTTGGACATGCCGGGCCGGAACAGGCGAGATGGGGGACCTGCAACCACGGAGGCAAGGCCGCCCATGCCGGGGACGAAGATCCAGGAGTTCGCCTTTCTCGCCACCCTCGTGCTCGTGACGGTGGCGTTCCTCTGGCTGCTGTCGCCTTATTACGGCGCGATCTTGTGGGCAGTCATCCTGGCGATCCTGTTCGATCCGCTCCAACGCGGGCTTGAGAGGTGGCTCGGTGGCCGGCGCAACCTCGCGGCGGCACTCAGCGTCCTGGCCTGCATCTGCGTCGTCGTCATCCCCGGCACACTGATCCTCGCCGCCCTCGCCAACGAAGCCGCCAGCCTCTACACCCGCATCGGCACGCGCGAATTCGATCCGGGCACAATGCTCGCGCAGCTCCAGGGGGTGCTGCCGTCCTTCGTCTGGAGGGCCCTTGCCGCGCTCGATCTCGGCGACATGGCTCAGCTCCAGACCCGGCTGACATCGTTCCTCCTCGAATTCAGCCAGACCCTCGCCAACAGGGCGATCATCATCGGGCAGAACACGGCCCAGTTCGTCATCAGCCTTGGGGTGATGCTTTACCTGCTGTTCTTCCTGTTCCGCGATGGCGTGGCCCTTGCTGCCAGTATCCGCAAAGCCAGCCCTCTCGGCGCGCACGAAACCGACCAGTTGCTCGAGAAGTTCACCTCTGTGGTGAAGGCCACGGTCAAAGGCAATGTCACCATTGCCGCAATCCAGGGCGCCATAGGAGGGGTCACTTTCGGGATGCTGGGGATCCAGGCCGCGCTCTTGTGGGGCGTCCTGATGGCCGTCCTGTCACTTCTGCCCGCTGTGGGCGCCGGACTGGTCTGGGTGCCGGCGGCAGCCTATCTGCTGCTGACCGGCGCCTATCTGAAGGGCGCCATCCTGCTCGCGATCGGCACGCTGGTGATCAGCACGGTGGACAACGTCCTGCGGCCAGCTTTGGTGGGGAAGGGTACCATGCTGCCGGACTACGCCGTGCTCATTTCCACGGTGGGCGGCCTCTCGCTGATCGGCATGAATGGATTTGTCCTCGGCCCGCTGATCGTCGCCCTGTTCGTTGCCGCATGGTCGCTCTTCTCGGATGACAAGATGCAACCCTCATGAGCTGTCGCCGCTTGCCGTGCAAACTGCATGTGTCTGCTCCGAAGTGTCTTAGCGCCGGGCAAACACCCACCTTTGCGCGTCCATCCCGTGCCCCAGTTCCCCGCGGACGACCAGATGACGCAAGTGCGCCAGCGCCTCGCTGAGCCCGAAGCCGGTCTGATCGAGCGGCAGAGGCCGGAACAGGACCTCCAGCGTCTCCATCACCGTGCGCGGCTCGATGCAAAAGTCCATGAGCCGTTCCAGCCGCTCGTCGTGATGCGCCTTGAGGGCGGCGATCCGCCCATGGAGGCCGTAGAACGGGTCGCCGTGGGAAGGCAGGACCAGAGTGCCTTCGGGCAGCGCCTCGAACTGAAGGAGCGATCCCAGGAACGCGCCGAGCGGATCGGCGCATGGGTCCGAAGGGTGCGTCCCAATGTGCGGCGAGATTCGTGCGAGAATCTGGTCCGCCGCGATCAGCAGGTCTCTCTCCGCGCAATAGAGGCAGATCATCTCCGGCGCGTGGCCTTCGCCGATCATCACCCGCCACGCGCTGCCGGCGAGCATCAGTTCGTCCCCCTCCTTCACCCGCATATAGCGCCGGGGCAGCGGCCCGACCCATTTGGGATAAAGCATGCCCCGGCGTTCCACCAGGTCCAGGAACGGCTGGGGCGCGCCGCACAGCCGGTTGTGGGCCACGAGCTGAGGAATCACCTCCACGGGATCCTCGTTGAGGAGCAGGCGCGCCTGCATCCACTCCAGGCGGCTCATGTGGATGTCGGCGCCGGTGCGGGCATGGAGCCAACCCGCCAGCCCCACATGGTCCGGATGGAAATGGGTCCCGAGGAGCCGCGCCACCGGCCGTCCGCCGAGCAGCGGATCAGCCAGCACCCGCGCGAAAAGCGCCCGCGTCGGGGCGTCGTCAATGCCGGAATCGATCAGGGTCCATCCGTCCGGCCCCGAGAGCAGCCAGGCGTTGACCTCGCTCGGCGGAAAGGGCAGCGGCACACGCACGCGCAGCAGGCCGGGCGCAACCTCGCTGAGATCGTCCGAGACGGCTTCATGCAGGCCGGTGGTCATGCTCGCTCCCCATATCGCACGCTTTCCCATTCCCGGACCGAGGCGGCCCATTCACCGGCCACATGTGAGAGGTCCGTGCGGTCCGCATGGACGGTCGCTTTGCGCAGGCTCTTGCGGTCGAGCCGCCCTCGGCTTGATCCGGTCGCCGCCCCGCTCACGACCCAAATTGATTGCATCAGAATTAATTTCTGACACAGTATGTGCTCATGAACAACCAACAAGCAAGCCGTCGGCGGCTCACCTCCGGCCTGTTGCAGGCGGGCCGGCAATGGCGGCGGCTGGCGGAAGCCGCGCTCGCGGCCGATGACATTTCGGAGGCCTGCGCCTCGCCCCTGGTGTGGCTGAGGCGCCTCGGCGGCGGCGTGCGTCAGGTGACCCTTGCGGCACACGTTGGCATCGAAGGCACGTCCCTCGTCCGCTTGCTCGACCAGCTCTGTGACGCCGGGTTCGTGGTGCGCCGGGACGATCCGGAGGACCGTCGCGCCAAGACCCTGTGGCTCACTGCGGAGGGCGAGCAGCTCGCGGAGCGCATCGAGCGCGCCATCGCCAGGCTGCGGTCCCGCATCTTCGCCGAGATCAGCGAAGCGGACGTCGAGGCGACCCTCCGGGTGCTCGAGGCCCTCGAGCACGCCCATACCCGCCTCCAGCAGAACCCTAGTCTCCTGGAGGCGGACTCTTGAAGCTTCCCTCGGCGCGCGACTGGCTGTTCTCCACCAAGGCCTTCACCGCCGCCATGCTGGCGCTCTACGTGGCCCTGGCCATGGACCTGCCGCGCCCCTATTGGGCCATGACCACGGTCTATGTGGTGTCCCACCCGCTCACCGGCGCCACTACCTCCAAGGCGCTCTATCGCATGCTCGGTACCCTCATCGGCGCCACTGGCGCGGTGGTGCTCGTGCCGACGTTCGTGAGCGCCCCCGAGCTTCTGAGCATCGCCGTCGCCGCCTGGATCGGAGGGCTGCTCTACCTCTCTTTGCTCGATCGCACGCCCCGCAGCTACGTGTTCATGCTGGCGGCCTACACTCTGCCCATCATCGCTTTGCCGACGGTCACCGCGCCGGAGACCATCTTCGACGTGGCTCTCGCTCGCAGCGAAGAGATCATCCTCGGGATCCTGTGCGCGAGCCTCGTGGGCGCGGTCGTGTTCCCGGTGAGCGTCGGGCCGGCCCTCGCCGCACGCGTCGGCGGCTGGTTGCGCGATGCCGGCGCCTGGGCCGGCGAGGTGCTGCGTGGCGAGGTGACGGATGAGGCCGTGCCCCTGGTCCGACAGAAGCTCGCCGCGGACGTCGCGGCGCTCGACGCGCTCATCATGCAACTGGCACACGATCCCGAGGCGCGCGCCTTCGCCCGCGAAGCCGGAGAGCTCCGCGGTCGCCTGCTGCTGCTCCTGCCGGTACTGTCCTCCCTCAACGACCGGATGCGCGCGATCACCCGCGAGGAAGCGATGGGCAGCGCGCGGGACGATCTTGTCGCCCTCGCCCGCGAAATCGCGGACTGGATCGGGGGGGCTCCCGACACGCCGGAGCGGTTGCGCGCACGGATCGCTGAGCTGACTCCGGATCCCGGCGCCCCCAGGGGCTGGCCGAGCCTCCTTCATGCGAACCTCTGCGCCCGCCTCAAAGAGCTTGTCGATCTCTGGCAGGACTGCCTCGCGTTACGCCGGCAGGTGGCTGGAGACCCTGCTGCGGGACACTGGGCGCCCGTGCTGCACCACCGCCCCGTCATCGGCACCGCGCGCCATCATGATCACGGCCTGCTGCTATTCTCCACCGCTTCCGCCGCGCTCGCGACCCTGACGGCGAGCCTGATCTGGATCGCGAGCGGATGGCCCGGCGGCGCCAATTTCGTGGCCATGGCGGCGGTCGCCTGCTGCTTCTTCGGCGCCCAGGACCGGCCAGCCCCGTTCCTCTGGATGATGGTGGTCTGGGGCACCACGGCCCAGGTGATCGCCGGGGTCCTTCTGTTCACGGTGGTGCCCCAGATCCACGATTTCGCGATGCTCGTGCTGGTGCTGGTGCTGCCGTTCCTGCTGGTTGGGGCGCTCATTCCCCGCCCGGAACTCGGCCTCGTCACCCTACTGCTCGCCGCAACGGGTTCGGGCTCCCTCTCGGTCCAGAGCCACTACAATGCGGATTTCACCGTTTATGTGAATGAAAGCCTGGCGGTGACCGGCGGCTTCCTGTTCGCCTGGATCTGGGCGTTGGCGACCAAACCCTTCGGCGCCGAGATCACCGCCCGCCGCCTCGTGCGCTCGGGCTGGGCGGACCTTGCCGCCTGCGCCGCCGGCACCCGCCTGCAGGACCACCGCGTGCTGGTGAGCCGCACCCTCGACCGCCTCGGTCTGCTCATTCCCCGCCTCGCCTCGGGCACCATCGACGACGGCCTCGCCACGGACGGGCTCAGAGACTTGCGCATCGGCTACAATGTCCTTGATCTGCAGCGCGATCGCCGGGCGCTGCCTGGTGCCGCAAAGGACGCCATCAACGCCGTCCTCGAAGGGGTAGCCGGGCATTTCCGAACGCAGCAGAAGGCCGGCGCGGCGCTGCTGCCGCCCGCCGGCCTTCTGGACCATGTGGACGAGGCGATCCGCGCCGTGCTTGCCCAGCGCGCCGGGCAGGCGGCGGATAATGCCCTGCAGGCGCTGGTCGGCCTCAGGCAGGCTCTGTTCCCCGGGGCCGCGGCGCCCCTCCTGCCGCCGGCACGGGGCGCCGTCGACCCGCCTTTGCTCGCGGCCGAGTGAGACACGCGAGGAGACCCCAATTGCCCGCGGAACTCGACATCTTCGGCGTCTACGTGCCGACCTTTCTCCTCCTCGCGCTCGCCGCCATGGCGGTCACGCGGCTCCTCTCCCGCCTCGTCAGCCAGGTGGGGCTCGGCCGCCTCATCTGGCACCGGGCACTGTTCGACCTCGCCGTGTTCGTGCTCGTGACCGGCGCGGGATATGTCCTTCTCCAACGGATCGCATGATGAAGATCGATGTCGCGAAGTGGGTCCGCATATGCGTCACCCTCATGGTGGTCGCGGGCGCCGTTCTCGTGGGCCGCGCGCTCTGGGACACCTACATGAACGCCCCCTGGACGCGGGACGCCCGCGTGCGCGCCGACGTGGTCGGCATCGCTCCCGACGTCTCCGGTCTCGTGAGCGAGGTGCTGGTCCGCGACAACGCCGCGGTGAAGAAGGGCGACGCCCTGTTCCGGGTGGACCGCGAGCGCTTCGCCATCGCCCTGAAGCAGGCGGAGGCTGCGGTGGAGGGCCGCGCCGCGACGCTGGAGCAGGCCAAGCGCGACCTCGCACGCTACACGCAGTTGCGCGAGCGGCAGGTGGTCTCGCCGCAGAACGCCGAGCAGGCCCAGACCGCCCTCACCCAGGCCGACGCGGCCTACCAGCAGGCGGTGAGCGAGCGCGACCTCGCCCGGCTCAACCTCGAGCGCTCGGAGATCAAGGCGCCAGCCAACGGCATCGTCACCAATCTGGAGCTGCGGCGGGGCGACTACGTCTCCACTGGCAAGGCGGTGGTGGCCCTGGTGGATACGGATTCGCTTCGGGTCGAGGGCTATTTCGAGGAGACCAAGCTGCCGCGCATCCATGTGGGCGATCCCGTCACGATCCGCCTGATGGGCGAGCCGACCCTGCTGCGCGGTCGGGTGCAGAGCGTCGCGGCGGCCATCGAGGACCGCGAGCGCACGGCCGGCACCGGCCTCCTCGCCAACATCAATCCGACCTTCAACTGGGTGCGCCTCGCCCAGCGCGTGCCGGTGCGCATCGCCCTGGAGGACGTGCCGCCCGACATCCGCCTCGTGGCCGGCCTCACCGCCACCGTGGAAATCAAGCCCATCTCCCCCGCGGCCGGCAAGGCCGTGCTCGCGGACACGCCGGACGCCCGGTCCGCGCAAGCCTCCCGGCCGGTCCGGTGAGAGCGGTGCGCCTTGCTGCCGGCGGGTGGCCGCAAGGACCGCTCCGCCTTCGGCCGCGGCGCGAGGACGAAATGCCATGAATGCTCCGCTGAGTGCTCCGCCGGCATCAGAACAGCTGAAAGGGGGTGAGCCGCCCCACCGGAGGGCGCCGCTCTGGCTGCTGGCGCTCCTGGCCTTCTCCGGCACCCTCGCCATGCACGTCTTCGTGCCGGCGCTGCCCGTCGCCCAGCAGGATCTCGGCGGCGGGATGGCGGCCATGCAGCTCACCATCAGCCTCTACATCCTCGGCCTCGCCGGCGGGCAGCTCGTCTACGGGCCTCTCGCCGACCGGTTCGGGCGCCGGCCCGTCCTGCTGGCGGGGCTCTCGCTCTACACCGTCGCCGGCCTCGCGGCGATGCTGGCGCCGAGCGTCAACGCCCTCATCGCCGCCCGGCTGTTCCAGGCGCTGGGCGGCTGCGCCGGCCTCGTGCTCGCGCGCGCCATCGTGCGCGACACCTCGGCGCCGGCGGACACCACCCGGCGCCTCGCCTTGATGAATCTCATGATCACCGTCGGTCCGGGCGCGGCGCCGCTGGTGGGCGGCTTTCTCGCCGATGCGGCGGGATGGCGCTCCATCTTTATCGCCCTGACCCTGCTCGGCGTGGTCAACCTCCTGCTCACCTGGCGTCTCCTGCCGGAGACCGGACGGGCAGCCGAAGGCGACGCCATCGGTCTGATGGAGGGCTATGGCCAGTTGCTGCGGGCGCCCGCCTTCTGGGCCTATGCGGTGGGCGGCGGCTGCGCCACCACCTCCCTCTATGGCTTCGTCGCGGCGGCCCCCTTCATCTTCACCGGCGAACTGCACCAGCCCACGGCCAGCGTCGGGGGCTATATCGCCCTCCTGGTCCTGGGGGTGTGGGTGGGCAGCATGCTGGCGAGCCGGCTCATCGCCCGTGTTTCCGTCGGCCGCCTGCTGGTGGGCGCCAATGGGGTCAGCGTGGCAGCCGCTTTCATCCTGCTCGCCGTCGTGCTGTCGGATCAGCTCACCGTGCCGCTCGCCATCGCCGCCGTGTTCATATTCTCCGTGGGCGTGGGCACCGCGGCGCCCGCCGCGCTGGCTGAGGCCCTCAGCGTCAATCCCCGTGTCGCCGGCTCCGCCTCGGGCCTCTACGGCGCCATGCAGATGGCGGTCGGCGCCTTATGCACGGCCTTGGCCGGTGTCGGATCCGACCCCGCGCTCGCCGCCGCTCTCGTGCTTGCCGGCTCCGGCATCATCGCCCAAGCGGCCTTCTGGATAGCCGGGCGACCAAGGCGCGCGGCTTCGTAGAGCAGCCACCGATACAGCGAATGGGCATCACAGGGTAAGATCCATGGATATCAAGACAATCGCTGTTCTCATTGATACCAGTCCGTCGCGCGAAACGCGGATGGATTATGCGACCAATCTCGCGCGGCGCCACGGCGCGCACCTCATCGGAATATTCCTGCTTCCCCCGGACATCGGCGGGGGGCTGGCTGCCTCCCATGTCCGCGGGCAAGCGGCGATCGCCAACCTTCTGCACCATCAACAAGCCCGCAAGGACGACATGATCCGCGACGCGCGGGACATCTTCGAAAAGCACGCCGCCCGGCAGGATGTGCGTTGCGAGTTCCGTGTCCACGCGCCCCGCGGAGAAGATGAACGCCGCCTCGGCGCCCTGCACGCGGATCTCGTCGTCGCTGCATCTCCGAAGGACTCCTGGCTCGACGACGGGCCGCCAGCCGATGTCGTGCAACTTGCGACCGGCGTCCCCTTCCTGCTCGTGCCGGAGAACTGGCGCAACATGGAACCGCCACAGCGCATTCTCATCGGCTGGAATGCAAGCCGGGAATCGCGCCGGGCCATCGGCGATTCCCTGCCTCTGCTGGCGCTCGCTTCATCGGTGACGGTGCTTATCGTGGATCCGCAGGCGACCATCCCCGCGGGAGAGGAGCCGGGGATGGAAGTCGCCATGTTCCTGTTGCGCCACGGTGTACGCCTGACCGTCGATCCCGTGCAGTCACACGGGCGAGCGATCCCCGAGGTCATCTTGGAATACGCTGCGTCCAATGAGCACGATATGATCGTGCTCGGCGCTTACAGTCATGCCCGCGCCCGGGAGATCATGCTCGGCGGCGTGACGCGTTCGCTCCTGGCGCAGTCGCCGATCCCTTTGCTCATTTCCCATTGAGCAGCAGGAGATCCGGGCAATGGTGTGAGTGGGCCTAGATGCCGTAATGGGCCGGCGTCTCGCGAGTAGCCATTTTGGGTGGCTGTCCCTCAGAATGATGGTGTTGGAACGGGGTCCGAGGGATCGGCCCCAGGCCTCATGAGAGGAACCGTGTCCTCTTCCGCAATGGCTTATCCTTGAGCTTCCGGTTTGATCAACATCTTGTAGGTGGTTGGTTTGATAGCGACGCCGATCCCGAGCAGGGTGCGGAACGCTGCATGCGACCTCATCCCCAACATACCGGAGGAGCGCCTGCGTCCGCTCGTCGAGCGATACGCACAACTCATCCGCCAAAGCGCGACATTCACCTGAGCCTTCTGGATCACGTAAATGAGGGGATACTTGAGGCTGGAAGCCCGGATCGGGCCCAACTCCTATTTCTACGAGAACAACTATGTCTCCCAGTTGGCACGGCCGTCGCTCGACACGCTCCTACAGAACATCTATCGTGATTGCTTGAAGCTCATCGTCGTCTTCATAGGCGTGGACTATCAGAGGAAGGACTGGTGCGGCATCGAGTTCAGGGCGATTCGGGAGATCATCATGGAACGCGACCATCTGCGCATTATGTTCTTCCGCACGGATGAGGGCGCCGTTGAGGGCGTGTTCAAGACCGACGGCTATATCGACGCTCGACGCTTCAGTCCCGCTCAGATCGCGGATTTCGTAGGCCAGCGCCTCAAGCTGCTCGGCCAGCCGTGCCTTCCTTCAACTTCAATCCGGCGGCGACCGATGCCGGTCCTTCCTCGGTTTGGTGGACACCCATGTCAGCTTTTGCGGGCTTCTGCCTCGAAGGGTGACTGGTGCAACACTACCGCCGTCGCTACCGCATGGCCACGGGCATGATGACGGAAGTGCGTGTCGCCTGACGCAGAAGGGGGCGCACAAGCCTGTTGTCCGCGCCGGCCGGGTTCGTCAAGTCGAGGCCAAGATGCACACGACAGCCCCCGACACCGACCAGCGGCCCCCAATCCCGAAAACCGTCTGGGCGCTCGGGTTTGTGAGCCTGTTCATGGACATCTCCTCGGAGATGATCCACGCGCTGTTGCCCCTCTTTCTCACCGCAACCCTCGGAGCCGGCGTGGCCGTGGTGGGCCTCATCGAGGGGGTGGGGGAATCCACCGCCGCCATCGTGAAGGTCTTTTCCGGCTACTTGTCCGACCGCATCGGCCGGCGCAAGCCGCTGATCCTCATCGGCTATGGGTTGGGCGCCGCGTCGAAGCCGTTCTTCGCCCTCGCCGGCGCGCCGGCCATGGTGTTCGCCGCGCGCTTCGCCGACCGCATCGGCAAGGGGATGCGCGGCGCGCCGCGGGACGCGCTGGTGGCGGATGTCACGCCGCCTTCCATCCGCGGGCGCGCCTACGGGGTGCGCCAGGCGCTCGATACGGTCGGCGGGTTCCTCGGCCCGCTCCTCGCCATCGCGCTGATGGCGCTGTTCGCCGACGACATGCGAACGGTGTTCTGGTTCGCCCTCATCCCCGGCGCGCTCGCGGTGGCGTGCGTCATCCTGGGGGTCGAGGATCGCGCCATCGGGGAGGAGGGCGCCACCGGCCGGCCGCCGCCGGTGCGCCTCGCCGATCTCCGGCAGTTCGACGGCGCGTTCTGGGGCGTCGTCGCCATCGGCGTGGTGTTCACCTTTGCGCGGTTCAGCGAGGCCTTCCTCGTGCTGAAGGCGCACGACGAGGGCCTGCCGCTGGCCCTCGCGCCGCTCGTTCTCGTGGCCATGAACGTCGTCTATTCGCTCGGCGCCTATCCCGCCGGCGCCTGGTCCGACCAGGCCTCGCCCACGCGCCTGCTGCTGGTGGGGCTGGCGGTCCTCATCGGCGCGGACCTGATGCTGGCCTTCGCACCGGGGCTGTGGGGCGCCTTTTTCGGCATCGCCTTGTGGGGGGCGCACATGGCGCTCACGCAGGGCCTGCTCGCCAAGCTGGTTGCCCAGCACGCGCCCGCGACGCTGCGGGGCTCGGCGTTTGGCCTGTTCAATCTCGCCACCGGCGTCGCCATGCTGATGGCGAGCGTCGTCGCGGGGGTGCTGTGGGAGCGGATCGGCTCCGCCGCGACCTTTGCCGCAGGGGCCGGTTTCGCGGTCCTCGCAGTCTTGCTCGTAATGGTGTTTACCCTGATTCGCCGGGCAGGGCGCGACGTCCCGCCTCCCGACGGCGCGCGCCGCCCCTGAGGCGCCCCGGCTCTATGCCGGGCGCTGCCGCGACGGTGAACCGTCCCAGGGGGCACGGACGACTTTAGCTCCCGTGCCCGTGGCGATGATGGAGATCGGGAAATGCAGGTGCCAATGTCCCAGGGGCGCATGCTGGTGCCAGTGGGTGTCCGGCTCGCCGGGCTGCACCCCTGGTTCGAGCTCATAGCGATCGTGTTCGTCGTGGCTATGCCGGTGCTCATGCTCTATCGCTTCATGGATATGCTGGTGCTGGTGCCGCTCGGACAGATGCAGCCATAGGCCGGCCGCCATCAGGCCCCGGCGGCCACCAACTGCACCGAAATCGCCTCGGCGAGCATGACAACGGCCAGCACCGCGCCCACGAACGGCGTGAGGGAGAAAAGCGCAGCATCATCGACGCTCGGGCTAGGAGCGAGAGAATGCCAACAACGGCGTGATGTCGTGGTTATCGGCCGCGCGGAGGGCCGCGATGTAGCGGGTGCGGGTTTCACCAGCGTCGACCAAGTTTGCGCGGCCCCAGCTGAACGGAGGCTGTCCGAGCTGCCGGGCGAGCAAATCGCCGATCAGACGTGAGAACCGCCCATTTCCGTTCGGATAGGGGTGGATGTCCACCAGACGATGGCTGAATCGGACGGCAATTTCGTCGGGCGGGTAGGTGCGATGCTCGACCCAATAGCGGACATCGTCCACGGTTTGCCTGACATCCATTGCGACGCGATGGGCGTCAACGCCGATGTTCCTCCCCGTCGTGCGATATTGTCCCGCCCAACGCCAAACGTCACCGAACATTCGGTGGTGCAGTTCGTTCAAGAAGTCCGGGTCGAGGACGTTCCGCCGTCGCGACATCGCCCAGCGCAAGCCTTCGCCGATATTGACCTGCTCGGCCTCGTTCAGCTCATGCCGCAGAGTGATGTAGGAGGGGATGAGTTGCTCTCGCTCCTCGGTGGTCAGCGGCGTATTGGCCTCGTCGTCATCCTGGAACAGCGGGTCGTCTTCTTCCATGGAGATCAGTCGTCCTCCCACAGGCGCCGTGGCGAGTCGGCAAGAAGGATCTCCATGAGACGGCGCCGCTCGTCCTCAAGATCGGGCCTGAGCAATGCCTGGTTCTCAAGCTGCATCGTGTGGTCGAGTCGGGTCACATCCCGCCCTGCCTTCTCAGCCGCGCGTTCACGGAGAAGGTCATCGAGCGGCTTGATCGGCACGAAAGCGTAGACGAACGTGCAGTTCATCGCCGCTGCCGCCTCCCGAAGCGTCCTGATGGTCGTGGCGCCCGAAACCTCCGCTTTCTCGATAGCCGGGACGCGAGACGGGGCGGCGCCCATGCGAGCGGCGAGTTGCCGGCTGCTCATCCCGAGGGCTTCGCGAATGGCTTTCATCCATCCGCGCGGTGGGACGGCGAGGCTGAGCCCGCGCAGCGGCGCGAGCCGACGTTCCAGTTGTTTGCGCGCGAGCGCAGCTTGTTTCGCGTTCATAAAATGATGTCCAACGCAGGAACTTACATAGCATATATATATGATCAAAAAAAGTAAAAACGCTCATTTATAAATGCTCATTCCATCATGGCCAGGGTCCTGGCGATCGTCAGCGCCAGTTGGCGAACGTCGTTGGCCTGGTTCGTCACATCGGGGCCGAGGATGATCTGCTCGGCCGTCACCACGGCCGGGGCATTGTAGCCCTGAAGGTAGCCCTTGCGGCTCTTCATGATCCGGCTGTCCGGATCGGTCACGTTGGCCTTGGCCTCCTCGTTCACGACGCCTTCGGCCGCTTTCGGCTTGCGACCCCGCCTGCGCCGGCCGCTCGCCTTCTCCTCGGCCGCGCGGGCGTCGATCTTCTCCTGCTGCTCGACCCGTTGCCCGTCGGCCTCGCGCAAGAGCCGCTCATGGCAGGAGCGAAGCCGGGACAGCCGACCCGACGGCTCCCTCAGGTCGGCGGGGAGCTCGTCACCCCGTGCCTCCCCCGAACATCTCGTCCTCGGCGGCGTCGATCGCCTCGGCCTGGCCCGCGCCCGGACCAAGATCGGGCTCGCCAACCTCACCTACAACATCAAGCGCTTCCTGTGGATCGAAACCCGGGCGGTGGCGACCTGAGAGAGGCCCGGGAAGGGGCCCTCGCGCCCCCTCACGCCCCCTCACCACACCGCACCTGACCGACGATTGATCCGGCAAGAGGCGCCTGCATCCTCAAAACGCCTTCCGAACCGTCCTTATAGGCGGTTCTTCGAGGTGTCCGAGCGGCCGCCCTCGGAATCGATGAAATAGGCGGGATAGATCGCCTCTTAGGCAAGGGCGTCTTTCGCCGCACGCATGCCGACAATCAGAAAGATTGCCGAGCCCGCGGCGATCGCAAGACCGAGCAGTTGGCCGGCGTCGACGCCGAACAGGCAGATCAGCGCGGCACCTACACCAACCAATCCGACGGCGATTCCGAGGAACGAGATCGCGCGCGATGAAAACGTCCCACTCGGGATCAGCGCTGGCCCGAACAGGAGCAATGCCCCTGCTCCGAAGGCGAAGGTTCCCGAAATGAACAGAGCATCGGAGAAACTCTTGGCCGCGACAAACCCGGCCTCCGAAGTGCCGCTCGAAGCGGCCATCACCAAGGTTCGCCCAACGAGCGCGTCTACACCGACGAAGATAATGTTGCTGAGCGCGATCCCGAGCCATCCCGCCACCTTGATCGGCTGCCCGCGCAATACGAGACCAAAGGCGACCATCATCGCGGCCGCAGCGAAGATGACGTCCCCCGTCAAGCCCATCACGCCAATCCACCACAGTTGCATGCCGTCGCTCGCGCTCAGGGCTTCGAGCGCCTCCGGTAGCCGCGCCGTCACCACGGGCATCGCCGCCGCCGTGGGCGACGCCGCATAGAGCCCGCTGACGATGGCAATCATAACTGCTCCGAGCGCCACCCCGGCACCGCCAATCCGGATCGCGGCGCTTGCGGCGTCTTTCATCTCGACCTGCCCGCTTTCGGTCATGGCGCTTGTCCGAATTCTCAAATAGTTGCAGACTGAGACTATAACTGCAATAATTCCAACCTGCAACCATGCCAGGAAAGACCGATCTCGCGACGTTCAACTGCTCGCTCGCCCGCGCGCTCAATGACGTGGGCGACTGGTGGACACTCCTCATCATTCGCGATGCGTTCCTGGGGGCGCAGAGGTTTTCCGAGTTTCAGCGCAGCCTCGGCATGGCGCGAAATACTCTGTCGGATCGGCTTGAGCGCCTCTGTGCGGCTGGGGTCTTGCTGCGAGGCGGCGCGTTGGCGCGCCCGATCTATAGCCTGACGGAGAAGGGCCGCGCGCTTGCTCCGGCATTGGTCGCCCTTCAGCAATGGGGCGACCAATTCGCCTCCGAGAACCGCCCTCCTGTGGTGGTGACGGACCAACGTGGTCGCCGGTTGCCCAGGGTCAAGCTGGTCGACAGCGATGGCGCGGAGGTCGGCCCGGACGATCTGCGTTTCAGGCCAGGTCCCGGCGCCGACGAGCGCACGCGCGCACGATTTCAAGCAGTGAAATCCGTGCGGAAAGTGCTAAAATGATTGTTAGCTGCCGAAGGCGCTGCGCCGAGCTCGATCCAAGTGTGCGCCACTTGCATCGGACGAGACACGCGCCCGATCTCGCGAAAGCGGTCATTGCACCCGGCCGGCTCGGAAGGCATTCTGCATGCCATCGAGCATCGTTGCATGATGTTGAAGGATGCGTCTCTCATGGTCACGAAACGCGCTCAGGAGATTTGTGCCGTGCTGGTTCGGTTGGCTGCGCCTGACCTTAGTCCGAAGCAGCTGTTTGATGCGGTGCGACAGGAATTCCCTGACGCCACACGGAAAGAGATCGTCAGGGCAGCGTTCTTGGCAGTCATCACCACGGCGGACGCCGATTGCAATAAAGCCCGAAAACTTCAGAGTTTTGCGTTGGCGGAGCGGCCAGTGGCCGGCACCGAGATATGAAGGATCAGCGATGATCAAGCGGCTCCGACGCCGATGGCAAGTCGGGCGGCGGCCGGGCGCCGATCGGTAGCGATCGTGCCGAGCGAGGTGCCGGTCGCGCCGAACGCCCCGCTCAAGGCCGACGACGTGCTGTTCCGTATTGATCTTGCTCCGGGCGGCGTGTTGCGTTCGTCAGGAGGGGTGGATTGCAGAGGCCTTCGCAGGCAGCGGTATTTAAATCTATCCTTCAAATAAATGAACCGTCTCAATATGCCATTATATATTGATGATAATTTATGCGAGCGGCGCCATGATATATGACGCCGCTCAATTGGTTCACTTTCCAGCGCGCAGCTTCTCGGCCGCGGCTTTGTAGGCCGCGTAGTGGTCGCCTTCATCCGCCGCGATCTGCCGGAACAGTTCCGCGACCTTTTTGTCCCCCACTGCATCCGCCTGCTTGGCGAAATTCACGTACATCTCGGTGTTCTCGTAGTGCTCACCCGCCATGGCGTCGAGTAGGTTGGCCTCGTCGGTCTTGGCGAGGCCAAGGGCATCGGCCTCGCGGGCAAAATGCTCATTGGCTTCCACGTTCGCGCTCTCGTCGAACAGCTTTGCGATCTCAGGATGGCCGCTCTTGCGCGCGTGCTCAGCATACGCCTGGTACTTCAGGTTCGCGAAGGCTTCACCATGCATGGCCGCGTCCAGATTTTTCTGAGTCTGCGGGTTCAGCGTCTCAGCCGCAAAGGCAGGGGCGCCGGCGAGTGAGGCGCCGACGAGCGCACCGGCGACGAGAAGGTTGCGAATGATGGTCATGGATCGGTCTCCCAGGAAATCAAAGTGTCGCCCAGCGGAGCGGCGGCTTCTTCGATAGGCGCGCGACCTGACCAAGTCCTGACGACGACAAGTAGCCGACGGATCAGCCATTGGTATCATTGTATTCAGTTCGCCTCGCCCTTTCGTCAGGCTTTTGTCAGCAGCGCCCCTTAACAGAAGGCAGCGAGGGAGGCGCGGCCTTGGCCCGTCACCCAGAGTGAGGAGAAGCCAATGTTTCGCGATGTGCTGCTGACCACCGCCGCCGGCCTGTGCCTCCTCTCCTCCGCCGCCCTGGCCAGTCCCACCTGCACCAAGGAGCCACAGGAGAAGTGGCTGAGTGAGGAGACCATGAAGCAGAAGATTGCCGAGATGGGCTTCAAGAATATCAAGGTGTTCAAGAAGACGACGTCAGGATGCTACGAGATCTATGGCTACAACAAGGATGGTAAGAAAGCGGAAGTCTATTTCAACCCGGTGACCGGCGAGATCGTCGAGAATAACGTGGACTGAGTCATGTCCTCTCCATATCAAGCGCCCGCCACCTCTCGCACCGCAGCTGGACCCGGGGGTGCGGGCCCGGACACTGTAGCGGTGTGGGATCCACTGGTGCGACTCTTCCACTGGACGGTGGTGCTGGGCATCATTTTGAACAGCTTTGCGCTGGAGGGCGGCAAGAGTGCCCATCGCTATGTCGGGTATGTCGTCGCCGCGGCACTGGTCGTGCGGATCGTGTGGGGTATCATAGGCAGCCGTCACGCCCGTTTCTCTAATTTTGTCACCTCGCCATGGGCTGTCCTGTCCCATCTGCGCGCCGTCGTCGCCCGCCGCGACCGGCGGTATGTGGGGCATAACCCGGCGGGCGGAGCCATGGCGCTGGCGCTCATGTGCCTCATCGCGCTCACCAGCCTCACCGGGTGGATGCAATCCCTCGACACCTTCTGGGGCGTGGAATGGGTGCAGGAGGCGCACGAGATTACAGCCAATCTTATTCTCGCCCTGGCGGCAGTGCATGTGCTCGCGGCTATCACCGAGAGCGTGGCGCACCGGGAAAACCTGCCTCTCGCCATGATTACGGGGCGCAAACGCCGCGCGTCTGGAACGGACATCGACCATGCGGGTCCTGCTTGCCGAGGATAATCCCCGCCTCGCGAGCCTGATCGCGGAAGGTCTGGAAGCGGAGGGCTTCGTGCTCGAGCGCTTCGGCAGCTTGAGTGCCGCGCGCGAGAGCGTGGCCGTCGACCGATACGACCTCTTTCTCATCGATCTCGGCATGCCGGACGGGGACGGGATCGATTTCGTCCGCGCCGTGCGGCGCGCGGGGAACACGACGCCGATCCTTGTGATCACCGCCCGCAACGGCCTTGGCGACCGGGTGGGAGGTCTGGATTCGGGCGCAGACGACTATCTGGTGAAACCCTTCGACATGCCCGAGCTGGCGGCCCGCTGCCGTGCCCTGCTGCGCCGCCCCGGCGCTTGCCTCGGCACGACCTTGAACGTCGAGAACCTCGACTTCGATACCATCGCGCGGGAGGTGCGGATTTCCGGCCAGGTGATCCACGTGCCGCCGCGCGAGTGCGCCCTGCTGGAACGCCTGATGCGCCGCGCCGGCCATGTGGTCAGCAAGGCCAGCCTCGAGGACACCATGTATGCCCTTTCCAGCGAGGTCTCGCCCAATGCTTTGGAGGCGGTGGTTTCCCGCCTGCGGCGACGCCTGGTCGCCGAGAAAGCGCGGGTGGTCCTGCATACGGCCCACGGCATTGGCTACATGCTCGCACCGGCTGCGCAGGCAGGACAGGTGGAACGGGGTGCCCCGCGATGAAGCACGGCCCGGCTTCCGGCACGCCCCGCACGCTTTTCTTCCGCCTTTCGGTCCGCCTGGCGTTGGTGGGGCTCGTGTTCCTGGTTGTCGAGCTGGCGGCCGTGGTGTGGATGTATGTCCGCAATTCCAACGAGCTTGACCAACTGCTGGTGACCGCCGAGGCAGACCGCATCGCCGGCGACATCCCTCAAATGCAGGCCAATGGTGCCGTACCCGAAGCGCTGCGCCAGCCAACCGCGGCGGGAACGCGGCGCGCATTCCTGATCCATGAGCGCGGCGGCGGCGTTATCGCCCGCTTTAATGACGGCGACCTGAAGATCGCTGACGAGCCGCCCGCCTCATTCCTGGTGATCCGCACCCAGCGGGAAAGCTGGGGGGATCGCTTCCTGCTGAGTGGCACCCGCCGGGTCGCGGTGGGGCAGCATCCGTTCTGGATCACGGTGGCCATCTCCGGCCACGGCTTCCAGCCGTTCGTGCCGGTGATCTTCAATGAGATCCGCTTTCATGTGATCTTTCCACTTCTGCTGCTTTCGTTGATGTTCCTGTTGTTCAACTTCTCCGTGGTGCGATCGACCTTGCGTCCCCTGCAAAGGACCATCACCGCGATCAACGCCATCGATCCCGCCCAGGTGGGGACCCGCATCGAGGCGGAGGCCTCCTCCCGGGAGGTTGCGGCGCTGGTGAGCGCGGTGAATGCCATGCTGGAGCGCATTGAGCGCTCAGTGCGCGCACTGAAGGATTTTGCCGGCGACGCCGCCCATGAACTGCGTACGCCGCTCGCCGTGATGATGCTCTCCATCGGCAAGCTGCCGGACAGTCCGGAGAAAGCGAAGCTGGAGGTGGACGCCCAGCGCATGAAGCGGCTGGTGAACCAGATGCTCGACATGTCCTACGCCACCGCTCTGGAGCTTGACCCGGACCGGCGCGCCGATCTCGCTGCCATCGCCCGAGAGGTGGTGACGGAGCTCACCCCGCTGGCGGTCGCGCGTGGGCACTCCATCTCGTTCATGGACCAGGGCACTGCGGCGGTGCACGGGCATGGCGAAGCCATCGGACGAGCGCTGCGCAATCTGGTGGAAAACGCCCTGACCCACACTCCTGCGGGCGCCCCCGTGGAGGTCACCGTCGGCCCCGGCCCGCAGCTCGATGTGCGCGATCACGGGCCGGGCATACCGGAAGATCGCAGGACCGAGGTTCTGCAGCGCTTTCGCCGCCTTGACCGGAGCCAGCCCGAAGGCGCCGGGCTGGGGCTCGCCATCGTCTCCACCATCATGACACTGCAGGGAGGTGTCATGCGGATCGAGGATGCTCACGGGGGCGGCGCGCGCATCCGCCTTGTTTTCCGGGAAGGCGGACCAGCGATCCCGACCTGAGTCATGAGGCGTACGTCGCCCTTCAGATCCCGCTCCGAGGCGACCATTGGTCCATTGCGCTCAATAGGCCAATTAGTTTAGAGCAATTCTAAAATTTGGCACGACTGATCAAGTCTGGAATGGAACATGGGTGCGCGGGAAATTACGGCGAACTTCGAACGGGCACTGGAGGTCGCTGTGCCGTCGAAAGGATGCAGTGACCCCGTACACACTCAGCAGCCGTTTGACAGCTTGGCGATAGTGCGGATCGTTGTCGCCTTGCTCGGTGCCGCCGCCGTTTGGTTCAAGGTGTACGAACCGTTTGCCTCCGTCAGCGTCGTCGGTCTCGTCGCCTTGGCTTTTGCCTCCTGGCCGATCTTGAGCGAAGCTGTGCGGAATCTGATGGCCCGCCGGATGACCATGGAACTCTCCATGAGCATCGCCATCCTCGCTGCCGCTGCCGTCGCCGAGATCTTCACGGCTCTGGTGGTCACGGTGTTCGTTCTGGTGGCGGAGGAACTGGAGCATCTCACAGTGGCGCGCGGACGCAGCGCCATCGGCGATCTGGTGGACTTCGTGCCCAAGACCGCTCGGGTGCGGCGGGATGGCGGAGTCCTTATTTTGCCGCTGGAGCAGGTAGTTGCTGACGACTTGGTGCTGGTGATTCCGGGGGAGAAGATCCCGGTGGACGGCGAGGTCGTCGGTGGCCATTCCTATGTGGACCAGTCGCGCATCACCGGTGAATCCATGCCGGCGGAAAAGGCCGAAGGTGCGCCAGCGTTCGCCGGCTCCATCAACCAGATGGGGGTCCTGGAGATCCGCGTCGAGCGGGTGGGGCGCGACACAAGCTATGGCCGCATCATCGATGCCGTCGAGGCGGCCGAACAGACTCGGGCACCGGTGCAGAAGCTGGCCGATCGATTGGCCGGGTATTTGGTCTATGTGGCCTTCGCCGCCGCGATGCTGACATATCTGCTGACGCAGAACATTCGCGACACCATCTCGGTCATCATCGTCGCCGGCGCCTGTGGCATCGCGGCGGGAACCCCGCTGGCCATCCTCGGTGGCATCGGCCGGGCGGCGAAGCTCGGCTCCATCATCAAGGGCGGCATCCATCTGGAGACCCTGGGCCGGATCGATACGGTGGTGCTGGACAAGACCGGCACCCTCACCATGGGCGAGCCCAGGGTCACCGCGCTCGAATGCGCGGAAGGCGGGGATGCGGCCGACCTTCTGCGGCTCGCTGCGGCAGCGGAACTGCGCTCGGAGCATCCGCTCGGTCGGGCCGTGGTGGTGGAGGCAGAGCGGCGGGGGCTCGCGGTGCCCGAGGCCAACGCCTTCCTTTATACGGTGGCCCGTGGCATCTCTGCCGATGTGGAAGGCCGTGCGGTGCTGGTGGGCAACCGCAAACTCTTGTCTGACGCAGGCATCACTGTTCCCGCCCGGACTGAGGATCATGTCGGTTCCGACATCGTGGTGGCGGCGGACGGGCGCTATGTGGGCCGGATCATCGTCGCCGATCCGCTGCGCCCGGAGGCGAGCGCGGCCATGGCCGCGCTGCACGCCATGGGGGTGCGCACGGTGCTGCTCACCGGCGATACCAAGGCGGTTGCCCAGCATGTAGGCCGCAACCTTGGAATTGGCGAAGTGGTCGCCGACATGCTGCCAGAGGACAAGCTGACGCGAGTTCAGGCTTTAGTGGCCGATGGTCGCAGTGTTGCCATGGTGGGCGACGGGGTCAATGATGCCCCCGCGTTGACCGCAGCGAGCCTGGGCATTGCCATGGGTTCAGGCACCGACATTGCCCAGGAAAGCGCTGACATCGTACTGATTGGCAACGATCTGTTCAAACTGGTCGAAACGCTGCGGATCGCCCGCAAGACCCGCGCCATCATCTGGCAGAACTTCTCCGGCACCCTGATGGTGGACGCCGTGGGCATCGGCCTCGCCGCCTTCGGCTATCTCAACCCGCTGCTGGCTGCGGTCATCCATGTGGGTTCGGAGCTGGCCTTCCTAATGAACTCTGCACGGCTCCTGGCCCCGGAGGGTGCAAAGGCACCTGCCAATTCAATTTACGCGCCAGTACATGACTCCCCCAGAAGGCACGACAATGCATCCTCTTCATCGCGAAAATCACCTGATTGAGCGTATCGGCTGGCTGCGGGCTGCTGTCCTTGGAGCGAACGATGGGGCCGGCGACTATCAGGGCGATCTGTTCGGCAATGACTGCGAGGGGATGTGCGGTGTCTGACCTCCGGAACATGGACGTGCGTTTCATCGCGATCACCCGCGCCGAACTGAACGACTGCCTTGTCCGCTGAGGACATCGCATGGGCGAGGTCCGCCGGCCGAACTCCTGTTGGTCGCACGGCCTCGTCCGTGACGGCACGCTTGTCGGGGTGACGGCGACCAACCGCCTCATTCGCGAAACCGTCGCCGGCTTCTCGCGGAACGATGCGGTCGAGCTCTTCCGGCTCTGCGCCGCCCGGCCGGATCTCTCCCGCCTCGTCCTGCGCCCCTGAGCGCCATGACCGTACCCGGCCGACCGGCGCGACGGCGACGGTCGATCGGCAGGCGCTGATCCACCTCCTCATGGACCACGCGCGCATGCCCGAGGCGCTCCGCAACCGGGGCGAGGTGGAGATCAAGGAACCCGACAGCTGACGCGCCACATCGATCACCAGCACAAGGCGCGCATGCCCATGCATGCGGATCCACGGACAGGTGCGAAGGCACCCTGTCCGCCCTCCTATCTGGGTTTCCTCCGGGAGGCCTGCTTCGCATCGGCGAGAAGATCATCCCACCTATCTGGAGGATTGCCGTCGTTCAAGCGGCGCAGGAAGACCGCGTAGGGATCGCTCCGTGAGCCTGCCTTGCGAAGCGTGTTCTCGTCGTTCACCCAGGCGTAGATGATGATGCGGCTGGCGCTGTCGAACCGGAAGAACAGGCGAAACCTCTGCAGGAATTTCGCCCGGCGCCAGTGGCGATGTGACGGGCCGAGCGTGTTCCCGAGCTGATAGGTCGCTGCATTGGGATCGCGGGGAATCTCATCGAGGATGAGATTGAGAATCCGCGCCAGCAGCTTCGCCTTGGGATGGCTGGAGGCATCGTCCGGCCGCTCGGCCGCCAGACGCACCAACTCCGCCTCAAGGCCGTCCAGGGCTTCCGAAAACGCCCGCGCCCGGAAAAGCTTCCAGTCATGCCGCTCGGCAAAGGCGTCGCTGGTCGATGTCACAGGGTCACGTCGTCCGGGATCACATCGTCGTCGGACACCTCGACGTTGCCGGTGAGGGCCTGCAGACGGGTGATGTCGGCCTCGGTGAAGGGGCGCAGGCCCTCCGGATGCTCGCCCATGTCGCGCTCGAGAAAGGAGAGATAGGCGGCAACGACCGGATCGCGTTCCACACCGTCGCGCGTCTCTTCCTCCCCATTGGGGTCGAGCGTCACCAGGAGGCTGCCGGGCCCGATGACCTGGGCGCGGATCTTCGCCCGCTGACGAAACTCCGGATGCGCCTTGAAGAGCGCCTTGTCGAGCCGCAGCGCTTCCGAGCGGCCCGTCGTCGTGATCGATCCCTTATACTCCGGCTGCGACATGGTCGGTCTCCTCGATTGATACGTGAAATAGTACGTGTAGCGCTCGCGTGCAAGCGCCGCGTCCGGAAGGCGGCCGCCGGCTGCGCGGCGCGTCGGCGAGAGGCAGAGGAGGGCGGGGAACTCCGCGACGGGTGAGGAGGTTCGGAGAGAGGCTCCGGGCCGCCCCGTCATGGAGAACCCACATGGCGAAGGCCCCACAGAAGATCGCGTTGAGCGAGGCCGAGACCATCCCTTATGACAAGCTTGTTCTGAGCCAGAGCAATGTGCGGCAGGTGAGGAACGGGGTGTCGATCGAGCAGCTTGCCGAGGAAATCGCGCGCCGGGGACTGCTGCAGAGCCTCAATGTCCGGCCCGAGCGCACGGCGGACGGCGAGGAGACCGGCCGGTTCGAGGTCCCTGCCGGCGGTCGGCGCCTGCTCGCGCTCGGCCTTCTCGTCGCGCAGAAGCGCATGATGAAGACCGCGCCGGCGCCCTGCATCGTCAACCGCACCAGCGACACCTCCGCCGAGGAGGATTCCCTGGTCGAGAACCTCCGGCGCGAGGACCTGCACCCGCTCGATCAGTTCCGTGCCTTCAAGATCCTGCACGACCAGGGGCTCGACGAGGAGGAGATCGCCGCCCGCTTCTTCCTGACCCCCCGTGACGGTGAAGCAGCGCCTGAAGCTCGCCACGGTGTCGCCGATGCTGCTCGATCTCTATGAGAAGGGGCGAGCTCAAGCTTGACCAGGTCATGGCCTTCTCGATCACGAGCGACCATGCCCGTCAGGAAGGGTCTGGGAGACGGTCTCGCGCTCCCATGTCCGTGAGCCCTATTACATCCGCCGGCTGCTCACCGACACGGCGGTCCGGGCCGACGACCGCCGCGCCGTCTATGTCGGTGCCAAAGCCTATGAGGAGGCCGGCGGCGTCATCCTGCGCGATCTGTTCCAGCAGGATGGCGGCGGCTGGTTCCAGGATCCGGCGCTGCTCGAAAAGCTCGTGCTCGCGAAGCTGAAGACCGATGCCGAATCCCTGAAGGGCAGAGGGCTGGAAGTGGGTGGAGGCGGCCATCGACTTTCCCTACGGCCACGCCTCCGGCCTGCGCCGCGTCTATGGCGAGCCCGCCGAGATGACGCCGGAGGAGCTGGCCAAGCATGATGCATTGAAGGCCGAATACGACAAGCTCGATGCCGAATATGCGGAGGTTCCGGACTACGACGAGTAGATTGAAAGGAAGCTCGAGCAGCTCGGCGCCGAGCTCGATGCCCTGAACGACCGCACGGACGTCCATGATCCCGCCGAGGTGGCGCGCGCCAGCGCCTTCGTCATGCTCAACGCCAATGGCGGGCTTCGCATCGAACGCGGCTTCATCCGGCCGGAGGACGAGCCGCAGCCGGACCACGGGGACGGAGAGGCCGGCAGCGATGCGGACGGCCGGGTCGAGGTCAACAGCCTCCGCCCCACCGGCGTCGTCGTCAACGGCGCGCCGCAGCCGGCCGAGGCGAGCGACGACGAGGACGAGACGATCCGGCCGCTCCCGGACCGGCTCGTGACTGACCTGACGGCACAGCGAACCCTCGCTTTGCGCAACCGGCTCGCCCAGCATCCCGACGTCGCCTTCGTCGCGGTGCTGCATGCATGCCCTCGTGCTCCAGACCTTCTACCGCCATGCCGGCGACAGCTGCCTGGAGATCAGCGTCAGGAGCGCCACCTTCCCGCAGGCGCAGGGTCTCGCCGAGACCGTCTGGGCGAAGGAGATCGCCGAGCGCCACGAGGACTGGGGCCGGGATCTGCCGAAGGACCCGGGCGATCTCTGGCCTTTCCTGATGACGCTGGACGATGCGAGCTGTTCCGCTCTGTTCGCCCACTGCGCGGCGCTGTCCGCCAATGCGGTCCTCGAGCCCTGGAACAAGCGGCCCCGCGCGCTCGCTCACGCGGACCAGCTCGCCGGCGCCAGCGGCCGAATAGCTCCCCTCGCACCCACCCACCCGGGCCCGGCCGCCGCGCCGGGCCTTTCTCGTTTCAGCATGGGGACACGCATGTCCGCGAACACCATCTACGACCACGCCCCGCTCGGCAGCCTCATCCGCTATTCGGATGGCACCCCGAAGCCGCCGTCGCGCTTCAGCAAGAAGGTCGCGGCGTGGGAGCGCCGCAACGGGACCGGCCGGCTGGTCAAGAACGATCCGCCCCGCGAACGGGAAAGCTGGTCGGCGCCCGCCACCATCACGCTGCACGAGAGCAACTTCGAGACCAATGGCATCATTCTCGTCACCGTGATGCGCACCCATTCCGTCACCAGTGACCTGATCTTCAAGGTGATCGAACGACCTGCCATCGGGATGGTGTACGTGCTCCAGCATCTCGGCGAAAATGTCGAGCTGCTGCACCTCGTCGAGAGCCGCGAGGCCGCCGAACTGTGGCTGGCGAAGAATCCGCATGCCCGTATCTACCGCGACCCCGATCCCCCAGGTCATCGCGCCGATGATCGGCCCTTTCGCCTCTGCCCGGAAGCTCCCGCTCCGCGTCGCCTGCCTTGGCGAAATGGAATATCCGCAGGACAATCCCGTCTACAGGACCTACAGCGTCCCGGACACGCTCAAGCTGGCGGAATGCACCTCGCTTGCCGAGGCCATCGCCTGTGTCGAACAACTGGCATCATTGGAGGATATCCCCACCGCCGACGATGACGCCGTCGGCTTCACGCCCCGCCTCTTTTTCATCCGCGATGGCGAGAGGTGCCTGAGCCTCGCGGGTGAGCCGTGGCATCGCGGTGTCAAATGGTGCGATCCCGTCGCTTCCGACGGCGAGGCCCGGCTTGTCGTCGATGCGGCCAGTAAGCTTCGGGGCGAAGCGTCCATCGAGGCTGGTTAGAACGATTAGAGCACCGCGCACGCTTCACTTCAAGGCCAGCGTGCTCGAGGGCCGGCTCGTTCATGCCGACTGGCGTCAGACGGTCCGAGCCGTGCTGCTTCAGACCGCCTGAGGCGCCCACCAAGCGTTCGTCGATTGCGCCGCGAAACGGACACTCCAAGGGGTAGCTATGGGTCAGCAACGCTCAAACAGCGTTTGCGACCACAGGAGGAGACTCAATGATTTCGCGGCCCTATGGGAGTAGCGAGCATCGCTTCCTGCCCTCTTCGATCTGCAGCGCTCGAATCCCTGCGGCCCGATCAATCGTCCTCATCCCGGCCGGGGACCCGCTCAAGACGTGCGGGGTCGAATTTCGCCTTCAGGCGCGCGCCCTGCGCGTTGGTGGCGCGGACCTTGTAGCAACCGTCGTCCGAGCGGATGGACAGCACCGTCCAGCCTTCGGCCTCCAGCTTCTTCTGCAGCGCCTCGCGCGGCTGCCAGTCGGCGAGCGGCACGTTGCAGTCGCGATCCGCCGCGGCCGGCGTCGCGGCAAAGCTGGCCGCCAAGAGGCTGGCGTAGAAAAGCTGAAATGCGAACCCTGGGCGTCTCACCGCGCATCCTCCTTCCGCCCCGGCGCCCATGAACAGCACGCCAAGCTGACGCCCAGCTGAACGCCCGGACGCATTCCCTCGCCCCTTCCACCTCCGGCCGCGCTAGATTGCCATGCGGCGCGCCGAGGTGACAGATGCGTATCTTGCTGATCGAAGACGATCCCGTCCTGGGCGTGGCCGTGCGCGACCAGATCGTCGCGGACGGGCACGGCACCGACTGGGTGACACGCCTCGCCGATGCCGCCGACGCCGTCCATGCCGCGGCCTTCGACCTGATCCTCCTCGACCTGATGCTCCCCGACGGGCGCGGCTCCGATTTCCTCAGGACCCTGCGCAGCGCGGGCGCAGCGACGCCGGTCATGGTGCTCACGGCGCGCGACCAGATTTCCGACCGCATCGCCGCCCTCGATGCCGGCGCCGACGACTATCTGGTGAAGCCCTTCGACCTGTGCGAGCTGTCGGCGCGCATCCGCGCGGTGGGCCGGCGCTATGCGGGCAATCCCAACCCGCTGGTCACGCTCGGCAATATCGAGGTGGACCTCGCCGCCCGCTCGGTGCGGCGCGCCGGGCAGGCGGTCGCCCTCACGGCGCGGGAATGGGCGCTGTTCGAGGCCTTCGTCCAGCGGCCGCACCAGCTCATGTCCAAGCCGCAACTGGAGGAGCGGCTTTATTCCTTCGATGCGGAGGTGGAGAGCAACGCCATCGAGGTCTATGTGGCCCGTCTGCGCAAGAAGCTCGGCGCCGACGTGATCGAGACCGTACGCGGCATGGGCTATCGCCTCGGCACACCCGGAGGCGGTGCATGAGCGGGCCGCGGCGGTGGAGCCTGAGCCGGCGCCTCGGCCTGTGGCTCGCCTTGTCGGTCGCGGCTCTGTGGCTTGCCGCGGCCACCGTGGCGGGGCTGGTGCTGCGGCAAGAGATCGACGAGGTGTTCGACAGCGCTCTGCAGGAGGTGGCCCAGAGGGTGCTGCCGCTCGCTTATTCTGAACTGCTCTCCCGCGAGGACGGCGCCGGCGCCCAACACATGGCGCCGGTTGGCCCGCACCGGGAATACATTACCTATGTGGTGCGCGATGCCGAAGGCCGCGTGCTGCTCCAATCCAGCGATGCGGAGCAGATGGCGATCCCCGCGGGCCTCGCCCCCGGCTTTCACACCACGGCGCGCCTGCGCACCTATACCGAAGCCGCGGTCCGGGGCACCATCGTCGTCACGGCAGCCGAGGAGCTCAGCCATCGCGCCGCCGCGGTGCAGCGGGCGGCGATGGCACTGATGTGGCCGCTCGTGGCCCTGGTGCCCATCGCTCTCACCGGCGTCTGGCTCACGCTCCGCCTCACCCTAAAGCCGGTGCTCGCCTTTCGCTATGCCATCGCGGAACGCGGGCGCGGCAACCTTGCGCCGGTGCCAGAGCAGGGACTGCCCGAGGAGATGGCGCCGGTCGCCGGCGCGGTGAACGCGCTGCTGGAACGGCTGCGTGGCGCGCTAGAGGCGGAGCGCGGCTTTGCCGCCAACAGCGCCCATGAGCTGCGCACGCCCATCGCGGCCGCCCTGGCCCAGACCCAGCGCCTCATGGCCGAGCTGCCCGAGGGACCGGAGCAGGAGCGGGCGCGGACGATTGCGGGCGCGCTGCGCCGCCTCTCCCGCCTGTCCGAGAAGCTGCTGCAGCTCGCCAAGGCCGAAGGCGCCGGCCTCCTCGCCGAGGCGCCGGCCCCGCTCGCGCCGGTACTGCACCATGTCATTGCGGACCTCGATCGCCAGAGCGCCCGCGCCGCCGGCATCGAAATGACCATCGCGGCGGACGGCGGCCTCGTCAGCGATCTCGACCCCGACGCCTTCGCCGTGCTCGCGCGCAACCTCATCGAGAACGCGCTGAAACACGGCACGCCGGACACCCCCATTCATGTCTGCCTCGCCGCAGACCGGCTCGAAGTCTCCAACCACGGTCCCGTGGTGCCCGCCGACCGCCTCGCCCTGCTGCTGCGCCCGTTCGAGCGAGGGCCGACCGGGGCGGACGGCTCCGGCCTCGGGCTCGCCATCGCCGCCGCCATCTGCCGCGGCGCGGGGCTCACTCTGGAGATCGCCTCGCCGATCCCGGGCGGTGCGGATGGCTTCAGCGCCGTGGTGCGCTTTCCTGGGCAAGCGCGATCCTGACGGGAAGCTGAACGCGATCCCGCCCCTCCTTCAGGGAGCTGTCAGGTTCGGGCGCGAGTGTGCCTCCGTCATCCCTTCCCTGATGACTTGCCTGATACCTTGCCGGGAGGCTCCCATGAAGACGCGCACCCTGATCGGAACGGCCCTTCTCCTGTCCACCGCCGGCCTCGGCGTGGCGCTCGCCGCCACGCAGATCGATCATCTCGACCTGCCGTTCCACATCCGCGACGACGCCGCCCGCGCCGACACCCGGCCCCTCCGGCTCGCAGACAACGATCGTCAGCACGAGCGCGGGGATCGCCATCACGGCCGCCACGACGATGATGATGATGATGATGACGACGACGATGACGGCCGTTCGGGCGGTCGCCCCGGCGCGGTTCCGCAGAACGGCCCGGCCGATCCCGCAGCGCCCGTCCCGGACAACGGCCTGTTCCAGGGCAAGGCCCGGCCCAAGGTCGAGGTGCAGTGACCTCCGGCCGCCCCCGCGCACCTTCAAAGGAATAATCAGATGAAATTCGTTCTTCCCGCCGTGGCCGCCACCGCCACCCTGCTCTCGCCGGTGCTGGCCGAGGCGCGGCAGGTCACCTTCGAGACCACCCTGAAGCCTTATGGCGGCAACGGCGCCTATCTGGTGCTCTACGTCACCGACGCCGCCGGTGCCTACAAGGGCACGCTCTGGATGGCCGGGGGCAAGGCGAAATACTACCGCCATCTCTCCGACTGGCAGCGCGCCTCCGGCGGACGCCCCGCCGAGATCGACGGCATCACCGGCGCCAGCGTCGGCTCCGGCAAGACGCTCAAGATCACCCTCGATCTCGCCGACGCCATGATCGATGCCGGCTACCAGGTCCATGTGGACACTGCGGTGGAGGATGGGATGGACAATCCCTCCGAGGTGGTCGCCCCGCTCGCCGCAAGCGCATCCGGCAAGCCCCTCGCCGGCAAGGGCTATGTGAAATCCTTCACCGTCACCTTCTGATCCCCCTTCGGACATCCCCAAAATGCTTCGCCGCCTCCATGGCCTGCCCGGCATCGCGCTGGCGCTGGCCCTTGCCGTCACCGCCCTCACCGGCGCGGTCCTTTCCGTGCAGCCGGCGCTCGATCGCGCCGCCGCGCCGGCGATCCCGGCGGCGTCGAGTGTCGCGGACCTCGCCGCGCAGGTCGCCGCGCGCCATCCCGGCGTCAGCGCCATCCGGCTGCGGGCGGACGGCAGCCTCACCGCGGCCTTCGACGATGGCGACACGCGCGGCGTGGAGCGCATCGACCCCGCCACCGGCGCCGGGCTCGGACCTTACGCGGTGTCCGAAACGACCCGCTTCTTCACCAATCTCCACCGCTCCTTCCTCGCGGGCGATGCGGGCCGCGTGGCGGCGGCCATCGGCGCGCTGGCCATGCTGGGCGTCTCCGTCTCCGGCCTCATGCTGCTCGCCCGCCGGCTGGGCGGCGCGGGGGCGTTGCTGCGGCCCATCCGCGGCACCCCGGCGCAACGCTGGCATGGGGAGCTGGGACGGCTGGCCGCCGTGGGCCTGATCATGTCTTCGCTGACCGGACTGTGGATGTGGGCCGGCACATTCGGCCTTCTGCCCGAAACGACGGGCGCGAACTCCGCCGTCGCCGCCAGCGGCGGCGCGCCGGCTCCCGTCGGCACGCTCACCGGCCTGAGGGCCTTAAAGCTCAAGGATCTGCGCGAGCTCACCTTCCCCGATCCCGCCGGCCCGGCCGATGTCTTCACCCTCGTCACCGCCGACGGCGAGCGGCTGGTGGATGCCGCCACTGGCGCCACGCTTGCCATGACCCCGGCGACGGCGCTGGAGCGGATGAACGACCTCGTGCGCATGCTGCACACCGGGCGCGGCGCCTGGGTTCTCGGCCTCCTGCTCGGCCTTGCCTCGGCGGCGGTTCCGGTGCTGGCCGCGACCGGCTTCGCCCTGTGGCTGCGGCGGCGGGCGGCACGGCCGCGCATCTCCGCCAATGTGCCAGTGCGGAGGGCCGATACGGTGATCCTCGTGGGCAGCGAGGGCAATTCCACCTGGGGCTTCGCGGGCACGCTGCACACGGCCCTCGTCGCCGCCGGCCACAAGGTCCACACCGCCGCCATGAACGACGTGACCGCGGCCCATCTTTCCGCCCCGCGCGTGCTGGTGCTCGCCGCCACCTATGGCGAGGGCACTGCGCCCCAATCGGCCAAGCACTTCCTGTCCCGCCTCGCGGGCCTGCCGGGGCAACCGGCGGTGGCGGTGCTGGGCTTCGGCGATCGCAGCTTCCCGCATTTCTGCCGGTTCGCCCGCGCGGTCGCCGATGCGCTTGAGGCGCGGGGATGCCCGCAGCTTCTGCCCATGAAAAGGATCGATCGCCGCTCGGCGCAGGAATTCGCCCAGTGGGGGCGGGATCTCGGCGGCGCCCTGGGGCATGATCTCGTGCTTACCCATGTGGCCGAGCCGCCGAAGACCATGCCCCTCGTGCTCGCCGGGCGCGAGCTCTATGGCGAGGCGGTGGGCGCGCCGGTGGCGATCCTGCGCTTTCAGGCGCCGGCGGACCCGCGCACCGGCGCACCCGGCCGGCTGCCGACCTTCGAGGCCGGCGACCTCGTGGGCATCGTGCCGCCGGGGGACTACATGCCGCGCTTCTATTCGCTTGCCTCTTCCACCCGCGACGGCGTGCTGGAGATCTGCGTGCGGCTGCGCGCGGACGGCCTCTGCTCCACCTTCCTGCACGAGCTCGCGCCCGGCGCCAGTATCGACGCCTTCATCCGCGAGAATCCGGCCTTCCGTCCGGCCAAGGGACGCGGCCCGCTCATTCTCATCGGCGCGGGGGCCGGCATCGGGCCGCTGGCCGGCTTCGTGCGGGCCAATGCGGCGGGCCGGCCGGTGCATCTCTATTGGGGCGGGCGGAGCGCGGCGTCCGACTTCCTCTATGAGCACGAGCTGGCCCAGCATCTCGCCGAGCGGCGCCTGACGACGCTGCGCACCGCCTTCTCGCGCGATCCCGAAGGAAGCGCCTACGTGCAGGACCGCATCGCCGCCGATGCCCCGCGCCTGCGCGAACTGGTGAAGCAGGGGGCGCAGATCCTGGTGTGCGGCGGCCGCGACATGGCCGAGGCCGTGACCCGGGCGCTCGAGCCCGTGGTGCGTCCGCTCGGCCTCGACCTTCCCGCCCTCAAATCGAGCGGACGCTATGTCGAAGATGTCTATTGATGTGGGTTGGGGGGCTACGGCGCTCCGGCGCCGTGCCCTGAGCGGGCCGGCCATGGGCGCGCGCTGGTCCGCCACCTTCTTCGCCGCCGACGGCGTGGACGAAACGGCGCTCACCCGCCGCCTCCAGGCCGCGGTGGAGCGGGTGGAACAGCAGATGTCCACCTTCCGGCCCGACTCCGATCTGGAACGGCTGAACGCCGCGCCCATCGGGGCGTGGATGCCCATCCCCCGCGAACTGATGCACGTCCTCGCCACAGCGCTTGAGATCGGCCGTCTCTCGGGCGGGGCGTTCGACGTCGGAGTCGGCGATCTGGTCAGGGCATGGGGCTTCGGCGCATCGCCGGGCCCCGATGGCGGACGCATCGCGGGGCTTGCCGGCCGCCCCTCGTTCGAGCCGCCCAAGACCTTGCAACTCGATCCGGCCAGCGGCCGCGCCCGCCGTCTGGCGCCGCTCCGGCTCGACCTTGCCGGCATCGCCAAGGGCTTCGGCGTGGATGAGCTGGCCCGCGAGATGCGCGCGGCCGGCCTCTCCTCCTGGCTGGTGGGCATCGACGGCGAGATGCGCGCCGAAGGCCAGAAGCCGGACGGGCGACCGTGGACGGTGGCCCATGAGCGGCCATCCGCCGGCGAGCGGGACATCCTCGGCGTGCTGGAACTCTCCGGCGCCGCCGTCGCCACCTCGGGCACCTATCGCCATCGGGTGGAGGTGGCCGGCCGCGTCCTCTCCCACACCATGGACCCGGCGCGGGGGGCGCCGCTGGAAAACGACCTTTGCGCCGTCACCGTGCTCGGCGAGACCTGCATGGCGGCGGACGCCTGGGCGACCGCGCTGCTGGTGCGCGGGGCGAGCGAGGGGCCAGCCCTCGCCCGCCGCCTGGGCCTTGCGGCGCTGTTCGTGCGCGCGGATGGCGCGGTGGAGGCGACGTGGTCTCTGGCTCCGCCACCCGAGATGGCGACAGCCCCGATGGGAGACCCCTACACGGCGTGACCGACCAGCGTTCCGATGGCTGCGGTCGCCGCCATGGCGATCGCACCCCAGAACGTCACGCGGATGGTCGGCTTCCAGATGTCCGCACCACCTGCACGCGCGCCCAGCGCGCCCAGCGCCGCGAGGCAGACCAGCGACCCGCCGGAGACGATCGGCGCGATCAATGCGGTGGGCGCCAGCAGGGAAATGACGAGCGGGATCGCAGCCCCGAGCGCGAACGTCACCGCCGATGTCAGCGCGGCCTGGATGGGGCGCGCGACCACATGCTCGGCGAGCCCCAGCTCATCCCGCGCATGGGTGGTGAAAGCGTCCTTTGCCGTCATCTGCTCGGCCACCTGACGCGCCAGCGCCGGCTCGACCCCGCGTCGCACGTAGATTTGCGTGAGCTCGGTGAGCTCGCTCTCCGGCTGCTCGGCGAGCTCGCGCTGCTCCTTGCGCAGATCGGCGTTCTCGGTATCGGCCTGCGAGCTCACCGAAACGTATTCGCCCGCCGCCATCGACATGGCGCCGGCCACAAGGCTCGCGACACCCGCGACCAGGATCTCCGACGCATTGGTCGATGCCGCCGCGACGCCCACCATGAGGCTTGCCGTCGAAATGATGCCGTCGTTGGCGCCAAGGACGGCGGCGCGCAGCCAGCCGATGCGCTCGATCAGATGGTTTTCGCGGTGAGGAGGTTTCATGGTGATACCTGCTGGGAGGACCTACGGATTGGCGCGCAACATAGTGCCAGGGGGAACCGGTCTGCACCAATTTTTAGAACAAATCTAATCAGTCTGGATGACGATGCGATGAGGCGCTTGGCCGCCAGATGACAACTTTGCGGGCGCCCCGATGCGCCTGACTGTGGGATCCTGGGTCGCCGGCTCGCGCGTCGGAGGTGCGAATTTGTCGAGAACCGGAATGCCGACAGGGACTTGCTCATCGAACCGTCCCCAGAAGTGAAGCGGGAGTTTATCCTCACAGCACCAATCGAACAGCAGATCACTCTCGGAAACATAGGCAACGGCGGCATCCACACGTTCCGTATGTTCTGTGGCGTTCAGAATGATGTTGCGGAGATAGCCGCCGACTATATCCATTCAGCAGTAAATTCACGTCACGCGACCCGCCCAGCCATAACCTCGCCTTTGACCTTGACCTATTTCAAGGCTCGGACCTCAGCAATATGGTCGGAGTGCTTCAAAACCTGAAGTGAATGACGGCGTCGCCCTTCGAGCCGGGCTGTAGGCTGCGCCGAAGCCCCGAGGTTAGGTCTTCTCCCTGGCGGGCGGCCATCCCTGACGCGGTCCGGGCGAATGCCGCCCGAGGAAGGGAAGGCGGGGGTTCATGCTGAGTGCGCTGTGACGGTGGATGGAGGGGCGAAGGCAGATCCGCCGGAGATGGCAGGCAGACGCGCGTCGTCTGATGCAGCATGACGAATTTGGCGCGTACTACGAGGCGCAGCGACTGGCTGCTCGGGCCCGTGCGTGCGGTCAAGCCGGCGAGTTCATCCATTGGGGTAAGGTGGCGGCCGAGGTGGCGAGAATCTCGCCGCACGCGCCGATGGACCTCGCCGTGGTCCAGGCGATCGTGGACGATGAGACGCGATGTGGGGGAGTTTTTCGCAGTCGGGACGATTGATCGGACAGCTGCGCCGCCGCCGCTTCGGCAAAGCACTGAAGCCTTCTGACCTGAGGTGCGGCGCGGGGCCGGGCGTGTACCGGTACGGCCATGTGGTTCGGCGTTCGGAAAAAGGAGTGTGCGAGAGGGCACGGACACCTTCGCGCCGAGTCCGACCCCGCTCTCCTTGGATGGCTTTCCTGGTCCTCCGCCCGGCCTTCCACGATCAACCCACAAAAGGGGTCGGCTATGCAGAGCATGCCGCCGCTGCGGCTTTGCCTGCGCGGTGATCGCGGCCGGTTGAGGACACTGACGGACGCCATCGAGCGGGGATCGGCCTCGCTCCAAGATGGAGCCCTCAGATGTCGCACGATCTTTTCCTCGCCCAGTCCCACGCGTTCCAGCTCGCTCGCACCCTGATGGTCCCGGTCACGCTGTTCGAGGTCGATGGAGAATTCGGCGTCATGCCGAGCGACGAACTCGACGACGCCGACGTGGTCGTCGTCCACGAATACGATCCCCACCAGTTCGGCCCGGCTCATTGAGCCGGGTTCGCCCGGACGAGTACGTGCCGCTCGCGAGCGGGCGGCCGCAAGGGAAGCTGCGCCGTGGCTGGGTCGAAGTCAGGGCGCTGCGCGCCCTGCAGGATTCATCAGTTGCCAGCCGCGCCCTTGCCCCCTTCGCTCTTCGCGGAGGCATGGAATGGTCCCGCGGCGTGCGGGATGAGGAAAATTCAAGCGGGAAAGGTCCGACGCGAAGGCGCGTTTGGAGAATAAGATGGAAAAGACGGATATCGAGGAGCTGAGGAGCCGTGTGCCCTGCGCGGCTGCGCTCCAAAAGGCTGGGTTCGCGATCGATCTGAAGGAGAGCACGCGCAGGGCGGTCAAGTACCGGCGCGGTGACGACATCATTATCGTCATCCATCACGGCAAGGGCTGGTTCGATGCACGGTCCGAAGCCAAGGGTGACGTGTTCTCGCTTGTCGAGCATCTCGATGGTGTCGGCTTTGTGGAGGTGCTGCAGCGGGTTTCGGACCTGGTTGGCTTCGTGCCGAACGAGCCCGTCTGGACGAGGGAGGCCCGCGAGCACGATCCCGACCTTGGCATTCCCGATCGCTGGCGCGCGCGGCGCAAGCCATGGCCCGGCTCCATGACCTGGCGCTATCTCCGCGGCGAGCGCGCTCTTCCCGAGACGATCATCCGCGCTGCAATCCAGCAGGATCGCCTCCGAGAAGGGCCTCGCGGCAGCATGTGGGCAGCCCATGTCGACGAGACCGGCGCGGTTACGGGCTGGGAGGAGCGCGGCCCCGAATGGCGCGGTTTCGCCCGCGGCGGCGGCAAGGTCCTGTTCCGCCTCGGGCCGGTCGGTGCCCGCCGGCTCTGTGTTACCGAGGCTGCGATCGACGCGATGAGCCTCGCCGCGATTGAAAGCCAGCACTCCGACAGCCTCTATCTCAGCACTGGCGGCGGATGGGCGCCAGCGACCGAAGCCGCCATCCGGCTGCTCGCATCACGCCATGGCGCCCTGCTTGTGGCGGCTACCGACAACAATGCGCAGGGCGAGGTCTTTGCCGAACGAATCGCGACGATCGCCGTGGCGACGACCGCCGACTACAGACGGCAAAAGCCCGAGCATGAGGATTGGAACGAAGATCTGCGCGCCAGAAAGAGGAGGGAAGAAGAGGGAAGGAAACCGGCTGCCGCATGCCCGCCGGCCGCGTCAAGGGTGAAGCTTCGCCCGCTGCGCGGCCCTTGACCCGCCCGGACTTCGATGCGGCCGCGGGGAGAGATCCTGAAGGGCTGAAGATGATGGTGATCCAAGAGGATGCGCCGCGCTCCAGCCCGACGAGGCTGAAGGAGCCCCGACATGACTCTCTCCACCCCTATCCGCAAGGTGTTTCAAGGCGTTCCCGACCGGCGCCAGATGTTCCGGATGTTCGACCGTCACGCGCAGCGACCCTTCCGCTGGGACGGCGATGCGAGCGCGCTCTACACCGGCGAATGGTTCGAAACCAGCCCCGTCGACCACGACTATATGTTCGAGATCCTGCCGCCGCTCTGGATGCGCGGCGACATGTTCGCCATGCGCGAATTCCTGACCGGCAGCGTCACCGGCGTCTTCTTCGCGCTGATGATCGATGGTCGGGTCCGTCATTTCCACGGCTATTGCGATCTCGCCGACACGGCTTCGCCAGAGCGGATGCGTGCCGCGATCATCAACCGGGAATCGCGCCCGGTGAAGGCGATGACGCGAACCGAGCGCCTCGAGCACATCTGGAGCGCGACGCATGACGACTATCGCGGCTATGCCGGGGACCGCTGGCCGGAGGCCGATCGCGGCAAGCGCACCGTGCTGTTTTACGGCGGACGGCAAGGCACCAGCCTGGTCCTGCTCGACGGGCTGACCGACGCGCAGGTCTCCGCCAAGCTGCCGGTGCATCTGCGCTACCTGCCCGACGCGATCGCGGCGTGAGGTGGCGATCATGTTCACCTTCCCCGTGCAGGAAGTCCGCGCCGTCATCGCCCGCGGAAAATCCGACGGCGCGACCAATGGCGGCTACCGCAATCCCCATTACGGTCTCGCCCCGGGCAAAGACGAACGGCTCGGCCTATGGCTCGTCGGCGATGAAGGGGTGTACCTCCTCTCAAACGGCAAGCTCGCCGAGGGGCAACGCGCCCTCGTCTGCTACGCCGAGGAGTGCGATCCGAAGACCAATCCCGACTACTGGCACTACAAGCGCCAGCACTTCGGCGGCGATGACGGGATCGAATTCCTCGACGCCGTCGAGCTCGAGAGGCTGATGGCCGCCGTCCCCGGCGCCACGCACCTGACGATCGTGACCACCGACACCAGCCTGTCGCTCGCCCTGATCCGCCGCTGACCCGGCGGGCGGACCTCGCCCACCCTTCCCGACTATCGAACGTGTCACACCCCCGCCGGCCTCCGGCGGGGCCGATGGCGCGCGCCTTCATCACAGGAGACATTCCCCATGGCGCAAGATGACCCCTTCACCCTCGATCTCTTCGGCAACACCGCGCTCTCGTCCGACCTCGGCCTCGGCGTCACCGCATTCTCGGCGAGCTTCACCGAGGGACCGGACGACGACGATCCACCGCCCATGACGCCGGCGCCGGCCGCGCCGATGGCTTCGGTTGAAAGGCGATCCGTCGCGTGCCCTGCCGAGACGGGTGAGAACTTTCATCTCACCGGGACGCGCCAGCTTGCCCGCTCGTGGAAGGACCGGGCCCGTGACAATCTCGCCGCCATTCGCCTGGCAGCCGAGATCGAAGCGGCACAGCGACCTGCCATCGCCGACGAGCAGGCCGCACTGATCCGGTTCACCGGCTTCGGCGCGTCCGATCTCGCCAATGGCGTGTTTCGCCGCCCCGGTGAGGATCGGTTCCGGAAGGGCTGGGAGGCGCTCGGCGCCGGGGTGGAGGAAGCCGTGAGCAGCGCGGACTACGCCTCGCTCGCACGCTGCACGCAGTACGCCCACTTCACGCCCGAATATATCGTCCGTGCCATCTGGGCCGGCCTGCTACGTCTCGGCTGGCGCGGTGGGCGGGTGCTGGAGCCCGGCATCGGCACAGGACTCTTCCCCGCGCTGATGCCGGACAACTTGCGATCCGTCTCTCACGTCACCGGCATCGAGATCGATCCTGTCACGGCGCGGATCGCCCGGCTCCTTCAGCCGCGCGCTCGGATCGTCACAGGCGACTTTGCCCGCGTCGACCTGCCGGCGCATTTCGATCTAGCGATCGGCAATCCGCCCTTCTCCGACCGCGCCGTGCGCTCGGATCGCGCTTTCCGGTCGCTTGGCCTGCGGCTGCACGACTACTTCATCGCCAAGTCGATCAATCGGCTGAAGCCGGGCGCGCTCGCCGCGTTTGTCACCTCGCACGGAACGATGGACAAGGCGGATGCGACCGCCCGCGAGCACATCGCCACCATGGCCGATCTCATCGGCGCAATCCGCTTGCCCGAGGGCAGCTTTCGCACCGATGCCGGCACCGATGTGGTGGTCGACATCCTGTTCTTCCGCCGGCGCCGGGACGGCGAGCCCGAGGGCGATCAGTCCTGGCTCGACCTTGAGGAGGTGCGCCCTGCGACCGAGGACGAGGCTGCCATCCGTGTCAATAGCTGGTTCGCGCGCCATCCGGGCATGGTGCTCGGAACACATGGGCTGACCTCCGGCCCCTTCGGCGAGACCTATACGTGCAGGCCGCGCGAGGGCGAGGATCTCGACGCGGGCCTTGCCGCGGCGCTTACCTTCCTTCCGGAAGGCATCTATGACGGCGAGCCCGAGCCAATCGAGGCCGAGCTCTCCGATGACCCGAGCCCGACCGCCGACCTGCCCGACGCGTCTCGGGCGCGGGAGGGCAGCTATTTCGTCGACAGCCGTCATGGCCTCATGCAGCTCGTCGACGGAACCCCGGTCGCGATCCGCGTGCGCAACAGGCGCAGCCCCGAGGGCATTCCGGAAAAGCACGTCCGCATTCTCCGCAAGCTGATCCCGATCCGCGACGCGGTCCGCGAGGTGCTGAAGGCCCAGGAGTTCGACAGGCCGTGGAAGCCGGCACAGGTGAAGCTGCGCATCGCCTGGTCGAACTTCGTGCGCGACTTTGGTCCCATCAACACCACCGTCGTCTCGACCAGCGAGGACGAGGACACCGGCGAAGTGCGCGAGACGCACCGCCGCCCGAACATCCAGCCCTTCCTGGACGATCCCGATTGCTGGCTGGTCGCTTCGATCGAGGACTACGACCTCGAGAGCAATACGGCCAAGCCCGGCCCCATCTTCACCGAGCGGGTCATCGCGCCGCCACCGGCGCCGATCATCACGTCGTCGGCCGATGCGCTCGCCGTGGTGCTCAACGAGCGCGGTCATGTCGATCCCGACCACATTGCCGAGCTGCTGCACCGGGATGTCGAGGATGTCACCGCCGAACTCGGCAATGCCATCTTCCGCGATCCGGGCGACGGCTCCTGGCAGGCCGCCGACGCCTATCTCTCAGGTGCCGTCCGCTCGAAGCTCGTCACCGCGCAGGCCGTGGCCGCGCTCGATCCAGCCTATCAGCGCAATGTCACCGCGTTGCAGGCCGTGCAGCCGGCCGACCTTCGGCCCTCCGACATCACCGCGCGTCTCGGCGCGCCGTGGATCCCGGCCGCCGATGTCGTCGCGTTCGTGCGGGAAACCATGGGCGCCGAGATCAAGATCCATCACATGCCGGAGCTGGCCTCCTGGACCGTCGAGGCGCGGCAGCTCGGATATATGGCGGCCGGCACGTCGGAGTGGGGGACCGACCGGCGGCACGCCGGCCAGCTCCTCTCGGACGCCCTCAACTCTTCCGTGCCGCAGATCTTCGACATCGTGAAGGACGGCGACAGCGAGCGCCGGGTGCTCAATGTCGTCGACACAGAAGCAGCTAAAGAGAAGCTCACCAAGATCAAGACCGCGTTCCAGAAGTGGATCTGGAGCGACCCCGACCGGACCGACCGGCTGGCGCGGGTCTACAATGACCGCTTCAACAATATCGCGCCACGCGCCTTCAACGGCGAGCATCTCCAGCTTCCGGGCGCCTCAGGCACCTTTTCGCTTTATGGGCACCAGAAGCGGGTCATCTGGCGCATCATCTCTTCCGGCAGCACCTACGTCGCCCACGCTGTCGGCGCCGGCAAGACCATGTCGATCGCCGCCGCCATCATGGAGCAGCGCCGGCTCGGGCTGATCGCCAAGGCCATGCTCGTGGTCCCCGGACACTGTCTGGCCCAGGCCGCACGCGAGTTCCTGGCGCTCTATCCGAACGCCCGCATCCTCGTCGCCGACGAGACCAATTTCACCAAGGACAAGCGTCACCGCTTCCTGTCGCGCGCGGCGACGGCGACCTGGGACGCCATCATCATCACCCACAGCGCCTTTCGCTTCATCGGCGTGCCGTCGGCTTTCGAGCAGAAGATGATCCAGGACGAGCTGGAACTCTACGAGGAGCTGCTGACCAAGGTCGAGAGCGACGACCGCGTCTCGCGCAAGCGGCTGGAGCGACTGAAGGAGGGGTTGAAGGAGCGGCTCGAGGCACTCGCGACGCGCAAGGACAACCTGCTGACCATCTCGGAGATCGGCGTCGATCAGATCATCGTCGATGAAGCGCAGGAGTTCCGTAAGCTCAGCTTCGCCACCAACATGTCGACCCTGAAGGGCGTCGATCCGAACGGCTCGCAGCGCGCCTGGGACCTGTTCGTCAAATCCCGCTTCATCGAGACGAAGAACCCGGGCAGGGCGCTTGTGCTGGCTTCCGGCACGCCGATCACCAACACCCTCGGAGAAATGTTCACCGTGCAGCGGCTGCTCGGGCATGCGGCACTGCGCGAACGCGGCCTGCACGAGTTCGACGCCTGGGCCTCGACCTTCGGCGACGCTTCCACCGAGCTCGAGCTGCAGCCTTCGGGCAAATACAAGCCGGTGACGCGCTTCGCGCGGTTCGTGAATGTCCCCGAGCTGATCGCCATGTTCCGCTCGTTTGCCGACGTGGTGATGCCGGCGGACCTTCGCGACCATGTGAAGGTTCCGGAGATCTCCGGCGGCAAGCGCCAGATCATCACCGTGCCGCCGAGCGCGGCGTTCAAGGCCTATCAGCGCCTGCTCGACGCCCGCATCACCGCCATCGAGCAGCGGGACCGTCCCCCAGAGCCCGGTGATGACATCCTGCTGTCCGTCATCACCGACGGGCGCCATGCCGCGATCGATCTGCGGCTGGTCGATCCCGACAATGACAATGAGCCCGGAAACAAGCTCAACCAGCTCGTCGCGAACGCCTTCCGCATCTGGCAGGAAACGGCGGAAAACACCTATGTCCGCGGCAACGGGAAGTCCTACGAGCTGCCCGGCGCCGCGCAGATGATCTTTTCCGATCTCGGCACGCTCGGTGTCGAGAAAAGTCGAGGCTTCTCGGCCTACCGCTGGATCCGCGACGAATTGGTCCGGCTGGGCGTGCCCGCCGCCGAAATCGCCTTCATCCAGGACTACAAGAAGTCCGACGCGAAGCAGCGCTTGTTCGGCGATGTCCGGGCTGGGAAGGTCCGCTTCCTTCTCGGCAGCTCGGACACGATGGGAACGGGCGTCAACGCGCAGCTGCGGCTGAAGGCGCTGCATCACCTCGATGTGCCATGGCTGCCGTCCCAGATCGAGCAACGTGAAGGCAGGATCGCGAGGCAAGGCAATCAGCATGACGTCATCGACATCTTTGCCTACGCGACGCTCGGTTCGCTCGACGCCAGGATGTGGCAGAACAACGAGCGAAAGGCCCGGTTCATTGCCGCGGCGCTCTCCGGCGACACCTCGATTCGCAGGCTTGACGACATGGGCGAGGGGCAGGCATCGCAGTTCGCCATGGCGAAGGCCATCGCCAGCGGCGACCAGCGCCTGATGCAGAAGGCGGGGCTGGAAGCCGAGATTGCGCGGCTAGATCGCCTGCGCGCCGCCCATGTCGACGACCAGCATGCCATTCGCCGCCAGATCCGCGATGCCGAGCGCGAGATCGAGATTTCGGCCCGGCGCATCGCCGAGATCGGGCAGGACATCGAACGGCTCGCGCCGACCTTGGGCGATGCCTTCGCCATAACCGTGACCGGGAACCGCCATGCCGAGCGCAAGGGGGCCGGCCGCGCTCTGATGAAGGAGATCCTCACCCTCATCCAACTCCAGCAGGAGGGAGAAGTCGTCATCGCCTCGCTCCGCGGTTTCGATCTCGCATTCCATGGCGAGCGGGTCGGACGCGACGGCTTCCACTACGCCATAATGCTGCTGCGGACCGGCGCAGACTACGAGATCGATCTGCCCGTCGCAGTCACGCCGCTCGGCGCCGTCGCCCGGCTCGAGCACGCGCTGTCGGGTTTCGAGGAGGAACAGGAAGGATATGGGCAGCGACTGACCAATGCCCGCCGTCGCCTCGCTTCCTATCACGCGCGCGAGGGCGGCGCATTCGCCTTCGCCGACGAGCTGGAGACGAAGCGCACGCAGCTCGCCGAGATCGAGGCTGATCTTGCGAACGATACGGAGAGTTCCCGTGATCGGATTGCTGCTTAGAGCGTTTTCGAGCAAAGTGGATACCGGTTCGCGTAAAGAAAACGCGTAAACTCAACAAGCTAGAGCATTTCCCCGATTCAGTGAAACGGGGAAATGCTCTAGAGCGTTTTCGAGCGAAGTGGATACCGGTTCGGGTAAAGAAAACGCGTAAACTCAATAACCTAGAGCCTTTCCCCGATTCAGTGAAACGGGGAAAGGCTCTAGGACCGCTCTCGCGACAAGCGGTTCTCATCGTCGATCAGAACGAGACGAGATGGGGCACTGTCGCCCCATCTCCAGAGCACGAGGTTCAAATCCTCAGCAGTCGCGCCGGCCGCAAAGCTCCTGACGAGCAGGCCGTTATGGCCAGCGGCAATGAGCCGCCGGGCAAAGGTCTGCGTTCGCGCTTCCCCGCTCGCCTTCATCTGGTCGCGCCATGTGCTGTCGGCGAGTGCCGCAGCGTCCATGCCCTTTGCCTCGAGCGCCTCATCATCCCGGCAATCGAATATGCCATCGATCTCCGCGTCGTAGGAGACGAGCGTGGTCGGCTGGAGGTTGCCGACCTGATTGGCTTCGCGCAGCGCCGTCATCACCGATAATGACGCATAGAGCGCGGCCAGGCCCTTCGGGTTGAACCGTCCACCATAGAGTTCGGCTCCTCGCCCGGACAATGGCTCGCGCGCGTAGACTGGATTCAGCGCTCGATAGAGCTTTCCCCGATACTGCACGTCGTCAGGCGTGCACGCCGACGTCGACCGCGTCGACATAGTCGAGCACGTCATCCACTCGGCCGTTGCGCACGAGCTGCATGGCTGTCTGGCCGGAGAAGCCGGGCAGGGGCTCCGACCGGTACCAGGCATAGGCCATCAATGTCGAACCGAAGCGCGGCTCGACCTTGTTGATCACTTCGACCATCTCGCGCAGCCGGCGTTGGGTCTTGTCCGACCGGACGCGATCCTTGCGCTGGACGGCATCCTTGCCCAGCCCCGCCGTGCGGGCGACTTCCTCGCTGGTGGTTCGGAACGCAACCGCGATCTTCCGGGGGGCGAGGAAGCCGTTATCCGCATATTGCGCCAACCCCATGCGAGCCTCCTATTGTCCAACTGACGCTAATTCTGACGTAACATAGCGTCACTATGGCCGGCATTCAAGGCGCGATATGGGGAGGAAAGGAGGGGCATTCAGGAAAAATCCGGTTCGCCGATCGGCCGAACCGGCGACGCTGACGCTCAACCGCGGCCTGCGCGATCCCCGGCCACGGCGTCCCGCGCAGGGCTTATAGCCCCGCTTGGCCGGCCGGGCAGGGATGCTCGGCCGCAGTTGCACCGGCCCGCCCGCTCCGCGGGCCGGGGGAGGTCTTCGAGAGGAAGACAAAGGAAGGACCCGCGAAAGACGGCGTCCGAAATCCCCACAAGGAGCATCCCGATGCATCTCATCAAGGTCGATCCGCGCGCGCTGCGGGAGAATCCTGACAAGACCCGCCTGACCAAGTCCACGGCGCAGGCCGATGCCCTGCTGCTGGCGACGATCAAGGCCGTCGGCATCGTCCAGCCGCCGGTCGTCGCGCCGCAAACTGACGGCGGCAATGGCTTCATCATTGATCGTGGCCACCGTCGCGTGCGCCAGGCCATCGCGGCCGAGCTCGAGGAGATCGAGGTCCTCGTCGACGAAGCCGCCAACGACAATGGCGCGATGCGCTCGATGGTCGAAAACATCGCCCGTGAGCCGCTGAACCCGGTCGACCAGTGGCGCGCCATCGAGCGCCTCGTCGCGCTCGGCTGGACCGAGGAGGCGATCGGCGTCGCGCTTGCCTTGCCGATCCGCCAGATCAAGAAGCTGCGGCTCCTCGCCAACGTGCTTCCCGCCATGCTCGACCACATGGCGAAGGGCGACATGCCGAACGAGAAGCAGCTGCGCACGATCGCCGCCGCCTCGTTGGAGGAGCAGAAGGAGGTCTGGAAGAAGCACAAGCCGTCCAAGGCCGATCCGCAGGTCGCCTGGTACAACGTCGCGAACGGGCTGGAAAGGACCCGGATGTACGCGAAGGACGCCAGTTTCGACGACGAGCTCGCCAAGGCCTACGGCATCGCCTGGGTCGAGGACCTGTTCGCCTCGGCCGACGAGGACAGCCGCTACACCACGGATGTCGAGGCCTTCCTCGGGGCGCAGCAGGAATGGATGGCGAACCACCTGCCCAAGCGCGGCGTCATCGTCGAGGCCGACACCTGGGGCCGCGCGAAGTTGCCCCCCAAAGCCGAGCAGGTCTACGGCCGGCCCGGCAAGTCGGACCACGCGGCCATGTATCTCGATCGCGAGGGCAAGGTACAGACGGTCCACTACCGTATGCCCGAGCCGAAGAAGGCAAAGGGCAAGGACGAGCCGACCAACGGCGCCGCTGGCGACGACGGCATCGTGGCCTCGAAGCCGCGCCCGGACGTGACCCGTAGGGGCATCGAAATGGTTGGCGACTTCCGGACCGATGCGCTGCACGAGGCGCTCGCCCGCGCGCCGATCGAGGATGACACGCTGCTGGCGCTGCTCGTCCTCGCCTTCGCCGGCCGCAATATCTCTATCGCCTCCGGCGCCTCGGGCGACGTCTATGGCTACGCCCGGATGGACCGCCATGCCGCACGACTGGTCGGAAATGAGGGCAAGCTCGACTTCGACCGCGAGACGCTGCAGCAGGCGGCCCGCGGCGTCCTCATCGATGTGCTGTCGTGCCGGGAGAACCGTACCGACTCCGGCATCGTCGCGCGCATCGCCGGCGATGCCATCGGCGCCGACGGCTTCCTTCCGAACATGGGCACGGAGGAATTCCTCTCGTGCCTGTCCCGCGCCGCGCTCGAAGTCTCGTGCAAGGACACCCCGGTCCTGCCGCGCCAGAAGGTGAAGGACACCCGCGCCGCTCTCGTCGAGCACTTCAAGGACGAGCGGTTCGTTCATCCGTCGGTGCAGTTCGCGCCCGACGCGACGAAGCTCGCGAGCTGGCTGGTGAAGCACGAGGCGAGCGAGGACGACGATCTCGACGAGGGGTCGGCCGAGCCGGACGCCATTGAGCCGGCCGAGGTGCCCGACGACGAGGCCTACAGCGTCGCGGCCGAATAGCCGGCGCACATCATCGCAACGCGAATTCCATCCCGCCGCCGGCTCTGCCGGCGGCGCTTTCGTTTCCACGCATGCGCAATCACGGAGGACACCATGTCCGCGCACACAATCTATGACAATGCGCCGATCGGCGCCCTCGTCGCCTGGTCCGACGGAACGCCGCGGCCGCCCGAGCGCTTCACCAGGAAGCTGTCCGCCTGGCAGACCAACAACAGCAGGGGCCGCCTGATCCAGAAGCAGGGGGAGCGCGGGATCGGGAACGTCAGCCTGTCCGCCAGTTTCACCTTGCACGAGGCGGACTATTGCGCTGGCGGCGTCATTGCCATCCGCGTCCACCGGACGTTCTCGCTCGACTCGAAGCTGGACTTCACGGTTCTCGAGCGTCCGGCGATCGGTTCGGTGCGGATCTTCGAACGGGCCGGCGCGGGCGCCGAGCTCATCCATCTCGCTGCGCATCGGCAGGCTGCCGAAGAGTGGCTCTCCCGCCATGGCTATCCGCGCGCCGTGCTCGAGGAGGTGACGGCCGATGAGGTCGGCGCCGATATCGTCGAGGGGAGGGCGGTGGCATGACCATGCTTGCATCTTCGAACGAAGCTGCGGACGCCACCACCGGATTTCCGGAGGTGGCGTTCGGCCGCAGCACTGAGGGTTTTGCCGTCGCCCGCGTCGCCGACACCGCGTTCGCCATGCTGCCCGCCCGCGACGGGCATCACTATCTGGCAAGCGGCTGGCGCATCGGCCGTCCCATGGCGCAATGGACGCGGGCGGATTTCCACAGTCATTCCGGCGAGCTTGCCGACGAAGGCGCTTTCCGGGTCAAGGTCGTGGAGAACGCCGAGCATCAGCGCGAGAAGCGCGCGCTCGGCCGCCGCGAGATCCGCTCGATGGCCAGCACGCCTTGGGGGCCGTCGCAGGGCGCGACCCTCTACGCGGAGGATGTCGTGTTCCATTCCACGGCTGGCCATGGAGGCATCCACCTCTCGGCGGCGCGCAACCGCATGGTCCATCCCATGCTTCGCGCCGAGGGCGGCTGGTACGAGGAAGATGAAGCCTGGGCGATCGTCGCCATCACTTTCCCCCACCTTTTCACGGGCTTCGAGCGGCGCTGCGCCGAGCGGACGATCAAGGACAGCTGGCCGGAGGCATGGGAGAAGATCTTCGGGACCGTTCTCCCCCCTGGAGAATCCCGCGAGAAGGATCGCCGGGCCTTCGAGCAGCAGCACGCCGGCGACTGGATCGTGATCTCGGCGATCACCTCCGACCACGAGAAGGGCTTCGTCGAGGTCGTCGCCACGCTCGGCGGCCGGCGTGGCCCCGGCACGGAGGAGCGCCGGTTCCTCGTTCCGGCGGATGAATACCGCGTCGGTCGCTTCGGCTTCGTCATCGATGAGGATCGCCACCCGATCTATTCCGGCCCGTCCAACTTCGTTGGCTGGAACGGATAGGAGGCGGCGATGCCCTGGAAGATCATCGCCTCCGCCTTCGGATGGAAGGCCGCCCACGACGACGATGAGGATCTCCTCGTCGTCTGGCACCCCAAGCTGCGCCGGCACTACGCCGGCGCCGACGCCTGGAAGCAGGCCGTCCTCCTCTCGATCCGGGCGCCGTCGGCACACCCGGTGCTCCGCGGGGAGGGCCAGCCATGACGACGTACCTGGTGGCCGTTCATCTGCTGGTCGAGACGGGGCCGGAGCCGCGCGCCGCCATCGACGCGGCTCTCCATGACATCCTCAGCGATGCCATGCGGCAGAATGCCGGCGGGCACTCCCCGCTGGTCGACTGGGCGGTCGCCGGCGAGGATCTCGCTTCCTCGATCATTCCGGTCACGTTGTCCGCCTCCTATGCACCGGACACCAGCCCGTTTCCGACATGGCCGGCGGCATGTTCGCGGCGGCGTGGCCGAGGGAGTTCGTCATGACACCCCCGGGCGGACCGGCGCGGGCCGCGAGGATACGAGCCGCCGCCGCCCGCAGACATCTTGCCCGGATCGAGCGACAGATCGAGCACCGTGCCGAACGGAGGACCATCACCGCAAAGGCGAAAGCCCGAGCATCGAGGCGGCATCGGGCCGGGTGGACGCCGGCGGATGAGCGGCTCTTCCGCGAGCATGTCGACCACCTCACCTTCGAGCGCCGCGGCGAGATCGAGGCGCTCTCGTGAAAACCCGCCGGCAGGGCCGTCCGGTTGCAGCATTGAGCGTGCAAGCGGATCGAGCTTGAGCTAACCTTCAGCAGCCTCAGGAACTCCATCATGGATGAGACGACGCGCGCCGCGTTCGAGCGGCTCCTGACCATCGCCCGCAGCGACACCGGGCAGTCGCGCCGTGTCGCCGACTTCATCCTCGCCTGGTGGAACGCCATGGATCTCGGCGGCTTCGACATCGCGGACCTCTTCGCCGTCGACGAGGCCATCGCCCGTGACATGGCGACGGTCTTCGCCTATGTCGCCAGCCGACCTGTGGCGGAGTACCCCGAGGCCTATCGGACCGAGATCGAGGACGTCATCCAGCAGTGGCGACCGGACGTGTGGGCGAAGGCAACCGAAGCGGTGTGACGCCCGACTCCGGGCTGTCTCCAACGGTCCGTCGGCTTGCAGCGGATCCTCGCCTGTCTCGCATTCGCCCTTTGTCGACCGTCTCGACGATCACCGTGTAGCACTCCCCAAGATTGCTGCCGTGAACCGCCGCGGTTTTCGGGGATGTGGAGCGCTGCGCGCAGGCACGCCGGTCGATCTCTTTACCTGCACTTTGTCGTGGCCGAACGGGAGAGGCGGACCGTGGCGGCGGGTCATGGCGGCCTTCCGGTGCCGGTTTCGATGTCTGCGAACAGGTCCCTTGCCGGTCATCCCCTCGGGTTTTGCAGCGGTCGTAAACCGGCGGCCGGCCGCTTCAAGGCCGCGTTCCGCGCCGCGTGGCGGCCGGACCCGTCAGGCTCGGCAAAGCGAACCCGCGTCCCGCGCGAGGGCTGAAAGCCCTGCTTGTCCGCAGGCCCGCTTCGCTCGCCTCGCCGTCTCCGGACCCTGAAGCGCCCGCCTTTCGCCGGTTTCTCGCGACCGCACCCGAAGGGAAGACCGGCAAGGGCCGGTCCGATCCCGACGGTGAAACCGAAGGAAAGGAATTTCACATGACCAAGACCGCTCGCGCGCCCCGCCAGTCCGCCCGCGTCGTCCCGCTCCGCAAGGGCACCACGCTCGAAATGGTCCGGCTGGCTTGCCCCGACGCCCATCAGACTATCCTCATTTCCGAAAGCTTCGGACTTCCGGTTCTCGACAGCGACGGCATCCGGAAGCTCCACCAGCGGCTGATCGTCGAGACGGCCGAGAGCCTGGGCGAGGGTCTCAGCGAACGGGCGATGCAGATTCATCTCCAGCGCATCGTCGGCGCCTATGTCGGATCGGCCCACGGAGCCGGCCAGTTCTATTCCCGCGCGGTCACCGAAGCCCGCGACGCCACCGCCAAGCTCGCCAACGACATCCGTGACGAGGATCTCGATGGTCCGGTCGGGTTCTCGAGCTCTGCCCAGCGCAAGCGTGAATTCGCGGCCGACATGGGGCTTCAGGCCCATGCGCTCCGCATGGCGGCGGAGGGCGCCGTCGCGGCCTACGAGCAGGTCGTCGGCGAGCGCTGGAAGCCCTTCGAGCGGCCGGTCGAGAATGCCGGCCAGAGCGTCGACCGCAAGGCGGCCGAGCTCCAGATGGCGGCTCTCGGCTGAGCCGCCCGGGCGGAGCTGCGGCTCCGCCCTTCTCAATTTTCGCCCGGAAACAGGCCGGTCCCTCGCGGGGCTGGCCTGTTCGCATGTTCCCTCGAAACCTTCCTCGATCGCCAAAGGAGGAAAGTGGGACCGGGAGGCGGTCCCGCCGAGCGTGCCCCGTCCCGGATGGAGGTCCTGCCGGGGCCGGCGGACAGCGCAACGGCTTTGCCGTCCTCCACGTCGTTGCGGCCCGTCGCGCCTCGCCCTGCGGGCGAGCACCTCCGGGTGCGCGGTGCCGCCTGTTCCCCGGCTTTCGGACCCCGTGACGGGCCGCGATCGGCGCGGCCTCCACGACGGAGGTTCAGCAAAATGAGCAGGAAAGAAGAAAAGGAGCGTGGCGACATCTATGCGCGGATCACCGAGCGGATCGTCGCTGATCTTGAGAAGGGCGTGCGGCCGTGGGTCCGGCCATGGAGTGCGGCCCATGCGACCAGCCGTATCACCAGGCCGCTGCGCCACAACGGCGAGCCGTACACCGGCATGAATGTGCTGCTGCTGTGGTCGGAGGGCATGGCACGGGGTTTCGTCTCGTCGACCTGGATGACCTTCAAGCAGGCGGTGGAGCTGGGCGGCCATGTTCGCAAGGGTGAATCGGGCTCGATCGTCATCTACGCCAGCCGGTTCACGAAGACCGAAACGGACGCGCACGGCGGAGAGGTGGAGCGAGACATCCCGTTCCTGAAGACCTACAGCGTCTTCAATGTCGAGCAGATCGAGGGCCTGCCGGACCACTTCCATCGCCCTCCGGGGCCCGTCCTCGATCCGATCGAGCGGATCGAGCATGCCGATCGATTCTTCGCCAATACCGGCGCCGTGATCCGGCACGGCGGCACGGCGGCATTCTATTCGCCGTCGACCGACCACATCCAGATGCCGCCGTTCGAGACGTTTCGCGATGCGGCTTCCTACGTGGCCGTTCTGAGCCATGAATCGGTGCACTGGACGGCGGATCCCCGCCGCGTCGGCCGCGATCTCAGCCGCTACGCGAAGGATCGCAGCGAGAGGGCGCGCGAAGAGCTGGTGGCGTTATCTTGACAGTCTGCACCGATTGCCAGTGTGCTGCTGATGTCGATGCAACAGGACTGACGGAGGCGTTATCCAGGCCGGCCGCAGCGCTCCCACATAGCTGGCGGAGGCCGGCCTGGATAGCGCCGGGCAAGTTGAACTCCTTCGTTGATGCTGGGCTCCCCGGAAGGGGGTCGGGGGGAAGGTTGAACAACTTGTGGACATTGTAATCGCAGCTCTAAGCATTACGATTCAGGAGCGCAGATCAGCGGATGGCGTTGATGCCCATGTCCCGATGATCCTCCAGGACGGGGCGCTATACGATCCTGCTCTGGATCGCTTTTTTCGCGATCTTCCTCTCAACGGCGTTCGCTCACGCCATTCCCTTCGTGCCTATGGCTACGATGTTTTGGTCTGGGCTCGTTTTCTTTCGGAAGCCTGCGCCAAGACGATATGGCAAGCCGACCGGCATGACGTCCTTGCCTATCATCGCGTCCGCCGCCGCGCCGACGCGGGACAACGCATTTCCGCTGCGTCCTGGAATCGCGCCGTTGCCTGTCTCGATCGGCTATATCGCTGGGGTGTGCAGGAAGGACTGATTGCAGAAGCACCCTTCACGCATCGCTCGGTCTGGAGGCAGGGGTACGCTGGGCGCCGGTCGCAGGTGGCAGCGCGGAACGATGCCTATGAACCTGCCGCGCGTCGAGCGGACGTCAGTTTCGTCACGCTCGAGGACTATCGGCGCTTTCGGGATGTCGGCCTCAAGGCGCTTTTGCCTGACGGCCGCACACGCCCCGGCGCCCGCGATCGCAACGGTATCCGCAATGCGTTGTTCGCCGATCTCCTCGTGACCACAGGGCTTCGGCTGGAAGAAGCATCATCCCTCTTCACCTCCGATCTCGTTTTCGCCGATCAGCGTCCGGGCCGTCAGGTCTGGCTGGACCTGCCGGATGCCCAGACCAAGGGCGATCGCGGTCGCCAGATCCTCGTTCCCGCTCGACTGCTCGAACAGGTGCGCGCCTATGTCGATGTCGAGCGTGCTCATGCCATCACGAAGTTTCAGCAGCGGTCAGGATGGCAGTCGATCGACCGTCCGATCTTCGTTCATCGCGAGCGGCACGCGGCCCGGCTGCGACTGCTGGACGGTGGGGATATCGCTCTCGATCTGCTCGACCCCGAGGAACGTTGCCGGATTATTGTCTGCGACAGCGACGGCACGCCGAGCGAACCGGCGGCATTGTGGCTTTCGGAGGTCGGCATGCCGGTGCAGCCGAACTCGTGGGAAGTCATTTTCGCCCGCGCCTCCAGCCGGTGCCGGTCCTTCGGGTTAGATATCAACATCAGCCCGCACCAGCTCCGCCACACCTTTGCCGTTCACATGCTGGCGATGCTCATTCAGCACCGTATCCGTGACGCTGCGCTTCCTGCCGGCTCGATGGAAGGATACCGGCAGATGCTCGGTGATCCTCTCCAGCAGGTGCAACGGCTTCTCGGCCATGCCAGCCTGACAACGACCTATATTTACCTCGACCACATAGCGACGCGCGCCGATACCGTCGATGCGGCTGTCGAGGAACTCCTTGGGCTGCTCCCTTCTGAGGCCACGCTATGAGGAGGCGTCCGCGCAAGGGAACCTCGGTGCGCTTTGCGCCCGCCGATGGCGCAGTTCCCCCGCACGCCGGTGATCCGGTGCTCGGTCTGCGCTTCAACATCGAGGCGCGCTATGGCGGAACCGTCGAGGTTGATCTTGTCGGCGAGCGTCCGCGAGCCATCGCCGTTGCTTTCGCAGGTGCCCTCCGGCGGCAGTCCGAGCTTGGCGGATCGCTCGGCGCACGCACCACCATCAAGCAGCATCTGCAGGCTTATCTCCGGTTTTTTTCATATCTGCGCGAGCACTCCGCGGCCAAGACGATCACCGATCTGCGCGTAGCCGATATCGATGGGTATGAGCATTTCCTCGAAGCCGGCGGGTTGACCCCGATCCACCGGCACACTGTTCTCGCCAAAGCCATCCTCGCTCTGCGCTCGATCGACGCCGACCAGCCTGGCCTTCTGGATGAAGGGGTTCGTCATCGGTTGAGCTACACCAGCGCACAATCGGCCGGACGATCCCGACCGCGTGACGCCTATAGCCCATTTGTCGCGCGGCAGCTTCGGGACGCTGCCCGTGGCGATATCGCCAGGATATTCCGGCGGATCGGGAAGCCGCTCGATGAAGACGACAACTATCCCAACCTTCGCAGAGTGACCGATGAGGCTAATGCCCGGATCGTCGCCTCCGGCAGGCTCAGCAGTGGGGACCGCGCGTTCAAGAGCCTCTATTTCATGAGGCTGCGGCGCGGTCTTCCAGTCTCGAACCTGGCTGAGGATCTGCACGCATGTTTCCATCTGCGAGCAATGGATATTCCGCCTCTACTGACCTTCATGTCACTGGAGACCGGCCTTGAGATCGAGTGCTGCAAAGCGTTGACGATCGACTGCCTTCAGAACCCCGGACCCGGCACGATCGAGATCGCCTATGTGAAGCGCCGTGCCCGCGGCGCTGAGCACAAACGCATTCGCGTCCGTGACGGCGGGATCGGAACACCGGGCGGTCTGATCCGTAAGCTGATCGAGGCAACGGCATTCACACGGCAGTTCGTGCCGAGCGAGAACCTTTGGCTCTATTACTACACCGGGCGGAAGCAGCTTCGCGCAGGTCTGGAGCATCAGCAGGAACTCGTAGCCAGATGGATAAAGGGGCATGATCTCGTTGATGACGATGGTGAGCCGCTCCGCCTCGTTCTTTCCCGTTTGCGCAAGACCCACAAGGCGCTCTGGTATCTGAAGACCGAGGGCCACATGGCCCGTTTCGCTATCGGCCATACGCCAGAGATCGCCGCTCGCCACTACGCGGATATCCCTTCGCTGCGGCCGCTGCACGAAGCCACCATTGCCGACGCATTTTCGGAGGTCGTGACAGCGGCCGCCCCGATTATTCTGGCACCTGCTGATGAAGAGTCCTGGCGGCAATGCGATGCAGCGCCTGAAGAGCATGAGGAACGCGACAGTATCCTGCGTGGCGAGCAGGACGTTTGGCTGGCGGCATGCTCTGGTTTTGATCGTAGTCCCTTCGGGGCGCCGGGGGCACCTTGCCCGCAACCGTTCTGGGGCTGTCTGGAGTGCCGCAATGCGGTCATCACCGCGCGCAAGCTGCCAGCGATCATCGCGTTCCAGCAGTTTATCGAGGAGCAACGGGCCAGTCTTTCCGCCTCAGACTGGGCGATGAAGTTTGGCCGCGCCCATGCTCGCATTGCCGGGCAGGTTCTGCCGGCATTTCCCGAGAGCATGGTTGCCGCAGCCCGCCGTGAGGCGGAAGTGCATGCGCTTTATCTGCCGCCGGAGGCCCGGCAATGAAGGGATTGTCGCCAGCAGATTCCAACTTCCGGCAACTCGATCAGCGCCCGGTTCTTGCAACCGCTCCGTTGAAGCCTGGGTTTGATCGGGATTCCCTCTCTCGCTACGGCGATCCAAGCTGGGATCTTGGACCGGCCGTGTTTCGTGAGAACGCCCGCCGCTGTCACGTCACCGTGCATTTCACGTCGGTCGAGGACGTGGGTGTCCGCGAGGCACTGCGCGAACTTCTCTATGCCCGGCTCAACGTCGATCTGCCCGGTCACCGCAAGATACTTCCTCCAGGAAGCGTCCGGCAGATGTTCAACCGCGCGCGGCGCTTCTTCGATTTCGTGCGCGATGAACTTGGCGTTGTCGATCTACACCGGGTCGACCAGTCCCTTCTGGACCGATATGCCCGCCATCTCAGGGATGATCGTACCCGTCGCCCGATCATCGTCGCTCACTTGCTGGAGATCCCTTTCGACCTCCATGTCTTGCGGGATTATCTTCCCTCTGGCGGCCTGGCATTCCAACCTTGGGCCGGACGCGCACCTGCGCGCGTCGCGGGCTATCGTCACGTTCGTGAGAACCGGACGCCGCGTATTCCTGAACCAATCATATCCCCGCTGCTGTCCTGGTCGATCCGGTACATCACCGAGTTTGCTGCCGATATCTTCACGGCCCGCGAGGAGATGGATTGTCTCGAAGCGCATCGCGCCATGCTTATCGAGCGGGACAGCACCCTCGACCGTCATGGCCGACGGCGCGAGCAGCGCAACCGGCTTGAGGATTATTTCGCCCGGCTTCGCAGTGAAGGTCGCGGGGTTCCGATCTGGGGCACCGCCCATAATGGCACCTTTCTCCGGCACCCGGCGACGGGGGAGTTGTCGCCACCTGTCAACGCCCACCTGATTCATCTGCATATCGGCATCGACACGCAAGTCGATCCGAAGATGCACATTCAACTCGCGGGTGGTGCTCCACGCGAGATCAGAGCTGCCGTGCTTGAACTCGGTGTCGAGACCGGCGGTATGGATACGCTGATCGCCATTCTGCCCGAGACCGGTAAGCCCTGGCGGCCTCGTTTCGACGCCAAGACTCTCGCGGCGGAAGAGCGCATGCTGCAATCGGCGGCCTATATCGTCTGCGCCTATCTGACCGGCATGCGGGACTGCGAAGTCCAGGCGATGCAGCGTGGGTGTCTTTCCCTGGCGCGCAGCGAAGACGGCATGATCATGCGCCACCGCGTGCGATCCGTCGCTTATAAAGGCAAGTCCGCCCGGGGTGAGCCTGCCGAGTGGGTCACCATCGAACCTGTCGCCAGAGCTGTCGAGGTTCTGGAACGCCTGTCGTTCCGAGCCGCATCCGCCCGTGGGCTGCCAACACTCTGGCCGGTACTCGCTGCCAAAACGGTTTGCAAGGACCACCTCTCCGCCGAGATCGTCCGTCAACTCAATCACTTCCGCGACCACCTCAACGACCTGTTCGGCACCCCGGACACGCCGGCGGTCCCTAATGGGCCTGGTGATCAGCCTTGGCGGATCACGACACGCCAGTTCAGGCGCACGATTGCATGGCACATCGCCAACCGTCCGTTCGGCACCATCGCCGGCATGATCCAGTACAAGCATGCCTCCGTCGCGGCGTTCGAAGGTTATGCCGGCTCCAGCCGATCCGGCTTTCGGGCCGAAGTCGAGAGCCAGCGTAGTCTCGGCCAGCTCGATGACCTGTTGATCTATTTCGACGAGCGGCAGGCCGGGGCCAAGCTGTCCGGGCCTGCGGCGGCACGTATCGCGAAGACGCTCGACAGCGTATCGGACCATCTCGGACCGCTTCCGGCCATGATCGCTGATCGTGCCCGACTGCGAACCATGCTCGCGAGCCTCGCACGGACCTTGCATGTCGGCGTGCTGGCCGATTGCTTCTTCGATCCCGGCACGGCCGTCTGCCTGAAGCAGGCCACCGGAGCCAAAGGTCCGCTGACCGCACTCTGCCAGCCGACCCTCTGCCCAAATGCCTGCATCACCTCCATGCACCGGCCAGCATGGGCGCGGTCCGCGCAGGAGGCCGCAGACCTGTTGAAGGAGAAGCGGCTGTCCACGCTTCAACGAAGCATCCTTCAGCAGAATCTTGATCGAGCGAAGACGGTCCTCGACAGCATAGACAGGGACCAGTCCGCGCCCGGCTCCTGAGGGGATCTGGGTGCTCCTTCGCCGGTGGCCCGCCCGGCGTGCTCGGAGCGCGCGATGCCCGACGCATCCGCGCAACGGCTGACGCCGTCCTCCGCTCGCGCTTCGGCTCTGCGAGTGCGCGGCCGCGCCTGAGACATCGCAATCCGCTGCTCCGACGCCGGGACAGGCCCCGGCGGAGAAGGAGCAACAATCATGACAAGACAAAAAATCAGGAACAGCCGCCCGAACGGGCGGCAGGAGAGGAAGAGGACGGCCGGAGTCGGGCGGTCGGTTGAAGGGGCGAGAGAGGCTCGCGCCGCCGGCTGCGGAGATTCCACAATGAGGAATACCTCGTCATCCGTCCAGCGCGCCGACGTCTATTCCCGCGTCACCGCAGAGATCATCGCCGCCATCGAACAAGGTGCTGGCGAATGGCGTGCGCCCTGGTTCCACAACGGGTCCAGCATCGCGCGCCCGACCAACATCTCCTCTGGCAAGCGCTATCGCGGCATAAACACGCTGGCGCTCTGGGCCGCGGGCTTCGCCGCCGGATATGGCGATGGCCTCTGGGGCACCTACAAGCAATGGCAGGATGCCGGTGCGCAGGTGCGGGAGGGAGAGCGCTCCACCACAGTGGTGTTGTGGCGGGAGATTCAAGCTTCCCGGCAGGCCGACAAAGATGACGATGATGACGACCATCGCCGGATGTTCGCCCGCGCATTTTCTGTCTTCAACATAGCGCAGGTGGACGGGTACGAGCGCCCGGCGACTCCTGTGCTACCAGAGGGCGAACGTCTCGCTCATGCGGAAGCATTCATCGCAAACCTGGGCGTCAAGACTGAGTTCGGCGGGTCGGAAGCCTATTACCGTCCATCGGCCGACACCGTGTTCATGCCGCCGTTTACCTCCTTCCGCGACGCCGCATCATTCTACGGTGTGTGGCTGCACGAGAACGGCCATGCCAGTGGCGCAAAGCACAGGCTCGACCGCGATCTTTCCGGCCGCTTCGGATCGGCGGCCTATGCCGCCGAAGAATGCTGCGTGGAAATTCTCAGCGGGCTCGTGCTGGCTGATCTGGGAATCGCACACCATCCGCGCCCCGACCACGCCGCCTATGTTGCCTCGTGGCTCAAGGTCCTGAAGGACGATCCCAAGGCCATCTTCACGGCCGCCAGCAAGGCGCAGCAGGCAGCCGACTGGATGCACGCCCAGCAGCCCCAGGCAGAGGAGATGGCAGCATGACTAGGTCCGTCTTGACTGCGGAAAAATTTCAGATTGGGGCTGGACTGTCAGGATATATCGCCGAAATCGGCTCGGCGCTCCTCTGCGCCGATCTCGGCATCGTCCCGGAGCTGGAGCCCAGACCCGACCACGCTGCCTATCTGGGAAGCTGGCTTAGCGTCCTTTCCAACGACAAGCGGGCGATCTTCGCGGCCGCCGCCCATGCGCAGCGTGCCGTCGCCTATCTGCACGGCCTGCAGCCACAGGCCGAGACGGTGAAGGCGGCGTGATGTTCCGCGCACCAACCGTCGAAGGGGATGGCTATGCGCCATCCCCCATCCGGCTCCGCGTGCTCAGCCTCGGGGCCGGTGTCCAATCCACGACCCTGGCGCTGATGTCCGCACCAGCCTGCGCGGGATTCGCGGGGAGGTCTATCTCCATCGCTCCGCCGTTCCGCTCGACGAGGCCGATCTGTCGATCGAAGCCGATCACGGCCAGCTCGATCTTTGGCCCAACGAATGTGAGGGCATGTGTGGTGTCTGACGCTGGCGCGGCCGTCCGGGGTGAAAGGTTGAAGGCCCGCCTTGTGGTCGCCCTCGATGGGGCTCGCCGCCCGGCGGCGCCGGATCGCTGGTCCTGCTGCCCCCCACCTTCGAGCTGTGACGACGGTCGCTCGAGGAGTCGGACGTTGTGCTTGATAGGGACGCCGCGCGACCTCCTGGCGCGAACTTCCCGGACCCTATCCTGCCATATCGGTTGCGAGAGGAAGCACGGATGTCGGGTTGGCCTCGTGGGGAGGTTTATCGCGCTGGCGCGAGGGGCCTTGTCGTCGGCGAGGGCGTGAGCGGGCGCGGGCCGTCGCCGGAGCTGAACGGCCAAGGCAAACGCGTGCCTTCATTCCGGTTGTCTTCGCGACGGGCACACCCACCTGCGTCCTCGATGTAGCTGGTCTGACCGAAGGCCGATCTCGCTTCGCTCGTCTCGCTCTTATCCCCGCAACGGCCGGGAGCGGCTTTCTTCCCCTGCCGGGACCACCCCATTGCGCAAGCGCAACGGGGACCCCGGATCGCCGCCATTCCTCGCGCGACAAGAAAGCCGCTCCCTGCCGCCCTCCACTGCGTTCCAGCCCAACGAGCCACCCCATTGCGCGAGCGCAACGGGGACCCCGGGGGTGCGGGTCGATCGCCTCCGGTCTGTCGACCGCCATCGAGGTCGCGGTGGGCGCGGCCCGAGAAAACCAAGGGAATGAGACAATGGCGACCATCGGCACCTTCACCACCACCACCAACGGGTTCGTTGGCTCCATCCGGACGCTCTCCCTCAACGTCAAGGCCAAGCTGGTCCGCGTCGAGAATCCGTCCGACAAGGGCCCCCACTTCCGCATCTTCGCCGGCGCGAATGTCGAGCTCGGCGCGGCCTGGCAGAAGACTGCCCGGGACACGGACCGCGACTACCTCTCCGTCAAGCTCGACGACCCTTCGTTCCCGGCCCCGATCTACGCCACCCTGATCGAGGTGGAAGGCGAGGAAGGCCTCCAGCTGATCTGGTCCCGGCCGAACCGGGACTGAGCCTCCGACCAGAGGGCCCCGCCTTGCGGCGGGGCCTTCAGCCTTTTTGGTAGCGAACGGCCGCAGCCAGGAGGACACACATGACCATCACCACAAATCTCACAGGCGCAAAGGTCCACCGTAGTGACGACATCGCGGTCTGGCCTGACGGAACATGGGCCGAGATCGGCGATGTTTGGAGCGGCGAATACACCTTCATGTCGGATGACTACGAAGTGGTTCCGATCAAGGATCACGCTCGCCTGGATGCCCTCGGCATCGCCGACGAGGTGCTCCAGCCGGCTCCCACGGTGTCCCAGCCGGAAGCAGGCATCGAACCTGCTTCCGGCTTGTCGGGTGCACAACCGGGAGCGGGGATGGCTGCTCAGATCGTCCCAGGATGCCATGGCGGCCCGAAGGCCTCAAGGACGAGCGGTTCCCCCAAAATGCTGGCGCATTTCGGCTCCCCCACTCGCCGGCTCCGGCGGTCGCTTCGCGCTCCTTGATCCCTCCGGCCCGCCATGACCGCCGGTGTCGTCTTTCACCAACATCAAGGAGACGACCAATGTCGATCGATCAGTACATCGAGGAACTGCGCGCCGAGCTGCGGAACGCCGTCGACGCCGTGGAGCGCCGTGAGATCGAGGCCGAGCTGGAGATGGCTCTCGCGGAGCGCGAACTCATCTGGGCCGAACTGGAGGGCCTGCTCAGCGGCGAGCCTCCCTTCTAGGGAGCTTTCGCCATGTCGCGCCGTCCAGGGCGCCACGCCTGGTCGGCGACGGCGCTTCGGAGGGCTCGTCGTTGCACAAATGCGTTGAATGCTGTATATGACAGCAAAGGCAGCAAATACAGGAGATCGCCATGCCGCGTTCAGGTGGGTCCTATTCCACGAGCGAATTGTCCCGGAAGTCCGGCGATATCATCGCCGAGGCGCTGCGCCGGCCGGTGATGATCACCCAGCGCAACAAGCCGCGCCTCGTGCTCCTCAACATTGAAGACTATGAGCGGCTGATGCGCCAGTCGGACGCTCGTTCAGCGGGGACCATCGAGACGATGCCCGACGGCCTTCTCGCAGAGTTCGAGAATGCCGTCGACGCCTACGCGCGGGAGGATGAGGCCGGAAAGCCATGAGCTTCGACGACATCCAGACCGCGACTGTCATCCGCTATCCCTATCTCTGGGCGCGGCAGGCTCGTGCCGGCGAGACTGAGGGCCGCAAGGATCGGCCCGTCGCCGTCGGCGTGCGCATCGTCCGGCCGGACGGCGATCTCGTGCTCTTCTTTCCGATCACCACCAAGGAGCCGGAAGCATCGCGGTTCTTTGCCGAGATCCCGGCCATCGAAAGGCGCCGTGCCGGGCTGGATGCCGATCTGCGCCTCTGGCTCATCCTCGACGAATTCAACACCGATCTTGTCGGTAGGTCCTTCTATCTCGAACCCGAGCCGCCCATCGGCCGATTCAGCAAGGCGTTCTTCCTGCCGCTGCTGCGCCGGTTCATCGCCCGCCGGCAAGCCTTCACCGAGGTCAGCCGTTTCCGTTGACGCCGGCGTCGCCATAGCCGCGACGTCGTTTCGTCCGGGCGAGGCGCGAGAACGCGCGTTCAGCCTGTTCCGGCTGATCGAAGGTCTCCATCATCGACTGGCCGTTCGTGCCGATCCGGCCCCAGTTGCGGATGACCGTCGCCCCGCCGAACAGCGTCGGCTGGATGGCGAGCGTATAAAACCGGCGCATGTTCCGTGCGGGATCGATGCGGCGGAGATGCAATGGGCCTGGTGCCGTTCTTTCCATGGAGCGAGTCTCGCGTCCCAGGGAAAGGACGTCCAACGACTTCCATGAATCGATCCCGCGGGACCGATTCATTCCCGTGATGACCACCTCAAGGCAAGGGCGGCATCTCGCCGTCCGCCGTCCGCCAGATCCAGGACGCCATCTCGGGCCGCGCGTCGATCATTTCCGCGAGCCCGCGGTCGTACTCTTCGCCAGCGCTCGCCGGCACGATGTACATCGCCACGGGCGATGGCCGCTGCTCCGGTAGCGTGACGCACACGAGCGGCTGCTCCCGGCTGAGATTGAACCGCAATCCCTTCACGCTCTTGCGCCGCATCCCCGCCAAGCGGGAGAGCAGGCGCAATTCATCGACGCTCTCGAAGGGAATCCAGTTTTCGGTCACCACTATCAGGGCGATCTCGTCGATAAACGAGACGCCCGCGCTGGAAATGCCGAACGTCGCGATGGCGATGAGGTGGGCGTTCGCGTTTGCTTCCCAAAGCTCCAGCTCGGTCTCGTAGCGCTTGCCCAGGCGACGCCAGGCGGCGTCCTCCAGCGTTAGCGAAAAATCCGGCAGGTGCCTGATGACAACCTTCCGGCCGGTGCGGGCCTCGGGGAATTCCTTGACCTCTCCCACCAGAAGCATGAGCTTTCGTGGTCCGCCGCCCACGGCGGTCTGGAGACCCGAAAGCGCGGTGGCGCGCCGCGCCGCGATCGCGGCCTTGTCCTCGGCATGGAACACCTCCGGCACGAAGAGGATGTCACCGAGCGGGCCTGCCCGGGTCTCCATCTGTTTCGCGGCGTTCATGAGGCTCGCCCGGACCTTGCCCCAACCGCGCTTGCGGGCCCAGAGCGACGTCCACTCCGTCAGCTCACCGGCCTCCCACAGATAGTGCAGCACCGCGCGCAGCGAGAGTTTCTTGGTTTCGTTGCGCACCGTGTCGGACGGCTCGGACTCGGCTGCCGATGCCGTGCGGCTGCCACGCTTCGTCAGCGAGAAATCCAGCTTGAGGACCGCGGCGCCGGTCGCAGCGTCGATCTGGATTGCATTGCCGATGAGGGGCCCGAGGCCGGAAAGCTCGTAGGGTGGTTCGTAGGAGGGGCAGGACGGCGCATGGTCGCGTCCCGACAGGGGCATACGCTTGACCAGCAGGTCCCCATCGACCCGTGCGATGTACATCGCGATGGGCTTTTCGCTGCACAGGCAGAGGGGCCGCTGTTTGCGCTCGTAGGCTTGGGCGAGGGCGGATTGAAGCTCCGGCGTGTCCTCGTTGAAAGTCCCCTCGGCAATCCTGAACTGCCGCATGACGGTCGCCTGCCTCATTTAACGGCCTGATATGAAGCAGTATAGGGGCTGTCCATGTTCCGATAAACCCTGAACGGCCAACCTCCATCGTCGAGACCATGAGGACCTGACGGCACCTAAGCAGAGATTCCCCGTCTGGCCAACGAATGCGGCCTGCGCTGCTGGTTGCGGGCGTGGACGGCGGCATGGATGGCGTGGTCGAGCGCGTCGCTATCCTTGAAAGTCTGGTGGGCGAGATGGTGCGCCTTGAGGTCGCGCCAGACCGCTTCGATGTCGTTGAGCTCGGGCGCGTATTTCGGCAGCCATTCAACGGTGAGCCAGTGGGCGCGGGCGGCCAGGGCGGCGCGGGAGAGCTTGCTGGTGTGGATCGGTCCGTTGTCCTCGACCAGCACGACGGGCCTGGCGGCGCGGCCCGGCTTGGGGCCGTACGCCTCATCGAGTTGCTGGAGGTGGGCGACGAAATCGCTGCTGCGCTTGGTCGGGCTGGTCTGGACGATCAGCTCCCGGGTGGCATGGTTGAGCGAGCCGAGCATCGCCACATTCTTGGCCTGACCCGGCGCCGGCACCCGCAGGTCGGCGCCGGACTTCGCCCAGGCACGGGCGAGGTAGGGATGGGTCAGCGCCTCGCTCTCGTCGCCATACAGCAGCACGATGTCGCCTGCCGCGGCCTGCTGCTGGCGCAGTCGTAGGCGCAATCCGACCCGATCGATCTCGTCCGCCTTCTGGCGTCCCTTCAGCGTGTGCCGAGGCCGCCGCCAGCGGAACTTTTTTTTCGCAGCGCCTTGGACAATTGCGAGCGGCTGATCCGCACCCCTTCGCGGGCCTCGATCTCGGTGCGCAGCCGGGCAATGGTCCAGTTGGGCCGGTCCGCCACCGGCGCCTCCAGCAAGGGCGTCGCCACGCGCAACGCCGCCTCGCTCTTCAACGGGGCTGGACCCGGCGCCACCCGCGCCCGCAGCGCAGCAACACCACCGCCCGCATAGTCGCTGCGCCACAGCCGCACCGTGTCTTCGCGGACGCCAAACGCCTCCCCGATCCGCGCGCTGGTCCAGCCCGCCAGCGTCAGCAGCAACGCCCGCGCCCGGTCCGCCTCGCCGCGCTCACGCGATGCCGCCAGGGCTTCCAGCGCCAAACGCTCATCGACACCTGCTGTCACCGGCGACTTGCCCGCCATCACGCCCACCTGCGAATCGACCACATCAGCGAATCGCAACATCATCCGTTGGGCAAGCCCCAGGAACCTGCTTAGCGCAAAGCGTTCAGGCGCATCCGGCAAGCCGGACCGGGCTCTATTCCGCCGGGTACCCCGGCTCCACGAAGCCCGCCAGGCGGTCTTCGCGCCTTGCGTTGTAACGATCCCTTGCGCGGGCCTGGTCCCTCCGGCGCGTCACAAGGGCGTCGGAGGGCTGAACCGGTTGACTCCATTGATGCGGCCTGCCTGCCGGCAGGAGCTGCGCGCGCCAATGCCCAGCGTCCCGAAAGACCCGTGTCTGCTCAGAACGCCCAGTGTGTCATGGCGGGTGGACACGCCTCAAAACCGCGCGGCCCCTCCAATTTTCCCGCTGCGCAGGAAAATCGGTTCCTCCGCGCGCCAGCAATCTGGCCGCTGACGCGGGTTTTGACCCGTGCCCACCCGCCATGACCGCCGTCGTCATCTTTCACAAGAACATCGAGGAGATGACGATGACGCTGGAACACCACATCGAGGAACTGCGCGCCGAGCTGCGGAACGCCGTCGATGCCGGCGAGCGCCACCAGATCGAAGCCGAGCTTGAGGCGGCCCGCGCCCAACTCGCCCGCCGGATCGCCGAGGAGGAGCTGCCGTGAGGCAGCTCTTTCCCTTCATGGCAAAAGCCGGAGCAGCCGGATCGACCGTCTGCTCCAGCTGGCCGCGGCGCGGCCATGGGCACGGCCGGTCATGGAATGACGGCAACGTGCCAGATTGAATCGCCGCCGATGCCGTCGTCGACGGCAATCCATCGTCCTGCGGCGAACGAAGGGCGGATTTCGTGGTGGTGGGCAACCTTGTGAAATGGCGCCACGAAACAAGCGTTTGTCGCGCGATGACAGCTGGTTGATGACGATGCGCAACAGGGTGTTCTTTCACGGCGCGATCGACCCCTCGACAAGGCACGCCCGGTTGGCCATCCTGGACCTGTACACGAAATGTTCCACAGGGCTGAGCCGGTGCCGAAGGGATGGCGGGCTCCGATCCGGTGACCGGCGACGCGACGGCGATGACGACCAATCAGCTTCTATCTCCGAACAAGGCGGGCAGGGGTCTGGGCAGCGGATCGGCAACCTGCCGGTCGCTGCCGCTTCCGCTCGCGCTGCCCTTCAGCATCCTTGAGCACATCGGGCGCGGCACCTTCTATTGCGTGTGGTATCTCGCCTTCTATGTCCTGTGCATGTTTCGGCCGTTCACAGGGCTCATGATGCTGGCCTCGATCGTCATGGTCCCGGTTTCGATCGTGGTCTATGCCCATCCCGATGCCGCCCGTGGAATGCCGTTCTGGAGCTTCGGCCTGATGTCGATCGGCCTTGTTGCATGCGCGCTCGCCTATACGATCTTCCTCGACTGGTTCACGCCGCCCGGCACCGCGGACCCGTTCGAGCGATATCGGAAAGGCAGGTAGCCGCCCTCGGACACCTGTGCATGCGGCTACCGGCAGACCGCGGTGAGCGCCCGCGTCTTGGCGGGCGCGCCTGGAAGCCTCACCTCGTGTGCTCAGTAGCGCTGCGGCACGTAGAGTTCGGGGCCAGCGCAGGGCGCTTGTCGTTCGGGTCGAACCCGCGCTCCGGCACGTGATTTCCTAGTCCTCCCGCACTGGCGGCCACTGCTGGGCCGCATGCAGGACGCGCAAGATGGAAACGACGTGGATATCTTCTGCGTACACGACGATGTAGTTCGAACGCACGACCATTTCCCGCGTGCCATCGACACGGCCGAGACGATAGAGCTTCGGATGCTCAGGCAACTTTGACGCCTTTTCTTCTATGTCGTCCTTCAGCCGTTGGGCGGCATCGGGGTTGTCGTCGGAAATGAAATCGACAATCGCCAGCAGATCGGCGCGTGCGTCCTCGCGCCACTCAAGCCTTCGCACGGCGCTTCCTGTCGATCAGCGCCTGTGCCTCATCCATCACCTGCTGGTGCGGCACCGCCGGCCGGCTGTCGGCCAGGGCCTCGCGCACCTTGGCTCGAAACCATGCGTCATGGGCTTCCGGGTCCGCAGTCAGGCCCGCCGGCAACGCGCCCTCTTTTACGACGCGCGTGAGCAGAATCCGGACGGCATCGGAAACCGTCAGGCCAACGCTGGCCAGCTTCTCGGTCGCGTCGGCCTTCAGCTTGTCGTCTATGCGGATGTGCAGCATCGAGGTTTGAGTGGCCATTCTCGACCCTCCTGTATCAACGACATTATGTATCTCTTTTGAGAGACACTCAAGGCGGGGGTGACCAGGGCGGGCCCGCTATTGCCCCGCGTCGCCGGGGCGAAGAGCGTTGCCCCTGGGAAGCAGTCCCGTGGGGGATGCTCACACCTTGACGAAGCGGTTGGCCTTGGCCTCCGCATTCATGTCCTTGCGCCGGAAATAGATCGCCCGCCCGCAGCGGATCGGACTGTGCCCCTGCACGATGATGATCTGCTCGTCCCTGCGCATCGACTGGGTGATCTCATGCGGCATGATGAGCGGCCGGCGCTGGAAGCTGACGCTTTCCGAGCGCCGGTCGCCATTGCTCGAGCTGCTCCAGCCCACATTGCGCGACTGGCCCTGAACCTCGACCGTCATCTCGCCGCACTGCGCCGAGACGTTACGCGCGGTCTCCAGCGCCTTGATCGCGGCGTAGGAGGCGAAGGCGCAGCCATCGATCCACGATGTCGCTCCGGCCTTGCCGAAATGCTGCTCCAGCTGACCGACCGATTGGTACATCATCATCAGCGTGATGCCGTACTTGCGGCCGCGATCGCGGGCCTCTTCCAGGACCCGCATGTAGCCGAGCAGGTCCACCTCATCGAGCATGAAGAGGGCGCGGCGCGCGAAGGCGCCATCGGCCTGCACCATGGCGTTGATGAGCGAGCCGATAATGACCCGGCCGATGCCGGGATAGGACCTCAGGATCGACGCCGGGATATTGAGGAAGACGTCCTTCTTGCCGGAGACGATGTCGCGCGACCTGAAGGCATTGCCGCAGACGAGGGCGGCGTAATTGTCGAGCGAGAGCCACTGCGTGTCCTTCGAGGCGGTGGAAAAGACGCCGCTGAACGTCTGCTCGGTCATGTTCGTGAACACGCCGAGCGTCTCGCGGATGAACGTGGACTCGGAGTGCTCGTGAATATCGCGGAGCATGGCGAGCACGGATGGCTCCGGCTCGGACACGATCTGGCGCAGGCTGCGCAGATTGCGCCGGCCGGCATATTCGGGCGAGAGCATCACGTGCGCCAGAAGCCCGGTCAGAAAGTTGTGCGCCTGGTTCTGGAAATAGGCGCCGGTCGAGGATTCGAAGCGCAGGCTCTCGGAGAGCAGCATGTGCGCGATGCCGACGATGTCCTCTTCCTTCTGCCGCGATCCCTCGATGCCGTCGAGCACGTTGAAGCCGGCGACCGGATTGGTGGGATCGAGCACCATGACCTCCCGGCCGAGCGCGCGCATGCGATGCTCGCGCACCATCGGCGCGACCTCGGTCGAGGGATCGAGGCAGATCAGCGGACCGGAATAGCGCAGGGCCGTGGGGACAACATTGCTCGTCGTCTTGAAGCCGCCGGAGCCGGCGAAAAACAGCATATGGGTGGAATCGAAATCCTGCTTGTAGGTCAGAAGCGGAGCATGTCCGCCCTGGCCCCAGGTGGACCGGTCCATGGGATCGAACGGCAGCTCGTGGATGATCTCCCGATCGACGCGATAGCGCTCGCCGATCACGATCTCCCCGTCCGCCGGGAACAGCCTCCCGGCCGCCGACAGGGACAACCAGTCCGCATCGCCGAAAGCCGCCCGCTTCGCGCGCTTGACCGGATCGGGAACGACAACGGAGATGCGGGCCGCCACGGCCACGATCAGAAATCCAACGATGGCACCGACGACGGCGAAAGCATCGAGGTACGACAGCGCCCGGTCCCATGGGATGGTTCCGCTCTCGACGAACGGTCCGAGGCGGCCATATTCGCGCAAGGCGTAGAAGCCGGCCACGCCGAGAAAGCACAGGAGCGTCACCATGGCGATCGGCCGGCGCTGGTGCAGCGGCAGCGCCCAGACGGTCAGGAGCCCGGCGAGGGGACCCAGCAGAAGGGCAGGCAGCGGCGCCCCGCGCAGAAACCAATAGGCGATCTTGCTGGACATGCCCACGGCGAGATTCTGCCATCGCCAGCCGCTGACGAAGACCGTCATGGCCGTGACGGCGATCGGCACGAGAACATGGAGCAGCGTCGGGTTCAGACGCCCCTTCATGGTTCTTCTCCATGTTCCGGATCGGGCTCTGGCATGTCGTCGGCAGGGCGTTGCCTGAAGGCGTCTTGTCCAATCGCCTTCAGCCGCTCGTGCTCGTCGGAGCCGGGCGCGATGCGGCGCGCCTCGATCAGCGCGCCGAGCAGAAAGGCCCGATCAGCCTCCCCCAGTCCGGCGCGCACGACCAGTCCGCCCAGCAGGAATGTCTGGCGCGCGTCGCGTCTGCGTGCCTCGGTCATCATGGCTCTCCGCCGTCGCTCGAAACGGACGATCTCCTGATCGATCCGCCTAAGGAGCCGATGAACCGGCGGTCCCTTTGGCCTTGGCCCCTTTGCGAAATCGCGCGGCGATCTCCTCGCAGATGGCGTCGAGTTCCTCGTCCGGGATCTCCAGCTCCACCAGGCCGGCCTTGGCGGCGGCCCGCGCGAAGCGCTCACCCGCTTTAACGACCAGAAATTTGCGACGTTCACGCAGCTTCTCGATCTGGGCGTCGATCTCGGAAAGTGACGACTTTACGCGCATAAAATGGCCTCGTCCCACGCTGGAAAAGCTCGAAGACGGTCGATTATATCGTCTCGTACAAGTGAGTTAAATAGGCTAATTTGTCAGTGAGCCGAAAGGCTCTCTGACGGCCGGCGCCCTTTGGGGCCGTCCGTTCGAAGCGGCATCGGCCCTGCGGTCCGATCTGTTTGAGGGCGCAATATACGTCGCGGGCGCGACGTGCTTGGAGGGAGTGGCGGCGGTCGTGGCCATCATGTTCGTCAGGGCGCAGGTGATCAGCCGGGGGGCGGGACGCAGCATCGTCTCGGCCGCTGCCTATCGCCATCGCGCCCGGATGATGGACGAACAGGTCGGCACATCCTTCAGCTATCGGGGCGGAGCGTCCGAACTGGTGCATGAAGAGCTGGCGCTGCCGGACGACATCCCGGCCTGGCTCGAGGTAGCGATTGCCGGAAAGTCGGTAGCCGGGGCCAGCGAGGTGCTGTGGAATGCGGTCGACGTGTTCGAGAGGCGGGCGGACGCGCAGCTCGCCCGTGAGTTGATCATCGCGCTGCCGGAGGAGCTCAGCCGGGCCGAGAACATCGCGCTGATGCGCGAGTTCGTGCTGGACAACTTCACATCGAAGGGCATGGTCGCCGACTGGGTCTATCACGACAAGGACGGCAACCCGCACGTCCATCTGATGACGATGCTGCGGCCGCTCGCGGCGGACGGCTTCGGTGGGAAGAAGGTCCCGGTGCTCGGGGAAGACGGACAGCCGCTCCGGGTGGTCACGCCCGATCGGCCCAATGGCAAGATTGTCTACAAGCTGTGGGCCGGCGACAAGGAAACCATGAAAGCGTGGAAGATCGCCTGGGCGGAAACCGCCAACCGGCATCTGGCGCTCGCCGGCCGTGAGGTCCGCCTCGACGGACGCTCCTATGCCGAGCAGGGCCGCGACGGGATCGCGCAAAAACATCTGGGGCCGGAAAAAGCGGCGCTCGCCCGCAAGGGCGTCGAGATGTACTTCGCGCCGGCCGACCTCGCCCGGCGGCAGGAGATGGCCGATCGCCTTGCCGCCGATCCGGGCCTGCTCCTCCAGCAGCTCAGCAACGAACGGTCCACCTTTGATGAGCGCGATATGGCCCGCGCGCTCCATCGCTACGTCGATGATCCTGAGGATTTCGCCACGATCCGGGCCCGGCTGATGGCCTCGCCCGAGCTCGTCACGCTGCGCCCGCAGAAGCTCGATCCCGAGACGGGGAAGGCGGCGGAGCCAGCGATCTTCACGACGCGCGAGATGCTGCGCGTCGAGCACGGTATGGCCGGTTCCGTGGATAACCTCGCGCAGCGCGACGGCTTCGGTGTTGCTGCGGCGCGTGTCGCCGCAGCGATAAAGAGCGTCGGGAGCGGGGCGCCCGACAGGCCGTTCAAGCTCGACGCGGAACAGGTCGATGCCGTCCGTCACGTCACGTCGGACTCGGCGATCGCGGCCGTCGTCGGTCTCGCCGGTACCGGCAAATCGACGCTGCTCGCCGCCGCACGCATCGCCTGGGAAAGCGACGGGCGCCGGGTTCTCGGCGCGGCGCTCGCCGGCAAGGCGGCAGAGGGCCTGGAGGACAGTTCCGGCATCACATCGCGCACGCTCGCGTCATGGGAACTGGCCTGGGCTGGCGAGCATGAACGCCTCGGGCGGGGCGACGTACTCGTCATCGACGAGGCCGGGATGGTGTCCTCGCAGCAGATGGCGCGGGTGCTGAAGATCGCCGAGGAGGCGCGGGCGAAGGTCGTTCTGGTGGGCGACGCCATGCAGCTCCAGCCGATCCAGGCCGGGGCCGCATTCCGGGCCATCGTGCAGCGGATCGGCTTTGCCGAGCTTGCCGGCGTCCGTCGCCAGCGGGAGGAATGGGCGCGCAATGCGTCCCGGCTGTTTGCGCGCGCCGAGGTCGAGACCGCCCTCGACGCCTATGCGCAGCATGGCCATATCATCGAGGCCGCGACACACGAGGCCGCCATCGGCCGGATCGTCACCGACTGGACCGAGGCCCGGCGCACGCTCGCCGGCAAGACATCGGCCGAGGGCGATCCCCAACCCCTGCGTGGGGACGAACTGCTCGTCCTCGCCCATACCAATGAGGACGTGAGGCGCCTCAACGATGCGCTGCGCAAGGTGCTGACCGACGACGGCGCGCTATCGGCGAGCCGCTCGTTCGCGACCGAACGGGGGACGCGCGAGTTCGCCGTTGGCGATCGCATTATCTTCCTCGAGAATGCGCGGTTCGTGGAGCCGCGGGCCAAGCACCTCGGGCCGCAGCACGTCAAGAACGGCATGCTCGGCACGGTGATGTCGAGCACCGACAAAAGCGGCCGGACACTCCTTGCGGTCCGCCTCGACAACGGGCGCGAGGTGGTCTTCGGCGAGGACACCTATCGCAACGTCGACCACGGCTATGCCGCGACCATCCACAAGGCCCAGGGCGCGACCGTGGACCGCACCTTCGTGCTCGCCACGGGCATGATGGACCAGCATCTGACCTATGTAGCGATGAGCCGTCACCGCGATCGGGCTGACCTCTATGCGGCCCAGGAAGACTTCGAGCCCCGTTCCGAATGGGGCCGGGTGGCGCGGGTCGATCACGCCGCCGGCGTCACGGGCGAGCTCGTCGAGACCGGTCGGGCGAAATTCCGTGAGGGCGCGGATGTCGCTCCGAGCCCCTATGCCGATGTCCGGACCGAGGATGGAGCGACACGGCGGCAGTGGGGCGTCAGCCTGCCCGCCGCGTTCGAGAAGGGTGGCGTGAGCGTGGGAGACACCATCACCTTGCGCAAGGACGGCGTCGAGACCATCACCGTGAGGATCCCGGTGACGGACGAGGAGACGGGTGAGAGGCGTCTTGAGGAGCGCCAGGTCGCGCGCAACGTCTGGACCGCGAAGCAGGTCGAAACCGCAGATGACCGCACAGAGCGCCTCGAACAGGAAAGCCATCGCCCGGGCCTCTTCAAGCAGCTGGTCGAGCGCCTGTCGCGATCGGGGGCAAAGACCACCACGCTCGACTATGAAAGCGAGCCCTCATACCAGGCGCACGCCCGTGACTTCGCGCGGCTGCGCGGCATTGACCAGCTCGCCGAGGCCGCGGCCGGGATGGAGGAGGGGACGGCGCAGCGGTTGGCGTGGCTGGCCGAGAAGCGGGGCGAGCTGGGGAAGCTGTGGGAGCGGGCGAGCGTCGCGCTCGGCTTTGCGATCGCCCGCGAGCGCAGCGTCGTCTACAGCGACCAGCCTGTCGACATGCCGGCCCGGGAGCCCGCCGATGCGGGCCGCTACCTGCTGGCGCCGGTGTCGCGCTTTGCGCGATCGGTGGAAGAAGACGCGCGTCTGGCGCAGATCGCCTCGCCGGCGGTGAAGGAGCGGGAAGCGGCGCTGCGGCCGGTGCTGGAGCGGATCTACCGCGATCCCGAAGCGGCGATGACCAAGCTCCACGATCTGGCCTCCGCGTCGAAGACCGGTTCGCGGGCGCTCGGCGACGTCCTGGCGCGGAGCCCGGAGCAGCTCGGCCTCCTGCGCGGCAGCGCTGCCCTTGTCGACGGGGGGGCCGCGCGCCGCGAACGCGCCACGGCGCAGAAGGCTGTCACGGAGGAGCTGGTGCCGCTCGCCCGCGCCCATGCCGTGGCGTTCAAGAGGAGCGCGGCTTCGTTCGAGATCCGGGAGGAGCGGCGGCGCGCCTCGATGACGCTGTCGGTGCCCGCCCTCTCGGAAAGGGCGATGGCGCGGCTCGGCGAGATCGAGGCCGTGCGCGCGCACGGAGGGGCGGATGCCTATAAGACGGCCTTTGCCCTGGCCGCCGAGGATCGCGCGATCGTACAGGAGATCAAGGCGGCCAACGAAGCATTGACCGCGCGCTTTGGTTGGAGCGCCTTCACCGAGAAAACCGACTCCGTCGCGGAGCGCAATATAGCTGATCGCCTGCCGGAGGACATGGACCTGCAGAAGCGGGCGGAGCTGAAAACCCTGTTTAAGTCGGTGCGCAGGTTCGCCGGCGCCCAACACCAGGCGGAGCGGCAGGATCGCTCGCGCATCGTCGCGCCGGCGCCCTATCAGTCCGACGCCGGGAACACCCTTCCGCCCATGCTTCCGGCGGTGACGGAATTCCGGCAGCCGGTGGAGGACGAGGCGCGGCAGCGGGCGCTGGACACTTCCCACTATCGGCAGCAGCGGGCCGCGCTTGGGGCGATCGCATCGCGCATCTGGCGTGACCCGGCGGCCGCGGTCGGGAAGATCGAGGACCTCATCGTCAAAGGCTTCGCGGCGGAGCGCATCGCGGCCGCCATGTCCAATGCGCCCGATGCCTATGGCGCTGTGCGAGGCTCGGGCCGGATGATGGATCGGCTGCTCGCCACCGGCCGTGAGCGCAAGGAGGCCCTTGCCGCGCTCCCCGCCGCGGCGGCGGAGCTGCGGGCGCTCGGCTCAGCCTATGGCGGAGCGCTCGAGGCCGAGGTGAAGACGATCGCCGAGGAGCGACGGCTGATGGCGGTCGCCATCCCTGGCCTCTCGAGGCCGGCGCAGGAGGCCTTGGGGCGGCTGACCGCCGAGGCGAAGCAGAATACCCGCGGCCTGAACGCCATGGTCGGCGCGCTCGATCCGAAGATCCGCGAGGAGTTCGCGGCCGTGAGCCAGGCGCTTGATACGCGCTTCGGGCGCAATGCGATCGCGCGCGGCGAGAAGGATGCGGCCAACCGCGTGCCGCCGGCGCATCGGGAGGCCTTCGAGACAATGCGCGCCTCGCTGCGCGTGCTGCAGCAGTCGGTCCGGATCGACGCCGACGAGAAGATCCTCTCCGAGCGGCGGATACGGACGATCAACCAGGCCAGAGGGCTCACCAGGTAGAGAAGGAGAAGGCCATGGATGTAGAGACCTTTCACGAGGCGATCGGCCGCACCGAGATCTCGATCGAGATCCTCAACCCACGATGCCGGCTATCGGTGAAATCCGACAATCCCATGTGTCCAGGTTCGTGGACCTGCCGAAAAATGACCTCCCGCTCCTCGCCACGGATGGCGCGCCATGAGCGGATGCGCCGCTCGAGTGTCCGGCGAATGCCCGCCCCAAGTTCGGGATGACGCCGGATCATCTCGTCGAAGATGGCGACGGATCGAAGGTCGGGTGCCGCTTGCAGGCCCGCGAGGCATTGCAGACGGAGTTCGCCAAGTTGCATCGCGCCAACAAGCGGTTACGATTCCGGCAAGAGTGCGCTTCGAAGGCGCGCATCATCGAGAGAGGAGGGTTCCATCCGGAGAGTTGTCGATTGATCGGGAAGCTGACGAGCGGCGCGCGCCGGTCTCGCCTCACATTTTGATGGACGCGAAGAAGACCGCGAAGAGACCGTCCATGACGATGACGAGGAAGATCGCCTTCACCACGGAGGCCGTCGTGTGCTGGCCGAGGGATTCGGCGCTGCCGCCCACCTTCAGGCCTTCAAGGCAGGCCACGAGGCCGATTGCCGCGGCCATGAAGGGCGCCTTGTACATGCCCACCTCGAACTGAGTGAGGTCGATGGCCTGCTTCAGGCGGTCGATGAAGACATTCGGGGTGATGCCGCCATAGAACCAGGCCACCAGGCCACCACCGATGAGCGCCGCCATCGAGCCCAGGAAGGTGAGCAACGGTAAGCCGATGATAAGCGCGAGAATGCGCGGCACCACCAGCACTTCGATGGGATCGAGGCCCATCACCTTGAGCGCATCCACCTCCTCGCGCATGCGCATGGAGCCGAGCTCTGCGGTGTAGGCACTACCTGAACGGCCGGCGATCATGATCGACACGATGAGCACGCCGAGCTCGCGAAGCACCAACACGCCCACCATGTCCACCACAAAGATGTCGGCGCCAAAACGGCGGAAGTGGAAGATGCTCTGCTGGGCGATGATGGAGCCGACGAGGAAGGTGATGAGCAGGATAATCGGAACGGCACGAAAGCCCACCCGGTCGAGTTGGGCGACCGTGGAGGTGAAGCGGAATGACCGCGGCCGTACCGCCACCCGCCCCATGGCCGAAACCACCGCGCCGATGAAATTAAGCAGGTCGAGCCCATCCTTGGCGGTGTTGACCACCTCATGGCCCAATCGCTCCAGGATGCCTTCGCTCCTCCGAGTCTGCGGATGCGGCCGGCTATCACTCCGCTCGAGTTCCTGCATGAGGCGCTGATAACGCGGGTCAAGACTGCTCACCTGCGGCACGCTGCCTTCTTGCTCCCACGCCCCGCACAGCCGCTCGAGGAGAATCGCTCCGAACGTGTCCATGCGAGTGATACCCGAAAGGTTTACAGACACCACTTTGGCATCGGCATGGGCGGCGCAGACGGCATCCCACCTCCCGCTCAAGCACCTCGGCCTGTGCGGAGATCCATAACCCGTGCCCGGTCAGGATCAGTCGATCGCCTTGGGTCTCGACGGAAATCAACTGGGTCTGCGGCAACGCGACGTCTCCAGCATTTTTCTCGCATCGGCACCGAAACCGAAGAGCGCATCAAACAGATGTTCGCCCCTTCGAATTGCATCCGCCCCGCAAAGCGATGCCTCAACTGATGCAAAACTGCGCCGGCCGTTTTTCCATAGATGTCATCATGCCATTCTTTTGGTTTCTCATCCATGAAATAGTTCATTCGAATGAACTTATAAAGTCTGTCGCTCCACCGTCGCGAAAGTGGCGCGAAAGACGAAGGTCAATCATCGCAACCTGACCGCTGCGGTCATAGACAGCCGGGACTTCCTGGCCGCCAAGCGCCGGGTCGAGATCGAGCCCCTGATGCCGGCCGGCGTGAAGGTCGCCTTCGCCGGCGGGCTCGACTGCAACGACTACCAGGCCATCTGGGACGTGCTCGACAAGGTGCATGCCAAGCATACCGACATGGTGCTGCTCCATGGCGGATCGACGAAGGGCGCGGAGTTCATCGCCTCGAGGTGGCCGATGCGCGCAAGGTGCCGCAAGTGTCCTTCAAGCCGGACTGGACGCGGCACGCCAAGGCGGCGCCGTTCAAGCGCAATGACGAATTGCTCAAGGCGCTGCCGATCGGCGTCGTGGTCTTCCCAGGCTCCGGGATCACCGACAACCTCGCCGACAAGGCGAAGGCGATGGGCATCCCGGTCTGGCGGTTCGGGGGCGGCGCGTGAGCGTCGTTTCCCTTGAAATCATGGGAAACATGGATATCATGGAAAGCATGGATATTAGCGCGGAGGTTTCACATGCGCGCCTTCACCACCAATGACCTCAACAAGCAGGTCGGCGAAGTCACCGATGCCGCGGCGAAGTCGCCGATCGTCATCACGCGGTATCGCAAGCCCCGCTTCGTCATGATGAGTTACGAGCACTACCAGAAGATCAGGGGCGAAGGCGACCCCCGCCGCGCATACGCCGCCGGCGAGACGCCGGACGACGTCGCCGTGCTGTTCTCGGCCGAGCTCGACCGTCTGGCGAAGGGCGAAGGTTACGACGATGACCGATGACCTGCGGCCAGGCACGATCATCCAGTATCCGTACTTGTGGAAGTGGCAGCAGGAGCACGGCGAGACGGAAGGTCGAAAGGATCGACCCGTCTGTGTCATCCTTGCGGTGCGCGGATCCGACGGTCTGACCCACCTTGCGCTCCTGGCGATTTCAAGCCGCCAGCCGGGCTCCGAGCAGGTTGCGATCGAAGTTCCCGAAATCGAATGCCGGCGCGGCGGGCTCAGCGATCTCAAGCGGGCCTGGATCACCGTCAGCGAGTACAATTACGATATCGTCGAGCGGTCCTTCTATCTCGATGCGGGCGAGCCCCTGCTGGGACGCTTCAGCCGCTCCTTCATGATGAAGCTTGCGAGCGCGGTATCTCCCCTCTTCCGGTCTGGACAGGCGCGCGTCGATCGCACTGACTAGCCGGCTTTCCGGACTTGCCGAAAGGCTTCGGTGCCGGCCGAAAGGCGCGTCGGACTCTTCCGTCACTGCGTCTGCTGAGCGCCGGCCCCGCTTGTTTGTGGTCCCTGCTGCGGCTTTGTGGGGATCGCGACGACCCTGTCGGGAATTGCCCTGTCACGTGGTGTGTTGTCCAGGATGCGGCCCGCGCGCTGGCGGGGGATCGACGTGAGGGTTCCTGCCGTTGGTGCTGGTCCGTGGTTCCGGCGGGCGTTGGCGCGGCGCGGCCGGCGCGATCGGCCGGAGCGGTGCAATTGTCCATCGCGGTGCGGGGGAGCGAAGGCGTCCTGAGCGGCAGCGACGAGGCGGCGGGCGAATGCTCCGGTGCTTGTCCTGCCTGGCGCGGGTGACGTGGCCCGGAGGGTGTCCCCTTTGGTCGGTGGCTACGAAGCCCATCCCCTCCTCTTTGCCGCCTGTGTCCGGGTCTCGGCCGCCTAGTGCCGTCAACCCCGCTGGCCACCCCGCGATGCCGGCATCGCGGGGCCCCGACCGGGGGTTCCCCTGCGCTTCGCTGCGGTGACGACGGCGTCCGGCCCCTTCCTTGTGCAGCGGCATGCGAGTATTCCGACGGCCCCGCCCATGCCTTTGAAATCCCTCGGGGACAATCCTGCTGAAGAAAGCTGCTCTTGCTCTCCGGCAATATGCCGCCTATATCTAAGGCACGTTGCCGTTGACTGCAAGGAGGCTCTCATGTCGATTGCCATAGTCGTGGAGGTTGCCCGCAAGCTGGGAGGCCAGAGCGTGCTCGGCACGGTCGTGCGCTCGCAGGCCGACCTGGCTCTCGCCGTCCGCAACAGGCTTCCCCTGTCGGCTCTTCGTGGGCTCAGCCAGGCGGGCATGAGCGAGCAGGAGATCGAGAGATTCGTGATCCCGCAGCGCACCCGCCGCCATCGCGCCGACAAGCAGCAGCCGCTGACGGTCGATGAATCGGACCGGGCCGTGCGCCTCCTGCGCGTGCAGTCCCTGGCCGAGCAGACCTTTGGTGATCAGGAGAAGGCCAACCGTTGGCTGCGCCGCCCGCTCACCGAGCTCGGCGGCGAGACGCCGCTCGTCGTGGCGCAGACCGAGGCCGGCGCGCGCGTGATCGAGACCATCCTCGGCAAGATCGCCTGGGGCGCGGCCGCCTGATGCGGCTCTGGCGCCTGTCGGGCCGGCAGCATGCGCAGGCGCTGGACGGCGGCTATGGCCTGCATTTCGACGGCCGCTGGAACACCGTGGGGCATGCCGTCACCTATTGCGCGACGTCGCCCGCGCTCTGCGTCCTCGAAAAGCTGGTCCATGTGGAGGATCCCGCGCTCCTGCCGGAGCTGGTCATGGTCACCTATGAGATCCCCGACACTGTCGAAATTGAAGACGTACCGTTGGAAGGTCTCCCGACCGATTGGCGGCGGCACGAGGCCTGGAGTCAGGAGAGGGGCGATACCTGGCATGAGGCGCGCGCCTCCTTGCTGCTGCGCGTTCCCTCGGCGATCGTACCGATCGTCGGCTCTCCCGACCTGAACGTGCTGATCAACCACCGCCATCCGGCTGCGGCCGAAGTTCGCATCATCGGCGAGGTGCCCTTCTCGCTCGATCCCCGGTTGTTCTGAGGCGAGAAGGGAAGGGCGTCGCCCTGCGGGCCGGGCTGTTGGCTGCGCTGAAGCCAGCAAGCCGTCTTCATCCCAAAGGCTTCCATCCCAGGCACTCCAAGCCTTGCGGGGCGTCGACCTCATTGTGGCGGTGACCTTCGTCAGCGAGATCGGCAACCTGAGCCGCTTCGAGAGCCCCCGAGGTGGGGGTGGAAAACGTGCTCTGATCGAAACAGCTATTGGGCGTTATAAGGCGCTGATCGTAACCGGAGCAGATTCCGGGGCGGCTACGGTCGAGCGGCCTGCCGGATGAGATCTGGCAGGGGCGGGATTGAGGCCTGTGGGTTGATGCCGAGCCGATCGCCGAGATAGGCGAAGAACGAGACGCCGAGCTTCATTCAGGTCTTCATGAGGCCGAGGAAGACGTCCCGCGCCTGCCGTCCGGCGTCGCTCATCGTGCCGCCGGAGATCTTGCGCTTGGTGACGAAGGCGCGGATGTCGTTCTCCGAGCCATTGGTGTGCAACGGGATCTCGGGGCGCTCCAGAACCCGCAGCAGTTCGGGTTTTCGGCGATGAAGCCGCGCCAGGAGCCGGTCGAGCAGGTTGTATCCGGTTCGTGGCCGGAAGATGCGGGGTCGAATCGGGCGCGCAGGGCCGCAGCGCATCTCTTGCACGGATCCTTCTGCCAAGCCTTCAGGTCTCGATAGAACCACCAGATCAGCTGACGCACCAGCTCGACCGGCTGTCGCTGCTGCGGCGTTGCCGGCACCAGCTTGTGGACGAGCCTCTCCGCATGCACCCAACACAGCGCGTGCTCGCCGACGCGGAACTGGCCGGCGCCATCGGAGACGATCACCGTGTCGCCCAGCAGGCCGTGGTGATGGATGGCGCCCCACAACGCACCTTCGGTGGCGATCCGTACCGGGTCCGGCGTCACGCCGAGCTGGTCGATGCCCAGCGCCGTCAGGTGCGCCTGCCATGCGGCCCCGTCCGCGAAGATCTTCTGCGGTGCGGCCTCGAGACGATCGATGACCGGTCCCGCCAGATTGCGCCCACGCATGTAGGCCAGCGCCTCCTTGTTCACGACATGCTCGCCGTGACCGGCGCGAAGCGTGTCCAGGAACGCCGCGCGCGACTTCGAGGCACCGGTGCGGAAGGCCGTGAAGCGATCGTCGCCGATCTGCGTGGTGTAGCCGTCCGCGTGGGCGTGGCGTGCGGAGGTGTCATCCACCGTCACCCACTGTGCCGTCGCAAGGCCCGCGCGAAGCACGTCGCGATCCTCGCTCACGAACTCGTCCACGTGATCCGCTATCAGTCGCACGACCTGGCGCTTGGAGATGGCGATGCCGATCCCGGTCAGAAGAGCCGTCAGCCGCTCCGTCGTCACCTGTCCCTGCACGTGGCCGGCGAGGATGAAGCGCCGCAGGTTCGCACCCCAGCCGCCGATGACCTCCGGCGGCAGCGGCGCTACCACCCTCTCCCCCGCCGGCGTTACCCAGCGCTCGCGGCGATACCGCACGACCTCGGTGACCAGCACCAGGTCGCGAACCAGGATCGTCTCGTACCCCTTGAAGCGCGATCCTGCCGGCACCTCCGCCGGAACGACCACCTCCCGGCTCACCTGATTGCCGTCCCGCTTGCCACCGCGCCGGCGGCGCTTGCCCTTGCCGCGCGACGGCCCTGTCGCCTTCTCCATGCCCGAAGGCTTCGACGTCTTGAACTTCGGCCGGGGCGGCAGCCCCTTCAGCGCGGCGATCTCATCCTTGAGATCCCGGTTCTCTGCCTGCGCCGACGTAAGACCGTCTTCAGGCCGGCATTCTCGTCACGAAGGCTCCGAACCTCGGAAAGAAGCTCCACGACAAGATCGCGAAGCGCCCCAACCGGCGTACCCATCCGGCGAGGGCCGCCTTGCGGAGGGGGGCGATGACGTGAGTCCTAGGGGTAATCCTAGGAGTAGTCATATGACGCTGTCGCGGGTGGAGGTGATCACCTCGGTGGAGCGGCGCCGGCGCTGGCCGCGGGCCGAGAAGGAGCGGCTAGTGGCGCTGGCACTGGAGCCCGGGGCTTCAGCTTCCGAGATCGCCCGCTCGGCGGGGGTGCATGTGAGCCAGCTCTTCCGCTGGCGCAAGCAGCTCTGCGAACGGGTCACGCCCCAGTTGCCAGCCTTCCTGCCGGTGACGGTGGAGCCGCCGATGGAGACCGTTTCACCCCCGGACGAGCCATCGCCGCGTAAGCGTAAGGCTCGTCGCGAGGGCCGCATCGAGATTGAACTGGCTTCTGGCGACCGGCTGCGGCTGGAGGGCGACGTGGATGGCCGAACGCTGCGCGAGGCGATCGCCGCGCTGAGGGCGCGATGATCCCCGTCCCGGTCGGCGCGAAGGTATGGCTGGCGACAGGCCACACGGACATGCGCAAGGGCTTCGCCTCCCTGGCGTTGCAAGTGCAGGAGGTCCTGAGGCGCGACCCGCTTGGCGGCCATATCTTCTGCTTCCGCGGACGGCGCGGTGATCTCGTCAAGATCATCTGGCACGACGGACAGGCGGCGAACCTGTACGTGCGTCGACTGGAGCGCGGCCGCTTCCTGTGGCCCTCGCCGGCGGACGGGGCGGTCGCCATCTCGCCGGCGCAGATGGGTTATCTTCTCTCCGGGATCGACTGGCGCAATCCGGTGGAGGCCTGGCGCCCGACCTCCGTCGGCTGATGCTTTTCGCCTTGCGTTTGCAATGGGCTGTGATTCCATAGCTCCCATGAGCACGCCCGCCGCATCGCCCTCGCTGCCCGCCGACCTGGCGGTGGCGCATGCGATGATCCTGGCCGAACGCGCCAAGCGGATCGAGGCCGAGGCCGCAGCCTCCTCCGTCGAGGCGGTGATCGCCCACCTCAAGCTGACGATCGAGAAGCTCAGGCGCGAGCTTTACGGCCAGCGCTCCGAGCGCACGGTGCGGCTCATCGACCAGATGGAGCTTCAGCTCGAGGAACTGGAAGCCAGGGCGAGCGAGGACGAGATCGCGGCGCAGGAGAGTGCGCGCCTGGCGTCACTGCCGGCGCCCGCTCCACGCCGGAGGCCCGTGCGCAAGCCCTTCCCCGAGCACCTGCCGCGCGAGCGCGTCGTCGTGCCGGCGCCGACCAACTGTCCCTGCTGCGGCTCGATGAAGCTGTCGAAGCTCGGAGAGGACGTCACCGAGACCCTGGAGATCGTGCCGCGATCCTGGAAGGTGATCCAGACGGTCCGCGAGAAGTTCACCTGCCGCCAGTGCGAGGCGATCACTCAGCCGCCGGCGCCCTTCCATGTGACGCCGCGCGGCTTCATGGGGCCGAACCTGCTGGCGACAGTCCTCTTCGAGACGTTCGGGCAGCATCAGCCGTTGAACCGCCAGAGCGAAAGGTATGCTCGCGAGGGTATCGACCTCTCCGTCTCGACACTGGCCGATCAGGTCGGTACGGCGACTGCGGCGCTGAGGCCTCTGCATGAGCTGATTGCCCGGCACGTCATGGCGGCGGAGCGACTGCACGCCGACGACACCACCGTGCCGATCCTGGCCAAGGGCAAGACCGATACGGGCCGGATCTGGACCTATGTGCGCGACGATCGCCCCTTCGGCGGCGCCGACCCGCCGGCGGCCCTCTACTTCGCCTCGCGCGACAGGCGGCAGGAGCATCCGGACGCACACCTCGCGGGCTGGCGGGGCATCCTCCAGGCCGACGCCTACGGCGGTTACAACGGACTGTATGATCCCGCACGTCCGGGCGGACCGGTCACGTCGGCGCTTTGCTGGTCCCATGCCAGGAGAGGCTTCTTCGAACTCGCAGACATCGCCGCAAGCGCGCGGCGCGGGCCCGGCGCCGCGCCGGTGTCGCCCATCGCCCTGGAGGCGGTGAAGCGCATCGACGCTCTCTTCGACATCGAACGCGGGATCAGCGGCTTGAGTGCTGAGGAGCGTCGCGACGCCCGGCAGGAGCAGAGCCGGCCTCTCGTCGATGACCTGCACGCTTGGCTCGGCGAGCAGCGCCTCAAGTTGTCCCGATCGGCGTCGGTTGCCAAGCCGATCGACTATATGCTCAGGCGCTGGAACGGCTTTGCAACCGTCCTTGATGACGGCCGTGCCTGCCTGTCGAACAATGCAGCGGAGCGGGCTTTGCGCGGCTTCGCCTTGGGAAGGAAGGCATGGCTCTTCGCCGGCTCCGACCGCGGCGCCGAGCGCGCCGCCGCCATGGCGACGCTGATCACCACGGCGAGGCTCAACAACGTCGATCCGCAGGCCTGGCTTGCCGATGTGCTCGCCCGCATCGCGGGGACGCCGCAGAGCCGGCTCGCCGAACTGTTGCCATGGAGCTGGCAAGCCGGCAGCTCCGGACAGTGTGAAGCCGCCTGACCGCATGGCCGCCGACGCCAACGTGTTCACCATCGCGCTCGCAGCCCAAATGCTGGGCGAAACCGACGATCGGCTCTGGGCGCTCGCCGACCAGATGGATCCGGAGGACGGCCTCGTCTGGATCCACGACACGGATGAACGCCAGACAATGGCCTTTACGTCCTTCGGCCTCGAAACCCTCAGGGATCTGATCGCCGATCAACACACGACCGAAAGCTGAGGTCCCGCGGCCCTCGCCGGATGCTTACCAGCCGGCCGGTCCCTGACCGTATCAGCGTCTCGTTCCGACATGGGAATCGTGAATCACGACCCCCACTTCCTGAAAAGCCCCTTCGCCCCGGAATTTGCTCCAGTTACCAATAGCCGCCTTGGGAATCCTTCTCAAACGCGCTCTAAGACGCACTCTGGCTTATCCAGATGTTGCGGTACCGGTTGTACAGGTCTGCAAATTTGCATAGGCAATCTCTGCTATGGTGCAGCGCACTGCGGAATTTCCCGATAGGCGAACAAAACAATGAATGACACCAGACGATTGTTAACGCTTTGAGGAAGCGGCCCAGTACCTAGGCGTCAGCAAGACCTCGCTGCGTCGCTGGACCAAGGATGGACAACTGTCCTGCCATCGGATCGGCATGCGAGCAGAGCGCCGCTTTGATCAGGAGATGCTCGAGGAGTTTCTCCTGCGTCGCAGTGTGGGCGCGGCAGTTGCCACGCCCGACACCTCAGTCGTCGATGCCGTGCAGCAGGCGGCTCAGCGCGGCAGCCACAAGCATGTCTGCCTCTATTTTCGGAACCCAAGCGAACAGTGGGAAGCGTTTCGTAGCTATTTCCTGGGACACTATCGGGCCAATTTGCCGACGACCTATCTCTATCACGCCTCGACCCGCGAACATCTCATGGAGTGCGTCCGCAACGAGGGCATCGATCCCCAGGACGCGATCGACCGCGGCCTGCTCCGCCTGGTTTCCGCACAGGAATCATACCTGCGGCAGGGCGCCTTTTCCGCCGATTTCATGATCTCCTTTATGCGGCTGATCTTGGTCCGTAAGCGCGCCGACGGGTTTCACAAGCATCTGATCACCGGCGAAATGGACTGGTTCTTCACCGACATTGTCGGGCGTGAGGAAATCCACGCCTATGAGCGGCGGCTGAACAAGCTTCTCGATGAGGCGCCTGAGGTCACCATCGTCTGTCAATATGACGTCACGCGATTTGACGGCGAGGGAGTGCTGCAGGCCTGTGGCACGCACCCTCTCATCCATCTTGACGAGCAGGTGCGTCAGGGCTTCTTCCGCTAGATGCCGTAATGGGCCGGCGTCTCGCGAGTAGCCATTTTGGGTGGCTGTCCCTCAGAATGATGGTGTTGGAACTGGGTCCAAGGGATCGGCAAGCGCATCAAGTGCTTTCTGGCGGGCATTGAGTCCTCCGTATGGGAACCTACCCCTCTCGACGCCCCCCAACCTCCATGTCGGCGGGGCGAGGCATCGCTCAGGTCACCAGCTTTTCGCCGAGGATGACGCGCTTGTAGGCGCCGAGCAGGTGGCTGTGCATGGATCGAGCGGCGAGCTTGGCATCGCCGCTGATCATGGCTTCGAGGATTTCCTCGTGTTCCCGCCACACCCGGATCGAAAGGCCGGGATAGCTTAGGATCTCTCCCATGCCCCGCCGCAGGTGCTGCCAGTTGAGGCGCATCGTGTCGATGATCAGGGGATTGCCCGACAGCTCGTAGATGAAGGAGTGGAAGTCCATATCGGCCTGCACCACGCCCTTGCGGTCGCCAGCAAGGGCGAGGTTCCGGCCGTGGGCGAGAAGGTCGCGCCCATGGCGGATATGCTGGGGCTGCAGGTTGGCCGTCGCGAGTTCGGCTGCAAGCGGCTCCACAGCGGAGCGAAACTCATAGATCGCCTTCAGCAGTTCCGGCTGCACCGGGGCCACCGCCACCCCGCGCTTTCCCACCTCAGTCACGAAGCCCTGCGCCCGCAGGATGACCAGGGCGTGGGTCACCGGCTGGCGGGAGACGTTCAGGCGTGCCGCGATGTCCTCCTGCGTCAGGCGCTCCCCCGGCTTGAGAGTCCCATCGCAGATGGCGTCCAGGATGACCTCGTACGTCTGTTCCACAAGGCGCTTCGGCGCGGCGAGCGATTCCATGGTGTCTGCATATCGTGACTGAGGGCAGTTTTCCATCTTGACGGCCCGCGAGAGAGATGAGAGCGTGATTGAACACTGAATTCAGAATTCAATAAAGGGGGAGTGGAAATGGCTCAGCCGATCAGGGTGCTGCTCGCCAAAGTCGGGCTCGACGGTCACGATCGCGGCGTGAAGGTGGTGGCGCGCACCCTGCGCGACGCCGGCATGGACGTGATTTATTCCGGCCTCCACCGCACGCCCGAGGAAGTTGTGACCGCGGCGGTGCAGGAGGACGTGGACATCCTCGGCGTCTCCCTCCTCTCCGGAGTCCAGCTCACGGTCTTTCCCAAGATCTTCAAGCTGCTCGCCGAGCGGGGCGCGGACGACCTCATCGTGATCGCCGGCGGCGTGATGCCGGACGAGGACGTGGTCGCTCTGAAGGAACTGGGTGTGAAGGAGGTGATGCTCCAGGACACCCCGCCCAAGGCCATCGTGGAAACGCTCGAGCGCCTGGTCGCCGAGCGCGGACCTCGTTGAGCGCGGGAGAAGACCCATGGAATCCTGGTCGTTTCCCCCTCGATACGACGACGCCTACCGCCCCCCGCAGAATGCGCGCTACTGGTTTCCCGGGCGCGAGACCATGCCAGCGGCGGACCGCGAAGCGGCCGTTCTCGGCCGCCTCAAGGAGATCTGTGCCTACGCCTACGAGAAGGCACCCTTCTATCGCCGGACGTGGGACGAGGCGGGTTTCCATCCCTCGCACCTCAAGAGCCTCGAGGATTTCGAGGACAAGGTGCCGGTGATCACCAAGAGGGATCTGCGCGCCTCCCAGGCCGCCGCGCCCCCCTTCGGCGACTATCTGTGTGTCGAGGATGCGGAGATCTTCCACATCCACGGCACGTCCGGCACCACGGGCCGGCCCACCGCCTTCGCCATCGGCCGCGAGGACTGGCGCTCCATCGCCAACGCCCATGCCCGCATCATGTGGGCCATGGGCCTCAGGCCCGGCGACATGGTGTGCGTGGCGGCCATCCTCAGCCTCTACATGGGGTCCTGGGGCGCGCTCGCGGGCGCCGAACGGCTCGGGGCCAAAGCCTTTCCCTTCGGCGCCGGCGCCCCGGGCATGAGCGTGCGCCTCGCCCAATGGCTCGCCGCCATGCGCCCCGCCGGGTTCTACGGCACGCCCACCTACGCCCTGCACCTCGCAGACACCGCCATCAAGGAAGGACTCAGCCCGCGGGACTTCGGCCTGAAGGTCATGTTCTTCTCGGGCGAGCCCGGCGCCTCGATCCCCGGCGTGCGCGACCGGATCGAGGATCTCTATGGCGCCAGGGTGATCGACAGCGGCTCCATGGCCGAGATGACCCCCTGGATGAACGTCGCCGGCAGCGCCGAGACCCGCGGCCTCCTGTGCTGGCAGGACGTGGTCTACACCGAGGTATGCGATCCCGCGACCTTCCGCCGGGTCCCCTACGGATCGCGCGGCACCCCAGTCTACACCCACCTGGAGCGGACCTCCCAGCCGATGATCCGCCTCGCCTCGGGCGATCTCACGCTGTGGTCCGACGCCCCGACCCCCTGCGGGCGCACCTATCCGAGCCTGCCCAACGGCATCTTCGGGCGCATCGACGACATGTTCACCATCCGCGGGGAGAACGTCTATCCGAGCGAGATCGATGCCGTGCTGAACCAGACCGCCGGCTATGGCGGCGAGCATCAGATCGTCATTACCCGCGAGGCGGCCATGGACGAGCTGGTGCTCAAGGTGGAGGCCGATCCGGTGACACTGGCGCTGGGCCGCGATCAGGTCGATTGTTTCCGCGGCGAGGTCTCCCGCACGGTGCAGAAGCTGCTCGGCCTGCGCGCGGTGGTGCAAGTGGTGGATGCCGGTTCCCTGCCGCGCACCGATTTCAAGGCGCGCCGCGTGATCGACGATCGCGACGTGTTCCGCGAGATGCACGCCCAGATCGGGTCGGGAGGCGCATGATGGCGGCCTATGTCCCCTCGCTCGACCTCGTGCCGAGGATCGCGGCCGGAAACGTGGGCGCCATCGCGCGGCTCATCTCCCGCTCCGAATCCGGGATGCCCGAGGCGCGCCCCGCGCTTGCCGAGATCTACCGCCGTGCCGGGCGGGCCCACATCATCGGCATCACCGGCGTGCCCGGCTCGGGCAAGTCTACTCTGGTGGCACGCTTCGCCCAGATGCTGCGCGCGCGCGGCTCAAAGGTGGGCATCGTGGCGGTAGACCCCTCGAGCCCCTTCTCCGGCGGTTCCATCCTCGGCGACCGGGTGCGGATGAACGAGCTCGGGATGGACCCCGGCGTCTATATCCGCTCCATGGCCACCCGCGGCGCCACCGGCGGCATGGCCCGCGCGGCGCTCGATGCGGTCGACGTTCTCGACGTGGGCGGCTTCGATACCGTCATCATCGAGACCGTCGGCGTCGGCCAGGACGAGGTGGAGATCGCCCGCGCCTCCCACACCACGGTGGTGGTCTCGGCCCCGGGCCTCGGCGACGAGATCCAGGCCATCAAGGCCGGCATCCTGGAGATCGCAGACATCCACGTGGTGTCGAAGTGCGACCGCAGCGACGCCAACCGCACCATAACCGACCTCAAGGCCATGCTCACCCTCGGCACCCTCACCTTCGGCATGGGCGTATGGCGGATCCCAGTGGTTGGCCTGTCCTCCCTGAGCGGGGAAGGCTTCGAGGAACTCATCGACAAGATCGCTGCACACCGGCGCATTGCGCTCAAGACCGAAGCCGGACTCGTGCGGCAGGGGCGCATCGCCCGCTTCCGGCTGGAGAAGACCGCCGAGAACATGCTTCTGGAACGCTTCGCCGAGCGCGCGGCGCGCCTTGCTCCCAGCCTCGCCGAGCGCCTCCGGCGGCGCGACGGCGATCCCTACTCCCTCGCCAGCGAATTGCTGAGCATGCCCGTCGACACCGTCGCGAAGGAACGTACCCATGAGCATGTCTGAGATCATGACCCTCGCCAATCTCGACGACGACGTGCGTCACTGGGAGGAGACCGAGGTCGCCGCCTTCCTGAAGAAGCAGAAGGAGCGCAAGGAGCAGTTCTTCACCCTCGGCGACTTCCCGGTGAAGCGCGTCTACACCGCCGCCGACGCGGCGGCGACGCCGATCGAGGACATCGGGCTGCCCGGCCGCTACCCCTTCACCCGCGGCCCCTATCCCACCATGTACCGCAGCCGGAACTGGACCATGCGCCAGATCGCCGGCTTCGGGACCGGCGAGGACACGAACAAGCGCTTCAAATACCTGATCGAACAGGGGCAGACCGGCATCTCCACCGACTTCGACATGCCGACCCTCATGGGTTACGACAGCGACCATCCGATGAGCGACGGCGAGGTGGGCCGCGAGGGCGTGGCCATCGACACGCTCGCCGACATGGAGGCGCTGTTCGACGGGATCGATCTCGAGAAGATCTCGGTCTCGATGACCATCAATCCGTCCGCGTGGATCCTGCTCGCCATGTATATCGTGCTGGCGCAGAAGCGCGGCTACGACCTCGACAAATTGTCCGGCACCGTCCAAGCGGACATCCTGAAGGAGTACATGGCGCAGAAGGAATATATCTATCCCATCGCGCCTTCCGTGCGCATCGTGCGCGACTGCATCACGTACTGCGCCAAGAACATGAAGCGCTACAACCCCATCAACATTTCCGGCTACCATATCTCCGAAGCCGGCTCCTCTCCGGTGGACGAGGTGGCCTTCACCCTGGCGAACCTCATCGTCTATGTGGAGGAGGTGTTGAAGACCGGCATGAAAGTGGATGACTTCGCCCCGCGCCTCGCCTTCTTCTTCGTCTGCCAGGCCGACTTCTTCGAGGAGATCGCCAAGTTCCGCGCCGTGCGGCGCTGCTACGCCAAGATCATGAAGGAGCGCTTCGGGGCCAGGAACCCGGAATCCATGCGCCTGCGCTTCCACTGCCAGACCGCCGCCGCCTCGCTCACCAAGCCGCAATTCATGGTGAACGTGGTGCGCACGACGCTGCAGGCGCTGGCGGCGGTGCTGGGCGGCTGCCAGTCGCTGCATACCAACGGCTTCGACGAGGCGTTCGCCATCCCCACCGAGGAGGCCATGCGCCTTGCCCTGCGCACCCAGCAGGTGATCGCCGAAGAAAGCAACGTCACCCAGGTGATCGATCCCGTGGGGGGCTCCTATTATGTGGAGACGCTCACCACCGAGTATGAAAAGCGCATCATGGACATCATCTCCGAGGTGGACGCGCGCGGTGGCACCATCAAGCTGATTCAAGAAGGCTGGTTCCAGAAGAGCGTCGCCGACTTCGCCTACGAGACGGCGCTGCGCAAGCAGTCGGGCGAAAAGCCGGTGATCGGCGTAAACACCATGGTGGACGAAAGCGAGGTGCATGAGATCGAATTGCACCCTTATGACCACACCACCGCCGACCGCCAGATCGCCCGCACCCAGCGGGTCCGCCGTGAGCGCGACAATGTGAAGGTCAGCGCGCTGCTCGACCGCCTGGTGGAGGTGGCGAAGGACGAGACCCAGAACATCATGCCTGTCACCATCGAGCTCGTGCGTGAAGGCGCGACCATGGGCGACATCGTGGAGCGGCTGAAGACGGTGTGGGGCGTGTATCGCGAAACACCGGTGTTCTGACATGCTCGCGAAGAACGCCGTGGCTCAAGGCGTCCAACTGCGTCGCGCCGAGGTGAAGTCGGCGCGCATCCGTCTGCTGACGGGAGACACGGAGGCGGCCCTGCGTCTCCTCTCGCATTCGGTGGCTTGTGGCCATGATCGGCTCGCCCTGCGCAGGTACTTCATCGCGCGGGTGCTTGGGGCGGCCGGTCTCGATGAGTTCGAGCTCTTTTGCGGGGCCTTGGCGCGCATGTTCCCGCAGGAGGAGGTGGCTGTGATGGCGCGCGATGCCGTGGCATTCGCCGACAGGGCCCGCAGGAGCGTCACATGAGCGCGTCTCCCTTCGTCCTGCCTTATCACGGCATCTTGCCGGTCTATCCGGACCTGCTGCGTGCGGGTCCGCGCGCGGCGCTCATTGGCCGGGTCACGCTTGGGCCCCGCGCCGCGCTCGGCACCCTCGCGCTTATCCGAGGCGACGGCCACGTTGTGGAGATCGGCGCGGACTTCCATCTCGGCGACTGGGGCACGGTCCATATCGCCCACGAGATGCATCCAGCGATTGTCGGGGATCGGGTCACCGTTGGACCAGACGCGGTGGTCCATGCCTGCACGGTCGGCGATGACTGCGTGATCGAGGAGGATGCCATCATCCTTGACGGATCCGTCCTGGAGAACGGCGTCGTCATGGAGGCGGGCACCATCGCCTTTCCCCGGTCGAGGCTCGAGGCGGACACCCTCTACGCCGGCGCGCCGGCAAAGCCCGTGCGCAGGATCGATGCGGCCGAACGCGCTGCGCGGGCGGCGCGCATCCGCGCCCTCGCCAGCGCGCCTCCGCCTCCGCCGCCGGCCGGCGGCGCCGCACGGCTCGATATTCACTCCACCACTTTCATCGCCGCCAACTCCTCCGTCTCAGGCGCCTTCAAGGCGGATGCGCATGCGTCGGTGCTGTTCAGCTGCACCCTCGACGCGCGCAACTCAGAAATCTCGCTGGGCGAGAATTCCAACATCCAGGACAACAGCTTGGTCCGCTGTCCCGACGGCCCCGTCGTCGTCGCCGCCAATGCCGTGGTCGGGCACAACGTGGTGCTGGAGAGCTGCACCGTCGGCACCGGCTCGCTGGTGGGCACCGGCAGCCGCGTGGCGCCCGGCACCGTCGTGGAGCCGGACGTCCTGCTCGCGGCCGGAGCCCGCACGCAGAGGGGCCAGGTGCTGGAAAGCGGCTTCCTGTGGGGCGGAAATCCAGCGCGCAGGATCGCGCCGCTCGACGACAAGAAGCGCCAGATGATCCCCTGGATCATCTCCACCTATTGCGAGTACACCGCCGACTTCCTCGCGAGCCAGCATCGCGCGGCTCAGCGGGCCAGCTTCGGCTAACCGGCTCGATCAACAGGCCAGGGCTCTAGGAAAGCCACGGCTACCGAGGGAGGATACGGCCATGAGCACACTCACAGCCCCGTCGGCGACGGCGGGAGACGCCGGGATGACCCGGCTCGCCATCGGCACGCGGGTGGAGAAGGACAGCCCGACCATCGAGCTTTTCGGAACGCTGGAGGAGCTCGCCGCCTGGATTGCAGTGCTGGCGGATGATCCCTTGAGCCCCGAGGACCGCCGCATCCTCGCCACCGTGGAGAATGATCTCCACGAGCTCCTGCAGCAGGTGGCGGCGCCGGGAACGCCGCTTCTGTCGCCGCCCTACGTGCAGCGCCTCGACGTCCTGATGGATGGCATGGAACGACGGCTTCCGCCGGCCCCCTCGGGCGCCTTTCCCGGCGGCTCGCCCCGCGCGGCCTTCGCCGCGGTCGCCCGCAGCGTGTGCCGCCGGGCGGAGCGGCGGCTCGTCGCCCAATGCGATATCGACCGCGGCCTTCCGGCGGCCAGCGGCATCGCCTATCTCAACCGGCTCGGCGATCTGCTTCAGCAAATGGCGCGGCTTGCAAATTTCGGCGCCGGCGGCGCGTCGCGCAGCTTCGACCGCGGATTGAGCCTTGCGGACACCAAGCGGCTCGGCTGAGTCCCGACAGGGCGAGAACGTCCCTCGCCGGCGCCCTTGATCCGACAAAAAACGCCCCCGGGGCGCCGATCCGGTCCCGGGGGCGTTTTTTGCGCCTGTGCCTCTCAGCTCTTCACCAGCGGGCAACCGCCGTCGGAGAGGGGACGGAAGGCTTCCGCGGCGGGGATGGTGGCCAGCGTCTTGTAGACGTCCCACTCGCCCCTGGATTCCGCGGGGGACTTGACCTCGAACAGGTACATGTCGTGGATGTGGCGGCCGTCGGCCCGCACCTCGCCCTTGCCGAACAGCGGATCGACCGTGGGGTTCGCCTTCATCCAGGCGACGACGGGGGTGGCGTCCCTGGACTTCGTCGCCGCCACGGCCTTGAGATAGTGGGTGACCGCCGAATAAACGCCCGCCTGCACCATGGTCGGCATACGTCCATTCATGCGCTCGCCGAACCGCTTTGCGAAGGCGCGCGTGGCTTCGTTCTGGTCCCAGTAGAAGCTCTCTGTAAGCACTAGGCCCTGGGCCACCTTGAGGCCGAGGGAGTGCACGTCGGAGAGGAAGACGAGGAGGCCGGCGAGCTTCTGTCCACCCTGGGTGATGCCGAATTCGGAAGCCTGCTTCACCGCGTTGATGGTGTCGCCGGCGGCATTGGCAAGGCCGATGACCTTCGCCTTCGAGCCCTGGGCCTGGACCAGGAAGGATGCGAAGTCCGTGGCGGCCATCGGGTGACGCACGGCGCCAAGCACCTTGCCGCCGGACTCGACCACCACCTTGGCGGTGTCGCGCTCCAGCGCATGCCCGAAGGCATAGTCCGCCGTCAAGAAAAACCAGGTGTCGCCGCCCTGCTTCACCAGGGCGCTTCCCGTTCCGTGGGCGAGGGACCAGGTGTCGAAGGTCCAGTGGATTGTATAGGGTGCGCATTGCGGGCCGGTGAGATCAGATGTCCCGCCACCCGAGACGATGATAACCTTGTTTTTCTCGCGCGACACCGCGTTCACGGCAAGCGCGACTGCGGAATTGGGCACGTCGACGATCATGTCGACGCCTTCTTCATCATACCATTTGCGGGCGATGGCTGAGCCCACGTCCGCCTTGTTCTGGTGGTCGGCCGCGACGATCTCGACCTTCATGTCGGGATGCGTCTTGCGGAAATCCTCCACGGCCATCTGCGCACCAACGACGGATCCCTGTCCGGCGAAATCCGCATAGATGCCGGTGCGATCATTGAGCACGCCAATTTTGACGAAAGGCGATTGGGCAGCGGCTGAACCGGCGACGAACAATGCGCAGGCAGCGACCATCGGGCGTAGTCCGACCATAGGGCTTCCTCCAAACGGATCAGGTTATCGTTATTTCTGAATTCTGAATTCAGTGTTCAGATGGTGCCTGAATTTGCGGCGAGGTCAATCCCCAGCTTGTCAGTTCGGCTGGCCCGAACGTGTCGCCGGTGCTCCGAGCCGAGGCGCTTCCGGCCCTGCCGCCCCTTTTCGGGCGAGGGATTGCTCTGTGGGAGAGGGCCGCTGGACGGACGCCGATCGTTGCGCCGTCGCCCCCGTCACGATGACGGCGGCGTGGGTAAACCCTGCCTTGCTCCGGCGAGGAGAGGCCGAAGCCGGGGCTCGATGGGTTGGACGGAAGTCTTCCTGCGGTAAGTGGCGAGGAAAGCGATAAGCGGCGGTCGAGGGCGTGCGTCGCTGTCGCGGCACAGTCCCGATGCCGGGGCCGCGTCGCTCAGGCGGTCCGGTCAGGAACGGCCCTCAGGCGCCGGCGGCAAGGGCGTGGGACAGGCGCGCCCACGCCGCCTCGTCGGATCCCGGGATGCCGAAGCGCAGCCAGCCGGGCTGGGCCGGAAATGGACGAACCAGAATGCCGGCACGCCCGAGGCGGGCGAACCAACCTGCCGCCCGCGGAGACGACGTCAGGCGGAACAGGCTCGTGCCGCCCAGCACTTCGAGGCCTGCCGCCGTCACCAGCTCATCCAGGCGCGCCGTGGCGGCCTCAAGCCTGGCGATGGTGCCATGAAGCCAATCCTGGTCCGCAAGGGCACGCGCACCGACGCTGATGGCCGGCCCGGAAACCGCCCATGGCCCCATCATCGCACGCAGGTGCCCGGCGAGATCGGAGCCGGCGACCGCGAAACCGAGGCGAAGCCCGGCCAGCCCATAGGTCTTGCCGAAGGAGCGCAGGACGATCACTCCCGATCCCGGAAGACTTGGCACGAGGCTGGCGGACGGCCGGACGACATCCATGAAGGCCTCGTCCACGATCAAGGTGCCGCCCCGCGCGGACAGGCTCCTGGCAACCCCGAGCAGGTCGGCGGCAGCCACGATGCGCCCATCTGGATTGTTCGGATTGACGACGACGGCGGCATCCACATCGCCGGCACAAAGATCTTCGATGTCGGTAACCACCCGGACGGAAGCTCCGGCTGCGCGCCAGCAGGCGGCATGCTCCTGATAGGTGAAGCCGAGGATCGCGACGCGCCTTGCCAGGATGAGACGAGGCAGCAATTGGAGCAAGGCCTGCGTTCCGGGAGCTGCGACGATGGTCGCCGGAAGCGTGACGCCATACGCCGCGGCCGCGGTTCTCTCCAAGACCTCCCTATCCGCGGGCGCAGGCAGCCGCGACCAGGCGGATGAGGCGAGCGAGCCGACGGGATACGCCTCGGGGTTTATCCCCGTGGAAAGGTCGAGCCAAGGCTCGGGAGCGGCCGGGAAAAGAATGCGCGCCGAAACGAGGTCGCCGCCGTGGTAGATTTTGCCGCCTGGGCTCGAGAGCTCGGGCGCTGCGGCAGAAAGCATGAATTTTCCTCCTCTTCGCCAATTGCAATCAGTTCAGCATCTGATTGTCTGGATCCCCTCGCACTACTTTGGCAGAAATGTGATTTCTCGATTCCCAAGGAGCGATTTCCCTGATTCATAGGGAGCCAGCTTTATGGGAGGCTGGCGATGGCAGAAGATTGGCGTGGGGATTTGGAGGTCTGGCTCGCGCCATTTCTGGCGGCTTTACGGCACAAGACGCGGATGAGGCTTTGCCCGGCGTACATTGCAGGCCTGATTGGTCCCGGTGACCGCAAGAGTGTTCAGCCGATGGCGGCTCGAGGTGGAGAGTTTGGCTATGACCAACTTCACCATTTTATCTCCGACGGCGTGTGGGAAAGCGCGCCGCTCGAAACAGTCCTCTTCAAGGAGGCCGACCGCCTGGTGGGACACGAAGCCGGGTTTTTGGTTATCGACGACACAGCTTTGCCGAAAAAGGGCAGTCATTCGGTCGGGGTCGCGGCGCAATATGCATCTTCGCTTGGCAAAACGTCAAATTGTCAGTCGCTCGTTTCGGTGACGCTGGCATCCCGCGAAGTGCCGGTGATGGTAAGTCTGCGCCTCTTTTTGCCCGAAAGCTGGACGGGCGATGTCGAGCGTATGGAGCGGGCCCGGGTTCCGCAGGAGCGCCAAATCGCCCTGACAAAGCCAGAGATTGCCATTGAGGAAATTGACCGTGTTATCGCCTCAGGTGCCCGGTTCGGCTGCGTGCTGGCCGATGCCGGCTATGGGTCGAGCGGGCCGTTCCGCCAGGCGCTGAGCGAGCGTGGCTTGCTATGGGCGGTCGGCATGTCACGGCGACAGAATGTGTACAGGGCGGACATTGGACTGATATTCCCGAAAGCTGCGACCGGCAGGAGACGCAAATACCACGTGCCTGATGACGTTGCCGTCTCTGCCGAATGGATGCTGGCCGATGCAAAATGGCAGAAGATCAGTTGGCGGCGCGGGACAAAAGGCAAGCTAACCTGCCTATTTGCTGCTTGCCGTGTCCGGGTAGCAGACGGCCACAGGCATCGTATGAGCGACGGTCGTGTCCAGGCCATGCCAGGGGAGCAGGAGGTGTGGTTGGTAGGTGAGCGGCGCACGAGCGGAGAGCAGAAATATTACCTGTCAAACCTGCCCGCCGACGCCACACTCAAGACGCTTGCCGCGGCAATCAAGGCGAGATGGATCTGCGAACAGGCACATCAGCAACTCAAGGAAGAGCTTGGATTAGATCACTTCGAAGGCAGATCATGGACAGGCTTGCACCGACATTGCCTGATGGCGATGATCGCCTTCGCTTTCCTTCAATCCCGCCGCCTCAAAGCAGCGGGACGGAAAAAAAAGAATCGGAGCGCCGCCGCCGCAACCGACCATGCCTGCGATCAGGCAAGCCATCCTCGACCTCTTCACACAGCCACCACCAGGCAGATGCCCTCACTGTGACAAGCTCCTCGCCGAACCTGTCGCGCGAAATCTGCCAAAGTAGTGCTAGCTAGGATTTCTCTATCCGGCTTGAGGCCCGCGCTCATTTCCAGCCAGCCCTATGACATGCCCGGGCGTTCACCAAGGACAGTCCCTGCACGTCACCGGATTTTTGAAAGCACCCCCGAACGCTCCCACAGGAGCGCGCCTCAACCAAAGTAGGTCGTTCAGTTCACCGGTCTCTCCGACCGGGACCGCAAGAAAGTGGCACACGGACTCACCGAGGCGAATGAGATCTCCCTCGACCAGGCCGGTGAAGTTGCCAACGTCCTTGAGCGTCATGACACAGCGTCCTCGGGCGTTTCCAGCCGGCGTGACCAGTTTTCGACGGCGCGGCTCTCGAGTCGCCGGCGGGCCAGGTCGCGCCAGGATCCGGCGAGCTGCGACAGACCGGCCAGCCGGGCAAGGTCGTCGGCGTTCAGCGTATCGCGATAGAGGACGTGCAGAACACGCTCAAGCGTCCAGCCCTCAGCGGGGCGCTCCACGAGGCTCATCGCGTCGCCGGCGACGACAATCCCCGGCTCGAAGACGCGGTAGTACCAGCCTGTCCGACCGCTCTCCTGAACGCGTCGCGCCATACCGGGATCGTCGAACCGCTCGTTGAGCCGCCAGCACGGCTGCCGTCCCTGCGAGATCTGAACGAGTGCTGTCCCGAGCCGGTAGACGTCGCCGATGCAGACATCGGCCTCGGTGAGCCCGTGCGTGGAGATGTTCTCGCCGAAGGCGCCCGGCTGTGTGAGCCGCGAGGCGAGGGCGGGATGTTCGGCGCGCCAGGCGGGATAGTGATCGAACGGGTAGTGGTGGATGGCCTTTTCCGGACCACCGTGAAGTTTCCTGTCGCCCTGCTCGTCGCCGGAAAGGCCGGTTCGTGTGATGGCGACGGCGCCATCGACCGGTCGCTTGTCGATGCCGCTCGGCACGTCGCGCCCTCCGAGCGGCGCGACCTTGCCAACCAGGACGGCGCGAACGATGGCGCTCATGCCGCGCGGTCCGCGCCGGCCTCGGGGGCAACGATGCCGTCTTCCGTCACCACCACGTCCATCGCGATGTCGTGCGGTTGCGGGTAGATCGTCGGGATGGCGGCCTGCTTATAGCCGACACCGAAGACGCGCGGGCGCTTCGGCAGGGCGGCAAGCGTGCGGTCGAAGAAGCCGCCGCCATAGCCGAGGCGGCAGCATAGGAGATCGAAGCCGACCACCGGCGCGATCACCACGTCCGGCGTCACGACCTCGGCGTTCTCAGCGGGCGCGGGTATGTTCCACACGCCTCGCTCCAGCGGCTCATCTTTCGACCAGGCGCGGAAGACGAGCGGCTTATCGCGTGCGATCACGACCGGCAGCGCCGTACGGCCGCCGCGCGCATTAACGTGCTCCAGGAACTCGCGCAGGTCCGGCTCGCCGCGGAACGGCCAATAAACGCTGACGGTCAGCCCCGCGACGTCGCCGAGAGCTTCCTCAAGGTTCGCCGCGATCTGATCTCCATGCCGGCGCCGAACCTCACTGGGAATCGCCAGCCGTGCCGCGATCAGCCGCGCGCGCTCGGCCTTGCGCCAGCGCATGACATCGGCGCGCTGGCGCGGATCGGATGGCTCAGCCAGGCCCATATAGGCTGGATCGACCTCGTGCATGAAGCAGGGCGGCGAGGCGTAGGTCGCCGGGCCTTCGTTATCGCTATGGCTGGTCATGCCGTGCGCTCCATCTCGCCACCGGTGTCATGAGGGAGAAAGACGTCGTGATCCGGTCGTCTGAATCGCTCGCCCTTCATCAGGTGGATGCCATGCTGCCCGGCGATGCCGAGCTCCAGGCTTTGGGCGACGCGCCGTGCGCACTCGATGAAATGCGCCGCCGCGGTGGGCGGGCAGACGTCGTGCGCCGTTTCCTCGAAGAGCGTCAGCCAGCGGTCGAAATGCCGGGAATCGACCGGCAAAGGCAGGTGCTTTTCCATGGGTTGGCCATGATAGCGCCCGCTCATCAGTGCGACCGACGACCAGAATGCGCACATGCGCCGAAGATGCGGATCCCAGTCCGCGATCCGTTCATCGAATACCGGCCCCAGCAAGGCATCCTGCCGCACCTTGGCATAGAAAGCCTGCACCAGACGCGCGATCATCGCCTCGTCGATACCGGTGCGTTCGACGATCTCTGCCGTGATCCGAGCCCGCCGTTCTTCCGCTGTCATACTGTCCCTCGAATAGGTATTCCAAATATCTATTTACCATGAGATAGTCTCCTCCGCCAATGACGGAGGCGGAGTGCGACGATGCGTCTGACCTCATTTACCGATTTCGGGCTGCGGGCGCTGATGTGGCTGGCCGGCGATCCCGAGCGCGTGTTCACCACCGATGAAATCGCCCAAGCATTCGGGATCTCACGCAACCACCTTACCAAGGTGATCCGCGAACTGGCGGCTGCGGGCGTCGTTACGACCCAGCGCGGCGCGGGTGGCGGCTTCCGGCTGGCGCGTTCGGCCGACGACATAACCCTTGGCGAGATCGTCCGGCTGCTGGAGGCCCGCTCGGCGCTGGTCGAATGCTTCCGCGCCGATGGCGGCGCCTGCGCGCTTACGCCCGGATGCCGGCTCAAGGGCAAGCTCAAGGCCGCGCGTGAGGCGTTCCTGTGCGAGCTCGACCGCACGACGCTGGCCGAATGCGCCTATCCGGCATCAGGGAAAGCGCCGCCCAAGCCCGTGGCCGCGTGAGAGAAGGTGAGAGGGAGGCCATGCCGCGCATCTCGATCAAACGCATCTACGACCCGCCCTCGGAAGAGAATGGATTCCGCGTGCTGGTCGATCGCGTCTGGCCGCGCGGGATTTCGAAGAAGGACGCGGCCATCGACCACTGGGCCAAGGACATCGCGCCCTCGACCGAGCTTCGCAAGTGGATCAACCATGACTTGGCGCGGTGGAATGAGTTCCAGGAGCGCTACCAGCGGGAACTCAAAAACCAGATCTCCGAGCTTCGTCAGCTGTTGGAAAAAAATGCGGTGGCCGCCGAGTGACCTTGCTCTTCTCGGCCAAGGATACCGAGCACAATCAGGCCATCGTGCTCAAGCGTGTGTTGGAGAGGATGTAGAATGAGCAGGCGATTCGAGACCTTGAGGCGTTGTTGGCGAACGAGGCCGCAGATTGTTTGCCCCAATGGGGCCGAGTGATGCAGACGAAGATCACCAAACTGTTTGAGATCACGCACCCGGTGGTGCTCGCCCCCATGGGCGGGGTGGCCAGCGGGGCGCTCGCGGCCGCGGTGGCGCGGGCCGGCGGGCTCGGGATCATCGGCTGCGGCTACGGCGATCCCAAGGCCGGCTATGGAAGTCCCGAGTGGATTGCCGAACCGTTCGATATCGCCGGCAACCAAAAGGTCGGCGCCGGCTTCATCACCTGGAGTCTCGCCCGCCGTCCCGAGCTCCTCGACCTGGTCCTGGAAGCCGGCGCCGATCCGATCTTCCTATCCTTTGGCGATCCGTCGCGGTTCATTCCCAAAATCCACGCTGCCGGCCGTCGGCTCATCCTGCAAATCACTTCGCTTGCCGAAGCCCGGCAGGCCAAGGCGCTCGGGGCGGACGTGATCGTGACACAGGGCGCCGAGGCCGGCGGGCACGGAACGACCGGCCGCGCGCTCTTCTAGCTGTTGCCAGCCGTCGTTGATGCGGTTTCGCCCACCCCGGTCCTTGCCGCAGGCGGCATTTCCGAGGGCCGCGGACTTGCCGCCGCCCTCATTCTCGGGGCCGATGGCGTTCTCCTCGGCACGCGGCTCTTCGCGACCACCGAAGCGTTGGGCCGCGCGGCGATGAAGCAGCGGATTGTCGAGGCTTCGGGTGAAGTCGGCGAGCAGGGTGTCGCGATCGGCCGGCGCCAGGGCGGCGAGATGAGCACGGCCCATGGCGCTGTGGAGAAGCGGCCACACCGGCCAGAGGTCCGGCATGACCATGCTGCGGTGTGGGCCCGGGATGGATTCTATGGACACCACCGAGAAGCGGTCCCGCACGCCGAGGGAGACCTGCCCGGACTCCACCTCCGCCAATTCGCGCATGACCGACCGTGCCTCCCGCCATGGGCTGAGGCTCACCATCAGGGGGATAGCCGAGCGTCAGCACTGCATTGCCGAGCGCATAGTGGCCGATGGGCCCAAGATGGCGCAGGCAGCCGAGATCCACCAGCAACTTCGTTACGCGGGAGAGGGTGTGCGAGGCTTGCTGGCGGTGATCGGGGTCGTTCATCATGGACTGCCTGTGCGGACACGACGCGGGATCCGGACGCCGGCCCGCGGGGGTTGACGGACATATTCACCGGCGTTGGAGTGTGGCCCGCCTGCATTTCAACTTCATCGCGCGATCCTACCGCTCGTTAGAGCTTTCCCTGGGTCTCCAGCAGATCGCGCCGCGCCCTTCGCCCGAAGCCTCACGGGTGGGCCATCGTCAATTGAGCCACCTCTTCCGCCGCTTATAGGTCTTCACGTTGCGGAAGTTCCGGCCCTCGCCGCTGGCGGTGCCGAGATAGAATTCCCTTACATCCTCATTGTTGCGCATGTCCGCTGTAGGCCCGTCCATGACGATACGCCCGCTCTCCAGGATGTAGCCGTAGGTAGCGTATTTCAGCGCCATGTTGGTGTTTTGCTCGGCCAACAGGAAAGAGACGCCGCGGTGCTGGTTGAGGGCGTGGACGATTTCGAAGATCTCTTCCACCACCTGCGGGGCGAGGCCCATGGAGGGCTCGTCCAGGAGGATCATGCGAGGCTTCGACATCAGCGCGCGGCCAATGGCGCACATCTGCTGCTCGCCGCCGGAGAGATAGCCCGCCTGCGCCTTGCGGCGCTCGCGCAGGCGGGGAAAGGTCTCGTAGATGTCCTCGAGGTTCTGCCGGACGGCGGCCGCGCCGTCCCGGCGGGTATAGGCGCCGGTGAGCAGGTTCTCCTCCACCGATAGGTGGCCGAAGCAGCGCCGTCCCTCCAGCACCTGAATGCAGCCGCGCCGGACGAGGTCGTTGGCGGTCAGGCGGTCCACCCGCTCGCCGGCGAACACGACGGAGCCCTTGGTGACGTCACCCCGCTCGGACCTGAGCAGGTTCGACACCGCGCGCAGCGTCGTGGTCTTGCCGGCGCCGTTGGCGCCGAGGAGGGCGACGATGCCGCCCTCCGGCACCGTGAGGGAGACGCCCCTCAGCACCAGCGCGACGTGGTCATAGATCACCTCGATGTTGTTGACTGAGAGAATGGCCGGGGCGGCATCTCCCGCGGGAGCTTGAGGCGTCATGGCGTCGTTCCCTGGATCGGCTCGAGCGTGTTCGAGCGAAGTGGGCACCGGTTCGCGTGGGTCGATGCGACGGGCGGGATCGTCCCCCCGCTTGCGTGATGCGGGGGGACGTTCTGGTGCTCAGGACTCCTTGCTGCAGTCGCGCGGCGTGATGCCCTTCTCCTTGGCGTAGCGGCCGGCCGCATCCTTCAGCATGGGTGCGAGCATGGTCTCGTCCGCCGTGTACCAGTCGGAGATTACCTTCCACTGCTTGCCGTCCCATTGCTGGATGCGGGAGGTGTGGGAGCCCTCGTGGTCCGAGCAGCTGATCTTGATGGGGCTGATCATGCCCTCGAAGCCCAGCTCCTTCAGCCTGTTCTCGTCGAGCGCGAGGTGCTCGATGCCCCAGCGCACCTGCTCGCCGGTGAGCGGCTTGTTGCCGAACTTGGCCATGGCGGTGCGGATGCCCTCGACGCCGAGCATGGCCCCCACCATGCCGCGATTGAACAGCACGCCGCTGGAATCGGTGTGGTTCGATTTGCCGAACCCCTTGCCGTAGACGTACTTGTCGAGGTCGTCGTGGACGCGCGCGCGCCCCGCCCCGTGCTGCAGCATCAGCGCCTTGTAGCCCACCGCCTGGGCGCCGGCGGGGACGACGTCGGGCTCCGCGCCCGCGAACCAGAAGCCGAGCATCTTCTCGCGCGGGAAGTTGACGTTGGCGGCCTCCTGGATGGCCGTGGGGTTCATCACGCCCCAGCCCCACATCACCACATAGTCGGGACGGAGCTGGCGGATCTGCAGCCATTGCGACTTCTGCTCCACGCCCGGATTGGCCACCGGGATGAGCGTAAGCTGGAAGTCGTATTTCTTGGCGAGCGCCTCCAGAACCGGGATCGGTTCCTTGCCGAACGGGGAATCATGATAGAGCAGCACGATCTTGCGGCCCTTGAGCTTGTCCGGACCGCCGAATTCCTTGGCGATATACTGCACGGCCACGTCCGCCGCGGTCCAATAAGTGCCAATCAGCGGGAAGTTCCAGGTGAAGACGCTGCCGTCTTTCGATTCGGAGCGGCCAAAGCCGGCGGTGATGAGGGGGATCTTGTCTACCGGCGCCTTCTCGGTGAGGGCGAAGGTGATGCCGGTGGAGAGGGGATTGACGAACGCGGCTCCGGTCGGCCCCTTGTTCTTGAGGCGCTCGTAGCATTCGACGCCGCGGTCGGTGGCGTACCCCGTCTCGCATTCCTCGTAGATGATCTTCACGCCGTTGATGCCGCCGTCGCGCTGGTTGATTAGCTCGAAATAGTCGACGATGCCGTTGGCCCAGGGGATGCCGTTTGGCGCGAACGGCCCCGTGCGGTAGGACAGAACGGGGATGAACTGCCCGTTCTCCTCGCCACGCGCTGCGACCGGTAGGGCCAGCAGCGCTGCCGCCAGAAGCATACTCAACTTCGTCGTGGGATTCTTCATTGGCTTCTCCTCCCTTGGAGTTTGGCCGGCTTGGGCCGGCTCTGGCGCTCCGCTTTTGCCCCTCGGTCAGTAGGGGAAGGGCCAGCGTCGGAGTTTGTGTTTCATGATGGCCCAGATGCGGGCGAGGCCGTGGGGCTCGAAGATCAGCGTGATGAGGATCAGCGCGCCGAACACGCCGAGCGTCAGGTTCGCCGCGGCATCCGCAGCGATGGGGATCGAGAGCCAGCGCGGGATGCCTTCGACCGCGAGCGGCAGCAGCCAGATGAAGGCCGCCCCCAAAAAGCAGCCGATGATGGAGCCGAGCCCGCCGATGATGACGATGAACAGCAGCTGGAACGAGCGGTCGATGGAGAAGGCGTAGGGCTCCCACGCGCGCAGGTTGACGAACGCCCACAGCGCCCCCGCGAGCCCCAGGATGAAGGAGGAGATGGCGAACGCGGTCAGCTTCGACTGCATGGGGCGGATGCCGATGATTTCGGCCGCGATGTCCATGTCGCGGATCGCCATCCATTGCCGGCCGAGATTGCCCCGCACCAGGTTCGCGGCGCCGAGCGCCACGATGGCCGCGACGGCGAGGACGAGCAGATAGCGTTCCACCGGCGAGTCCACGTGCCAGCCGGCGATGACGAGGGGCGGCGCAGTGACCGAGCCGGAGGCGGAATAATTGGTGATCCACCCGACGCGCAGGAACGCCCAGTCCAGGAAGAATTGCGCGGCGAGCGTCGCGACCGCGAGGTAGAGACCCTTGATGCGCAGCGAGGGGATGCCGAAGACGAGGCCCACGACGGCGCTTGCCGCACCCGCCAGCAGGAAGGTGGCGAGGAGCGGCAGTCCCGGCAGGTGGACCGACACGTTGTAGGCAGCGTAGGCCCCCACCCCCATGAAGGCACCGGCGCCGAGGGAGATCTGCCCGCAATAGCCGACGAGCAGGTTGAGGCCGATGGCGGCGGTGGCGAGGATCAGGAGCGGCGTCAGCACCGCGCTGAAGAGATAGTCGCCGGCGAAGGGCGGCACGCCGGCCGCGTGGAGAAGCGGCACGGCGACAAAGGCAGCGATCAGCAGCAGGCGGATGCCGATGCGGTCCTCCCGGATCTGGAAGATCGCCATCTCGTCCCGGTACTTGTCGTGGAAGTGGCCGGCCTCACGGTAGAACATGCTCAGATCCGCTCGATGATACGGTCCCCGAATAGCCCCTGCGGGCGCACCAGGAGGACCAGGAGGGCGACGACATAGGCAAACCAGTGCTCGATCCCGCCGCCGACGGAAGGACCGAGATAGACCTCGGCCAGCTTCTCTCCGGCGCCGATGAGCAGGCCGCCGACGATGGCGCCGGGGATGGAGGTGAGGCCGCCGACGATGATGACCGGCAAGGCCTTGAGCGCCACGTAGACGAGGGAGAACTGCACCCCCACCTTCGAGCCCCAAACCGCCGCCGCGGCGATGGCGACGAAGCCGGCCACCATCCACACGATGAACCACACCCGCGTCAGGGGAATGCCCACCGACTGCGCCGCCGCATGGTCGTCGGCCACGGCACGCAGGGCACGGCCCACCTGTGTCTTCTGAAAGAAGACGGCCAGCGCCACCACCAGCAGGGCCGCGAGCACGGCCGACCACAGATCGAGCTGGTTCAGCAGGATCCCGCCGTCGAACACGCTCTCCAGCACGAACAGGCTGTCGCGCGGCAGGCCGATGTCGAGCTTGTAGACCTGGGCCCCGAAGATCTGCTGGCCCAGGCCCTCCAGCACGAAGGTGATACCGATGGTGGCCATGAACAGCGTCAGTGCGGTCTGGTTCACGAGCTTGCGCAGGGCGAAGCGCTCCACCGCCCAGGCGATGCCGGTCATCAGCGCGCCCGAGAACGCGATGGCGAGCATCAGCGCCAACCAGAACGGCACCTGTGTCTCGAGCCAGCCGAGGGCCCGCACCAAGGCGAGCCCGGCGACCAGCACCATGGCCCCCTGGGCGAAGTTGAACACGCCGGAGGCCTTGAATATCAGCACGAACCCGAGCGCCACCAGGGCGTAGAGAATGCCCGAGAGCAGCCCGGAGGCGAGCACCTCGAAAAAGAAGCCGACCTTGGCCGGATCGAACCCGAGCATCATGCTCCTCCCCGGCCGAGATAAGCGTCGATGACGCGCGGGTCGCTCTTGACTTCGGCCGGCGTGCCGTCGGCGATCTTGCAGCCGTGGTCGAGCACGACGATGCGGTCGGACAGGTTCATCACCACGCCGATGTCGTGCTCGATCAGGGTGATGGTGGTGCCGTAGGTCTGGTTCACCTCAAGGATGAAGCGGCTCATGTCTTCCTTCTCCTCCAGGTTCATGCCCGCCATGGGTTCGTCGAGCAGGAGAAGCCGCGGTTCCATGGCCAGCGCCCGCCCCAGCTCCACCCTCTTCTGCAGCCCGTAGGGCAGCTTGCCCACCGGCACCTTGCGGATGGCCTGGATCTCGAGGAAGTCGATGATCTCCTCCACCTTGCGGCGGTGCTCGATCTCCTCGCGCATGGCCGGGCCAACGCGCACCAACTGGCCGAGGATGCTGCTGCGGATCTTCAGCGCGCGCCCGGTCATGATGTTGTCGAGCGTGGTCATGCCCTTGAAGAGCGCCACGTTCTGGAAGGTGCGGGCGATGCCGCGCCGGGCCGCGAACCAAGGGCGGGTCTGGGTGCGGCGCTCGCCGTCGAGCACGATGTAGCCGGAGGTGGGACGGTAGAAGCCGTTGATGCAGTTGAGCATCGAGGTCTTGCCGGCGCCGTTCGGGCCGATGATGGCGAGGATCTCGCCCGACCGGATGTCGAACGAGACATCGTTCAGCGCCCGGACCCCGCCGAAGCTGAGGCTGACGCGCTGGATCTCCAGCAGCGGCGCGGTGGCGTCGATGCTGCGCACGATGGGCGCGGGGGCGGCGCGGGCGGCCGATGCCGCTCCTGCGGCGGCCGTCGAGGAGAAGAGCGCCGTCATGCTGCCAATGTCTCGCGCTGGTGAGGGTGCGGGCCCCGATCGTCGACCTCGGCGAGGGTGAGCGTGGCCTCGATGCGTCCCTTGCGGCCATCCTCGAACGTGACTTCGGTGCTCACGAAGCATTCGCTGGCATTGTCGTAGAGGGTGGCGACAAGGCCGGCATACTTCTCCTGCACGAAGGCGCGGCGCACCTTGCGTGTGCGCGTCAGCTCGCCGTCATCGGCATCGAGCTCCTTGTGCAGGATGACGAAGCGGGTAATGGCCGCGCCCGCCATGGCGGGCTCCGCCGCGAGATCACGGTTCACCTGGCGGATGTGGCCTCGGATGATGTCGTAGACCTGCGGCAGCGCTGCCAGCTCCTGGTAGGAGCCGTAGCTCACGCCGTTGCGCTCCGCCCAGTTGCCGAGCGCGGTGAGGTCGATGTTGATGAAGGCGGCAACGAAGTCGCGCCCGTCGCCGAAGGCCACGGCCTCCTTGATATTGGGAAAGAACTTCAGCTTGTTCTCGATATATTTGGGCGCGAACAGGGTTCCGTCGGTGAGCCGGCCCACGTCTTTGGCGCGGTCGATGATGCGCAGGTGCCCGTCCTGGCCGATGAAGCCGGCGTCGCCCGTGCGCACGAATCCGTCCGGGGTCAGGGTCTCCGCGGTGCGGACGGGATCGCCGAGATATTCCACGAACTGGCCCGGCGAGCGGAACTGCACCTCGCCGCTCTCGACGATGCGGATCTCCACCCCCGGCGCCGCCGGCCCCACCGTATCGGAGCGGATCTGCCCGTCGGGCTGGGTCGAGATGTAGAGGAAGGCTTCCGTCTGGCCGTAGAACTGCTTCAGGTTCACGCCGATGGAGCGGTAGAAGGCGAACAGGTCCGGCCCGATGGCCTCGCCCGCCGTATAGGCGACCTTGATGCGCGAGAAGCCGAGCACGTTCTTGACCGGCCCGTAGATCAGGGCCTCGCCGAGGGCGTAGAGCAGGCGGCCGTGGAGCGGCACGTCGGCCCTTCCGTTGAGGATCGGCTCGCCCCAGCACCGCGCCACGCCCATGAAGCGGTCGAACAGCCAGCGCTTGGCACGGCCCGCATCCTCCATGGAGATCATGATGCGGGTGAGCAGGTCCTCCAGCACCCGCGGCGGCGCGAAATAGAAGGTGGGGCCGATCTCGAAGATGTCGATAGCCACCGTTTCCGGCTCTTCCGGGCAGGACATGCAGAAGCCGGCAACGAAGGCCTGGGCATAGTTGAGATAGTGGTCGCCGGCCCAGGCGATGGGCAGATAGGCGAGCACCTCGTCGGTCTCGTCGAGGCGGTCCGCCGCCACCGTCTGACGGGCGGCGCTGATGGCCCGCTCGGAGGAGATGACAGTCCCCTTCGGCCGACCGGTGGTGCCGGACGTATAGAGGATGATCGAGGTGTCGCCGCCCCCGGTGCGGGCGACTAAGTCGGTGAAGGCGCGGCTGAGGCCTGCGCCGGCCGTCTCCTGCCGGCCGGAGGCCATGATCGCGTCGAGGCTGGTGAGCGCGCAGGCCTCGCAGACATAATCGCGCATGCCGCGGGGTTCGTCATAGGCGATGAGCCGGAGCGCCGGCAGCTCGGGGAGCACGGACAGGAGCTTGTCCACCTGCTCCTGGTCCTCGACGATGGCGGCGGTGACTTCCGCATGGGCGAGCAGGTAAGCCATCTCCTGGGCTACCGCGTCCGGATAGAGCGGAACCGGCACGGCGCCCACGCACTGAGCGGCGAGGATGCTCCAGTAAAGGCGCGAGCGATTGACGCCGATGACCGCCACGCGCTGGCCGGGCGCGATGCCCGCTACCTTCAGGCCGAGGGACAGCGCCTCGATCTCACGGGTGAGGTCGGCCCAGGTCCAGGTCTTCCAGATTCCGTATCGCTTCTCCCGCATGGCGGGGCGGGCCGGGCGGCGGGCGGCATTGTCGAGCAGCAGCTTGGGAAAGGTGTCTGCGGCGTAGGTGTCGGCCACCTTGCATCCTCCCTCGACCTTCCTTGGATTTTGGATGGTCTTTCAACCATCGGAGGGGAGCCTAGCAGCGGCCATCGAACTAAACAAGTGTTCAATCAGCTTGTCGGCGATGAACGCTGTTGGCTGCCCCATTCGCTCCAGCTTGGCCGTTCTCCCGGCGGGCCTGGCGACTGCACTGGGGGCGCCGGGAGGCGTCGCCAGGCCGGTGGGTCCGGCGGAGGTAAAGAAGGAACGCCGGTTACCTCTCGGCCGGCACGCGGCCCATCAGGGCCGAGCCGCAGGCAGGCCCCTTTCGAGGGGCGATTGCCCGTTGCGCGTTCGAGTGCAGGCGTCCGCCGGGCCCTGGCGCGTTGGCGGGGTGACCGGGGCGCCTTCGCGATCGCCGGCCGCCGGTGCTCAGCGCATGTCGATGATGGCGCGGCCGTCCGGGGCCAGGGTGCCCGGGGGCACGAGCAGGACCTCGCCGCCGAGCTTGGTGATGTCCCTCAGCGCCTGCGCGATGGCCTGCTCCAGGCCAGCACCGGCGCTCGCGCATTCCGCCTCGAGCCGCAGGGCGTCCTGCTCCCGTGCGCGAAGGACCACGAGACGCACATTGGCGAGCTCGGGAAACCTCAAAGCGAGCTCGGCCACCTGCGAGGGGTGGACGAACATGCCCTTCACCTTGGCGCTCTGGTCGGCGCGGCCCAGCCAGCCCGCGAGCCGCTGATTGGTCCTGCCGCACGGGGAAAGGCCGGGCTTGACGGCCGAGAGGTCTCCGGTGGCCAGGCGGATCATCGGGTAGTCGGCGTCGAAGCGCGTGACCACCACCTCGCCCACCGCTCCCGGCTCCACGGGCGTGCCGGTGGAGGGATCGACGATTTCGACGAGGCGCTCCTCGTTGAGGACCAAGCCGTCGTCCGGCACGGTCTCGTAGGCGATCAGCCCGACATCGGCGGAGGCGTATCCCTGAAGGACCGAAACACCGCGGGCCGACAGCAACGCCCGCAGGGAGGAGGGAAGCGCCGCGCCGGAGACAAACCCTTTCGTCAGCGTCCGCGTGCTCTTGCCCAATTCCGCGGCCCGGTCGAGCAGCAGCTTCAGAAAATCGGGCGTGCCGAGATAACAGGTGGCGCCGTAGCGGCAGATGGCTTCCACCTGCTGGTCGGTGTTGCCGACGCCGCCCGCAATGACGGCGGCACCGATGGCGTGCATGCCGCTCTCGACGAACCGGGCGCCCGGAGTGAGGTGGTGGGAAAAGCAGTTGATGGCGATGTCGCCCCGCCGCATGCCGGCGGCATGGAGGCCGCGGGCGGTTCCCCACCAGTCGGGACCATGGCCTTCCGGCTCCGCCACCGGTCCCGGGGAAAGAAACAGGCGCTTGAAGGAGGAGACCGGCGCGCAGGCGAGCCCACCCAGCGGGGGGCATTCCGCCTGGAGCCGCATCAGGTCCGCCTTGCGCAGGATCGGCAGGCACGCGAGCGCCTGCCGGTCCCTCACGCCGCCCGGATCGATGCCTGCGAGGTGGCGGCGCCAGCCGGGGGCCTGCATGGCGCGCGCGACAAGGCCGGGGAGCCGGCCGAGGAGGTCCCACTCCCGCGCTTCGGGATCCATGACCTCCCGGGCGCTGAAATAGATGTCGGAAATCACCGGCTGTTCCAGTGCCGTCATGCTGGCGTCGCCCCGTCTCAGGTTGCCGGACCGATGGGCATGTGGTCCGCGATGGTGCGGGAGTGGCCGCGGAACTCGGCGACCACCTTGCCGGTGGCGCCGTTGACCACGGCACAGTCATAGATGGCGGTGCGGGCGGTGCGGGCGCGCTCGCTGGCGCGGGCGATCAGCCGATCGCCGGGCTGCACGGGCCTCAGGAAGGCGATGCTGCAGGTCTGGGCCACCGATTGCTGGCCCCGGCTGTTGCAGGCGATGGAAAGAGCCGCGTCGGCCAGGGTGAACAGCACACCGCCATGGCAGGTGCCAAAGGCGTTGAGCGCCACCGGGGGCACCGTCATCGCCAGCTCGGCCGCGCCCGGACCGGCGGCGACGAGCTCGAAGCCGAAGGCACCGGCCGGCCGGTCGCCCGACAGCATGAACCGCGCCCAGCGCCACGCCTCGGCGGCCGGGTCCTCCGCGCGATCGGCGGGCGCGTTCATCCGGCCCTCCGATCGGCCTTCTGCGGAACCGCGACAGGAGGTGGAACGCCACCGGCCTGCGCCTCCATAGCGGCGCGCGCGGCCGTGTCGATGTCGATCTCGCCTCGCGCCGCCCGCGCAAGCGTTTCGAGGAAGGCCGCATCGTCCCAGGCGAGAATGCGGCGCCGCATCTCCCCTGCCGCGCCTTCGGCGACGAGGCGGCGGATGCGGGTGCGCCGCCGGGCGGCCGCATCTTCCGGCCGCAAGGTCGCGCAGGCGTCCACCGCGGCGAGCAGCTCCGCCACGCCGCGGTCCTCGCTGGCGATGGTCTCCAGCACCGGGACGTCCGCCTCACCCTCCCGCCGCAGGCTCAGCATGGCCTTGAGCTGCCGGACCGTGCGGGGCGCGAGCGGCAGGTCAGCCTTGTTCACCACCAGGATGCTGGCGATCTCCAATATGCCGGCTTTGATGGCCTGCACGTCATCGCCGAGGCCGGGCGCGTTCACAACGATGCGCACCGCCGCCACGTCCACGATCTCCACCTCCGACTGGCCGGCGCCCACGGTCTCGATCACAATGGCGTCGCGGCCCGCGGCGTCGAGCACGTCCACTACATGATGGATGCTCCGCGAGAGCCCCCCGAGATGTCCGCGCGAGGCGATGGAGCGGATGAAGACGCCCGGATCGTCCGTGTGGCGGCCCATGCGAATGCGATCGCCAAGCACCGCCCCGCCCGAAAGGGGGCTCGAGGGGTCCACCGCCACCACCCCCACCGTACGGCCGCTCTTGCGCAGCTCGGCCACGAAGGCGTCCACCAGCGTCGACTTGCCGGCGCCGGGGGGGCCGGTGAAGCCGATCGTAAGCGCCCGTCCCGTCGCCGGCAGGATGGCGGCGTGAAGCGCGGCGGCGGCGCTGCCGCCTTCCTCCATGAGACTGATGGCCCGCGCCACCGCGCGGGGATCGCCGGCGCGCAGCCGCTGCGCCAGCGGGATCGGGGACGGGGCCATGGCGATCCTGTCAGGCGATGATTAGGGGATGGCCGAAGCCCAGCTCGCGGCGCAGGCAGCCCACCATCTCGCCATGGGTCACGCCGGCCTCGGCCGCCTCCACCACCTTCTCGAACACGTTCTCGCGCTCGCTGTTGGCGGCCCGCGCCAGCGCGTCGAGGGCGCGTGCCACCGCGTCCTGGCTGCGTTCGCGCTTGAATACCTTGAAGCGTTCCACATGCCGCTCCATGGCCTCGGGGTCCGGGCGCTCGGCGGGCGGAATGGTCGGGTCTTCCTCGACCTGATAGCAGTTGACGCCAACGATCTTGCGCTCGCCTGTCTCCAGCTGCTCCTGGAAGGCGAGCGCGGATTCGCCGATCATGGTCTGCACCAGCCCGACCTCGGCCGCCTTGTACATGCCTCCGGCCGCGTCGATCCGCGCAATCACTGCCTCGATCTCCGCCTCCATCTGGTCGGTCAGCCGCTCCACGTAATAAGAACCGCCGAGGGGATCGATCACGGCGCAGAGCTGCGCCTCGTCGCGCAGGATGTTCTGGGTGGCCACGGCGATGCGCGCCGTCTCCTCGCTGGGGCAGGCGATGGCCTCGTCATAGGCATCCGTGTGCATGGACTGAAGCCCACTGAGGATGCCGGCCATGGCCTGGACCGAGACGCGGGCGATGTTGTTCAAGGGTTGCTGCTGGGTGAGATCGACGCCCGAGGTCTGGCCGTGGAACTTGAAGCGCCAGCAGGCGGGGTCCTTCGCGCCGAGCCGCTCCCGGGCGATCCGCGCCCAGATGCGTCGGCCGGCGCGAAACTTGGCGATCTCCTCGAAGAAGGAGATCGAAATATCGAAGAAGAAGGTAAAGCGGCGCAGGACGTCGTCCACGTCCATGCCGCGCTCGATGCAGTCCTGCGCGTACTGGATCGCCGAGGACAAGGTGAAGCCCATGGTCTCGGCGGGCGTCGCTCCGGCCTGCTGCATGTGCTGGCCGACTACCGACAGGGGATTCCAGTTCGGCAACGCGCGCCGGCAGAATTCGATGTGGTCCAGCAGCACCCGCCGCGACCCCGGCAGGGACAGCCGGTAGAACTGGTGGTTGGCGATGAAATGGGAAATATAGTCGCTCTGGTTCGAGGTGCCGGTGATGCTGCGCCAGTCGATGCCGCGGCGGCGCGCCACCCCCAGGGTGAAGGCCAGAAGCGTGAACGGGGAAGGATCGTTCATGGCCGTCGAGATGGTGCCGAGGGGCACCCCGTCGAGCGCCGCATCCATGTGGTCGGTGGTGTTCACCACCGTGCCGCAGGTGCCGAGCAGCACCGGGTCCACCTCGTCGCAATCGATGCCGCGGAAGCCCGAGCAGCACGGCAGGAGACTGATGGCGGTGGCGCCCGCATCAATGATGCGGCGGACCCGGACATTGTAATCCTGCGGCGTGCCGAGGCCGATGAGCTGGCGCTGGGTCCAGGTGCGGCCGCGATGCATGGATGGATAGATGCCGCGCGTGAAGGGGTATTGGCCAGGAAAGCCGAGATCATCCAGATAGCGCTCGCCCGCCCAGTCGCGCGGCGAATAGAGCGGCTGAACCTCAATGCCGGAGCGGTTGCGGACCGGCTTCTCGCCGGCCACCTGGCGGGAATAGTCAGAGCGCCACTGGCCAGAGGCCTGCTCGAACCCCGGGAGTGGAAGTTGCACCGCGGCCTGGTTCATGGGTTTGCCTCCGAATAGTCATCGACACGCTCCGCGCGCGACTTCTGGCCGAGGGCCGTCACGCACTCCACGATCTCCTCGCGCGCGGCGCCCGGACCGAACACCCGGCTGACGCCGGCCGCGGCGAGCGCCGACTGCTCCGCTTCCGGCACGATGCCGCCCACCACGACACCCACGTGACCGAGCCCCGCGGCGCGCAGCGCCTCCATCATTTTCGGGACGATCAGGTGGTCGGTGGCCAGCGAGCTGATGCCGATGACGTCTACGTCCTCTTCAGTGGCGAGCTTCACGACACCCGGGATGGTCTGCCAGGGTGGCGTGTAGATCACTTCCATGCCGGCGTCGCGCAGATAGGCGGCAACGATCCGGCTGCCGCGATCGTGCCCGTCGAGGCCGATCTTGGTGACGAGGACACGGAGGGGCCGCGTGCCGGCATGGATCATTTCTTGCTCGTCCTTCGTGTGGGCTGGATGCCGAACGAGGCGACCATCTCATCGACGACAGGGTCGAGGCCGCCGATGGAGCCGCGATACCAGACCGGGGTCCAGTTCAGAGCGCCGATGAGCAGCAGCCGCATCAGCTTGGGATTGCGGCCCTGAGGAAGATGGAGGCCGTCGATCAGCGCGCGGAAGCGCTCCTCATAGCGCTCGCGCTGGCGCTTCAACTCTTCCGTCGCTTCCGGCACATCCTCGGGCAGCACGCGGACGATGACGCGCGCATAGGCGCTCTCATCGAGGATGGATTCAAGGTGGGCCTGGATGGCGCAGCGGAAGCGCTTCACCGGATCGTGCTCCTCCGCGATCGCCTCATCGAAGTGGCGGATGATGCGATCCACGCCTTCCTGATAGACGGCCACGAGCAGCGCATGCTTGGTCGCCACATGGAAGTAGACCGCTCCCGGCGTGACGTTCGCGACACGCGCGATGTCCCGCATGGCGGTGGCGTGGTAGCCGCGCTCGGCGAAGAAGATGGCCGCGGCGTCCAGCAAGGCAGGCCAGCGGCTTGGTTGACGTTTCGAAGCTGTCGAGGTCAAGACATCACCTATCTAACTAAACGATCGTTTAGCATCCTTCGGATGAAGGTGCAAGCCCGTCCTATTCATGACGACCACGGATTTTGCCGGCCATCGCCTGGCGCATGATTTCGGGCGCACGCCATCGTCGGATTTTTCACCGTCTGACGAACCGTACTTGGGGGCGTTGGTGCACGGATGCGACATGCGGCGCAATGGGGTCTTTGATATCGTCCTCTATTCGCTGCAGCGAACCGAGTGCAGGCGTGCACAGGCGAGCATGCGGTTGAGGACTGCACAACCGATGGCAACCTCCGTCTGCTGGGCGGCAAAGAAGCGGGCTCGCAGACGTCGGCCGATCAGCGCGTAACTGGAGCAAATTCCGGGGCGAAGGGGCTTTTCAGGAAGTGGGGGTCGTGATTCACGATTCCCATGTCGGAACGAGACGCTGATACGGTCAGGGACCGGCCGGTTGGGGCGCTTCGCGATCTTGTCGTGGAGCTTCTTTCCGAGGTTCGGAGCCTTCGTGACGAGAATGCCGGCCTGAAGACGGTCTTACGTCGGCGCAGGCAGAGAACCGGGATCTCAAGGATGAGATCGCCGCGCTGAAGGGGCTGCCGCCCCGGCCGAAGTTCAAGACGTCGAAGCCTTCGGGCATGGAGAAGGCGACAGGGCCGTCGCGCGGCAAGGGCAAGCGCCGCCGGCGCGGTGGCAAGCGGGACGGCAATCAGGTGAGCCGGGAGGTGGTCGTTCCGGCGGAGGTGCCGGCAGGATCGCGCTTCAAGGGGTACGAGACGATCCTGGTTCGCGACCTGGTGCTGGTCACCGAGGTCGTGCGGTATCGCCGCGAGCGCTGGGTAACGCCGGCGGGGGAGAGGGTGGTAGCGCCGCTGCCGCCGGAGGTCATCGGCGGCTGGGGTGCGAACCTGCGGCGCTTCATCCTCGCCGGCCACGTGCAGGGACAGGTGACGACGGAGCGGCTGACGGCTCTTCTGACCGGGATCGGCATCGCCATCTCCAAGCGCCAGGTCGTGCGACTGATAGCGGATCACGTGGACGAGTTCGTGAGCGAGGATCGCGACGTGCTTCGCGCGGGCCTTGCGACGGCACAGTGGGTGACGGTGGATGACACCTCCGCACGCCACGCCCACGCGGACGGCTACACCACGCAGATCGGCGACGATCGCTTCACGGCCTTCCGCACCGGTGCCTCGAAGTCGCGCGCGGCGTTCCTGGACACGCTTCGCGCCGGTCACGGCGAGCATGTCGTGAACAAGGAGGCGCTGGCCTACATGCGTGGGCGCAATCTGGCGGGACCGGTCATCGATCGTCTCGAGGCCGCACCGCAGAAGATCTTCGCGGACGGGGCCGCATGGCAGGCGCACCTGACGGCGCTGGGCATCGACCAGCTCGGCGTGACGCCGGACCCGGTACGGATCGCCACCGAAGGTGCGTTGTGGGGCGCCATCCATCACCACGGCCTGCTGGGCGACACGGTGATCGTCTCCGATGGCGCCGGCCAGTTCCGCGTCGGCGAGCACGCGCTGTGTTGGGTGCATGCGGAGGCGACGCGCCCCCAGTCAATGCGCGCCACCTCCGATCTGTCAATCGGGCGCCGGAAAACCCGCCACCGCGCAAGATTCTTTTCGAAGCCTCCACCCGCCGCTTGACAGCTTCGATTGCGCCTGACTAAGAATGATCAACTATGTACAACATTGATCACGTACGGAGCCTTAGCGCTGCTGGAATGTGATCAGTGATGAAAAAGCTGACAACTCATCTTGGCGAAAGCGGAGCCTTCCGCACGCTCGAGACAGTCAGGCGGCATCAGGGAGGATGGGAATGCTGATCCGAGGGGAAGACGTCACGATTCCGACCAGTATGGTCGGCAACTATCCCAATCCGCGGTGGTGGGACGCCCAGTTCGCCCGCACCTGGACGGGTGATCAGGAGCCGCCGGACGCGCTGATCCAGGAATCCCTCGAGGATGCGGTGGCTGCCATCGCCCGCGATCAGGAGCGCGCCGGCCTCGACATCATCAGCGACGGCCGCGTGCACGGCGACAATTACGCCGAACAGGCCCTTTATTATTACTACCGGCGCCTCGGCTACGACCTCAAGGGCGGCTATCTCGGCTTTCCGATCTACAGCCGGCTTCACGCGGGCACCCTCACCGGCGAGGTCCGGCGCCACGGCGCGATCATGGTCGAGCAGGCCAAGGCGCTGAAGAAGGCCACTGGCAAGCCCACCAAGGTGCAGTATACGGGCGTCCAGGCGCTCACCCAGGCGACCAACGACCTGCACTACAAGTCGAGCCGCGATCGCGCCATGGCCATCGCCAAGGCCATCAACGAGGACATCCGCGAGGTGGACGCGCTCGGCGTCGACTTCATTCAGATCGACGAGTTCACCTGGCCCTATTTCTTCGAGGACTGGGCCATCGAAGCCTTCAACGCGGCGGTGGACGGCGTGAAGAACGCCAAGATCATCGCCCATGTGTGCTGGGGCAACTGGGGCGGCACGCCCGCTTACTATCCCGACGAGACGGCGGCCAGCGGCGAGATCTTCGATCTCACCAAGCGCAAGGCGGAAGCCACCAAGGCCACCGCCACCGGCTCCATCGTGCCGAAGGCCTACGAGGCCCGGCTCGACGTGCTCAACCTGGAAAGCTGCGGGCGCCGCTCCGATGATCTCAGCGGCCTTCACGTGATGAAGAACCATCCCCTGCCGGACAATGTCTCGTTCTGGGCGGGCGTCATCGACGTGAAGAGCACCATCACGGAGACGGCCGACGAGGTGGCAAACCGCATTCGCCGGCTGCTGGAGATCGTCCCGGCGGACCGCCTCGGCGTGACCACCGACTGCGGCCTCATTCTGCTCCAGCGCTATATCGCCCAGGACAAGCTGCACGCCCTCGTCGAGGGCACCAAGATTGTCCGAGCAGAGCTCGCCAAGGCCAAGCAGGCGGCCTGATCTAAAGACGTCAGTCATCTTTCAATCGTCCGGGCGAACACATGAGCTCGGGCGATGAGGGAGGAGCCATGCCTGTCTATACCATCAAATGCCCGGACTGCGGCCATGTCTTCCGCGGGATGGTCATGGAGGGCACGCGCAAGCCCCGCGTCTGGGTGTGCTCCCAGTGCAAGAGCGAGCGGCCACAGATCATGGCCGACCGCCCCGCCGAGCCCCACCCGTTCGAATGCACGGAAAACGGCGGCGGATGCCTGTGCTGCGGGCGCTAGCCCGCAGCATCCATCCGCCCCGCACGAACTCAACCTGATCGTCCCGAGGAGTAGACGGTGAAAGTCTGGAACGCCCGAAACGACCATCTCACCATCAATCAATGGGCCACGCGGATCGATGAGATCCTCGAGGCGCCCGATGGCGGAGAGGTCATCTACAACGTGGACGAGAACGATCCACGCGAATACGACGCCATCTTCATCGGCGGCGGCGCCGCCGGGCGCTTCGGCTCGGCCTATCTGCGCGCCATGGGCGGCCGGCAGCTCATCGTCGACCGCTGGCCGTTCCTGGGCGGCTCGTGCCCGCACAATGCGTGCGTGCCGCACCATCTGTTCTCCGACTGCGCGGCCGAGCTGATGCTCGCGCGCACCTTCTCGGGCCAGTACTGGTTCCCGGACATGACCGAGAAGGTGGTCGGCATCAAGGAGGTGGTCGATCTGTTCCGCGCCGGGCGCAACGGCCCGCACGGCATCATGAACTTCCAGTCCAAGGAACAGCTCAACCTCGAATACATCCTCAACTGCCCGGCCAAGGTGATCGATAATCACACCGTCGAGGCGGCCGGCAAGGTGTTCAAGGCCAAGAACCTGATCCTCGCGGTGGGCGCGGGGCCGGGCACGCTCGACGTGCCGGGCGTCAACGCCAAGGGCGTCTTCGACCACGCGACGCTGGTGGAGGAGCTCGACTACGAGCCCGGCAGCACCGTGGTCGTGGTGGGCGGCTCGAAGACCGCGGTCGAATATGGCTGCTTCTTCAACGCCACCGGCCGGCGCACCGTGATGCTGGTGCGCACCGAGCCGCTCAAGCTCATCAAGGACAACGAGACCCGCGCCTACGTGCTCGACCGCATGAAGGAGCAGGGCATGGAGATCGTCTCCGGCGCCAACGTCACGCGGATCGAGGAGGACGCCAACGGCCGCGTTCAGGCGGTGATGGCGATGACGCCCGATGGCGAGATCCGCATCGAGACCGACTTCGTCTTCCTCGGCCTGGGCGAGCAGCCCCGCTCGGCGGAATTGGCGAAGATCCTGGGCCTCGATCTCGGGCCCAAGGGCGAGGTGCTGGTCAACGAATATCTTCAGACCAGCGTGCCCAACGTCTACGCCGTCGGCGATCTCATCGGCGGGCCCATGGAGATGTTCAAGGCTCGCAAGTCCGGCTGCTACGCCGCGCGTAACGTGATGGGCGAGAAGATCTCCTACACGCCCAAGAATTATCCGGACTTCCTGCACACCCACTACGAGGTCAGCTTCCTCGGCATGGGCGAGGAGGAAGCCCGCGCGGCGGGGCACGAGATCGTCACCATCAAGATGCCGCCGGATACCGAGAACGGCCTCAACGTGGCGCTGCCGGCCTCCGACCGCACCATGCTCTATGCCTTCGGCAAGGGCACGGCCCACATGTCGGGCTTCCAGAAGATCGTCATCGACGCCAAGACCCGCAAGGTGCTCGGCGCCCATCACGTGGGCTACGGCGCGAAGGACGCGTTCCAGTACTTGAACGTCCTGATCAAGCAGGGGCTCACCGTCGACGAATTGGGGGACATGGATGAGTTGTTCCTCAACCCGACGCACTTCATCCAGCTCTCGCGCCTGCGTGCGGGCTCGAAGAACCTGGTGAGCCTGTGAGCCGGGTCGCCATTGTCACCGGCGCCTCGTCGGGCAATGGCCTGGCGATCGCCACGCGCTTTCTGGCGCGTGGCGATCACGTGGCGGCGCTCGACCTGTCCGCAGACACCCTCGCCGAGACCGCCAAGACCCATTGGCACGCTTACGCCGACAAGGTGCTGTGCGTGCGCGCGGACGTGGCGGACGAAGGCGACGTCAATGCCGCCATTGCCGCCACGATGGAGCGGTTCGGCCGCATCGACGTGCTCGTCAACAATGCCGGCATCACCGGCAACAGCGAGGCGAGCGTCCTGCACACGACGCCCGTCGAGCAGTTCGACAAGGTGATGGCCGTCAATGTGCGCGGCATCTTCCTGGGCTGCCGCGCCGTGCTGCCGCACATGCTGCGGCAGGGCGCCGGCGTCATCATCAACATCGCCTCGGTGGCGAGCCTCGTCGCGTTCCCGGGACGCTCCGCCTACACCACCTCCAAGGGGGCGGTGCTCCAGCTCACGAAGTCCGTGGCGGTGGACTATGCCAGCTCCGGCATCCGCTGCAACGCGGTCTGTCCGGGCATGATCGAGACCCCCATGACCCAGTGGCGCCTCGACCAGCCGGAGCTGCGCGACCAGGTCCTCGCCCGCATCCCGCAAAAGGAGATCGGCACGGCGGCCCAGGTGGCCGACATGGTGATGTTCCTGGCGGGCGAGGACGCAAGCTACGTCAACGGCGCCGCGCTGGTGATGGATGGCGCCTACACCGCCATCTGATCCCCGCGCGGCCGAACAGAAAGGCTGAACAAGGTGACCGGCACGCTGAACGAGGAGGTCATCGCGATCACCGGGGGGCCGCCGGCATCGGCCTGGCGGTGGCGCGCGCCGCGGTGCGCGCCGGCGCGAAGGTCGCGCTCATCGATCGCGACGGCGCGTGCGCCGAAAAGGCGGCGGCCGAGATTGGCGCGGCCGCCTGGGGCGTGGGGGCCGACGTCACCGACGAGGCGGCCATCGCCGCCGCGATGGCGGGCGCCGAGCGGGCGCTCGGGCCGCTCACCGGCCTCGTGAACAATGCCGGCATCGCCGGCTTCGGATCGGTGCACACCACCGAGGTGGAGACGTGGGGCCGCATCATGGCGGTCAACGTCACGGGCACCTTCCTCGCCTCCAAGGCCGCGCTTTCCGGGATGCTGGAGCGGCGCAGGGGCGCCATCGTCAATTTCGGATCGGTGGCGGGCCTCGTGGGCATTCCCTCCATGGCTGCCTATTGCGCGGCCAAGGGCGCCGTCGTGAGCCTGACCCGCCAGATGGCGGCCGAATATTCGGGCCAGGGTATCCGCGTCAATGTGGTGTGCCCCGGCACGGTCGCGAGCACCGACATGGGCCGCCAGCTCCTCGGCCAGGACGCCGATCCCGAGCTGGAGGCGCGCCGGCTCGCCAAATACCCCATCGGCCGCTTCGGCACGCCCGAGGACATCGCCGAGGCCGCCATCTTCCTTCTGAGCACGAAGGCCGCGTTCGTGACGGGGTGCGTGTTCGCCGTCGACGGAGGGATGACCGCCATATGACCGGCCCCGCACCCCACGCGGGCGGCGGAGCCGAAGCCTTGCGGACGGGCGCGCGCCATCCACAAGACGCACAAGAATTGGGGGACGTCGCAATCGGGGAACGCAGCAAGCGGGAAACAACGCCATGAACAAGCCAGAGAAAATCGAGCCGAAGCCGATCGCGCAGCAAGCGCCCATTTCCTTGCGCGACAAGAAGAATATCGTCGAATTGCCCTATCGCGGCGTCAGCGTGCAGCCCTATGACGGCGAGATGAGCGAAGAGGCCATCATCGCCCACCTCATGGGCAAGGAAGCCTATCGGCGCACCACCATGATCGCATTGCGCGGGAAGGACGACACCTACGCCCTCGTCGCCCTCGGCCCGCGCGACACCAAGCCTTTGTTCGCGCCCATCGACTATGTGGAAGTGCTGGCCCTGCCCGACACCTGCCGCTTCGTGGTCGACCCCGAGACCGACTGCGCCAACCCGTCCGCTTTGGCCCGCCTTGCGGAGAAGAACGGCATCGGCGCCGACGGCACGATGATCTGCCAGGGCATGTACGACCACGTGAACTTCATCCACCACCCCGACCCGCTGGTGCTCACGGTGGTGGAGGTCAGCCCGCCCGATCCGCCGAAACTGTTCCACCTCATCGAGCATGTGCTGAGCTACGCGAAGCTGCCGCCCATCAAGCTGGAGCTGGAATGCATCCAGCTGAAGGACCTGGCGGCGCAGGTGCATCCCCACGCCTTCCTCGTGCCCTGCCGTTCCGGCGGGCTCGACGAGCTCGAAGCGCCCGTCCACTTCCTCGACGAGCGGCCCGCCGAGCGCGAGGACTGGACCTTGATCGGCTGCGAGCGGAGCCTCCAGTTCCACCGTCACTATTACGGCGACGAGCCGCCACGGGTCGAGATGTGCCCGCGCGCCATCGCCGGCAAGCGCAACAGCCTCACCATGCTGAAATGCTGCCTGCTCGAATTCGACATCGAGCAGGACGGCAACGTGATGGTCGTGCCCTGGGGCTCCGACCTCGCCATGGTCGAGCGGGCCTTGAAGGAGCTGGTCAGCCATGTCAGCGCAAGCTAGAGCGAAACGTCCCTGGCGCGGCGTCCTCGCGCTCGACGCCGCCATCGACCGCCGGGTGACCCAGCCGCGCAAGCGCGGCATCACCATGGTCATCGACAAGGGCATCGGGCCCGCCGCCCTGGCCGACATCGACGCGGTCGCCGCGCCCTACATCGACCATTGGAAGCTCGCCTTCGGCACCTCGGCGCTGATGCCGCCGCAGGTCTTGGCCGACAAGCTCGCCTTCCTACGCGAGCGGGGCGTCCTGACCTATCCCGGCGGCACGCTTCTGGAGGCCGCCGTCGTGCAGCAGCACTGCCGCGTCTTCATGCAGCGCGCGGAAGAGCTCGGCTTCACCGCCGTGGAGATCTCCGACGGCACCATCGACCTTCCGCGCGACCGGCGCCGGCGCATCATCGATTGCGCGCGGGAGGCCGGCCTCGTGGTCATCACCGAGGTGGGCAAGAAGGACCCGCAATGCCAGCCGGAAGCCGCCGAATTGGCCGAGCAGGCGCTGGACGACCTCAAATGGGGATCGAGCTTCGTCATCGTGGAGGCGCGCGAATCCGGTCGCGGCATCGGCATCTACGACAAGACGGGCGAATTGCGCTCGAGCTTCCTCGAGGAGATCGCCAACCTCCTCGGCGACAAGATCGATCAGCTGATCTGGGAAGCCCCGCAGAAGGAGCAGCAGGCGGCCCTCGTCGCGCGCTTCGGCGCCAATGTGAGCCTCGGCAATGTGGCGGTGAACGAGGTGCTGGCGCTCGAAGCCCTGCGCGCGGGCCTGCGCTTCGAGACGCTCGCCGCCGTGGCGGACCGGGAGAAGGCGTCCGGCCAGTGGGACCCGGACATGCCCGAGCCCGACGAAGGCCCGGCGACGCGCGAGAGCGCGCGCCAAGAACTGCGCCATGACTAGCCCTGCCGAAACGTCCGCCGGCGCCGTGCTGGAGATCGGCAACCGCCTGTCGGCGGCGCCCTCCCCGCAGCTGGTGACGGCGGCGTTCGCCGAGGAGGTCTCGGGCCAGGGCCCGCTCGCGCCCTATCTCCACCTTGTGGAGTTCGCCCACGTGATCACGCTGAGCGAGCGGGGCGTCATTCCCCGCGCGCCGGCGCGCGAATTGGTGGGCGCGCTCCTCGATCTTCACGCGGGCGGCAGCACTGGCGCGGTCGCAGAGCTCGGCGATCTCTACACCAATCACGAAGCTCAAGTGGCGCAGCGGACCAAGGCCGTAGGTTGGCTCGGCACCGCGCGGGCGCGCCGGGAGGCCCTCACCACGGCCTATCACCTGCTGGTGCGCGAGCGGCTCCTCGCTTTGGGCACGTCGCTGGCCCGGCTCGGCCGCGCCCTCGCCGTGACGGCGCTCACCCACGCCGACGATGTGATGCCGGACTACACCTATCTTCAGGCGGCCCAGCCCACCAGCTTCGGCCACTATGTCCTCGGCTTCGCCGCGCCCGTCATGCGCGATCTCGAACGCCTGCAGTCCCTTTACGGCCGCGCCGATCTGTGCCCCGCCGGCTGCGGCAGCATGAACGGATCGGTGGCGTTCCAGGACCGGGCGGCGCTCGCCCAACGGCTGGGATTTTCAGGCCCGCTCGCCCATGGGCGCGATGCCATGTGGCAGGCGGACCTCGCCATCGAGGCGATGGCGCTCTCGGTCGCCGCCAGCGTCGGCCTCGACCGCCTGGCCGAGGACCTCATGATCTTCGCCACCGCCGAGTTCGGCCTGGTGCGCCTGTCGGACCGGCATTCGCGCGCCAGCAAGATTTTGCCGCAGAAGCGCAATCCCTATGCCCTCGCCTTCGTGCGCGGCCTCGCCAACCGGCTGATCGGCGTCGCGGCGGGCGTCGCCGCGAGCGGGCGCACGCCCACGGGCCAGATGGACAATCGCATGCAGTCCTACGGCGCGGTGCCCGAGGCGCTCGACGCCTGCGCCAAGGCCGCGGACCTCATGGCCGAAGTCATCGGCGCGCTCACCTTCGACGCGGCCCGCGCGCGCGCGCTCCTCGCCGATGGCGCCTGCTTCGCCTCCGATCTCGCCGAGCGTCTGTGCCTCGTTCTCGGCGTCGACTTCCGCAGCGCCCATGGCCTCGTCGGCCGCCTCGTCACCCGCCTCGAGCAGGAGGGACGCACCCTCGCGAGCCTCAGCCAGAGCGAGCTTTCCGACGCCTGCCGCGCCTATGACGAGACCCTTCCCGCCGTGCCGGACGGCCTGCTGGCGGAGGCCTTCGATCCGAAAGCCTGTCTTGAGGCCCGCCGCGATATCGGCGGCGCCGCGCCCGCGCAGGTGCGGCGGCAAGCGCGCGAGTTCGACGACACCTTCCGCCATCGCGCGCAAGACCTCGCCGCCACCACGCACCGCCATGCCGCCGCCTTGAGCCGCCTCGTCGACGAAGCCCGCTCCTTTGCCGGGAGAGCGCCATGACCGGCTGGTCCTTCGGCTCGCGCGTCTATGGCAGCGCCTGGTCGACGCCCGAGCTTCAGGCCCTGTTCGACGATGCCCCGCGCACGCGGCGGTGGCTCGACCTCCTCGGCACGTTGGCTGAGGTCGAGGGCGAGTTCGGTCTGATCCCCGAGACGAGCGCGGCCGCCATCGTCGCGGCTTGCCGCGACGTGGTGCTCGACGACGACTTCTTCGCCCGGTTCGCGGCCGGCTACCGGGCCACGGGCCATTCCACCGCCGGGCTCATCGACGTCATCCGCCAGCGCTACCCGGAGAGCGTGAGCGAGTGGTTCTATTTCGGCGCCACGGTGCAGGACATCACCGACAGCTGGCTGATGCTGGTGCTCGGCGAGGCGCGCGCGCTGATCCTCGCCGATCTCGACCGTTCGATCGCCGCCGCCACCGCTCTGTGCCGCGCCCACCGCGACACAGTGATGGTGGGCCGCACCCACGGCCAGCAGGGCCTTCCCATCACCTTCGGCTTCAAGGTGGCCGGCTGGCTCGCCGAATTGCGCCGCCATCGCCAGCGCTTCGAGGAGATCGCGGGGCGCATGGGGATCGGCCAGCTGTGCGGCGGCGTCGGCAGCCTTTCGGCGCTCGGCCGCCATGGTCTCGAAGTCCAGCGCGCCTTCTGCGAGCGCATCGGGCTGCGCCCGCCCCTGACTTCATGGACCGCCAGCCGCGACGTGCTCGTGGAATGGGCCCAGCTCCTCACCCTCGTCGCCGGCACCGCCGATCGGATCGGTCATGAGGTCTATTCGCTCCAGCGCGACGAGGTCGGCGAGGTGCGCGAGGGGGCGGCGGGCGAGCAGATCGGCTCCATTACCATGCCGCACAAGCGCAATCCGGAGATCGCCGAGCATCTCGGCACGCTCTCGCGGGTGGTGCGCGCCAACACCTCCGTGCTCGCCGAAAGCTTGCCCCATGACCATGAGCGCGACGGCCGCTCCTGGAAGCTCGAATGGCACGCCGTGCCCGAGCTCACCATGGCAGCCGGCAAGGCGGTGCGATTGCTGGGGCAGATGCTGAGCAACCTCGAGGTTCGCGCCGATCGCATGCACGCCAATCTCGAGGCCTGCGACGGGCGCATCTATTCGGAAGGGCTCATGCTGGCGCTGGCGTGCAAGCTGGGCAAGCAGACCGCCCATCGCTTGGTGCACCAGGCCGCCGGCCGGGCGGGACAGGAGGGGCAGGCGTTCCGCGAGGTGGTGGGGCACGATCCGGTCATCGCCAGCACGCTCACCGGCGCGGACATCGAGCGTATCTTCAATGCGGGCCTTCAGACCGCGCAGTGCCAGGCGCTGGTCGACCGGGTGCTCGCGGGGAGCGAGCGGGATGGAACAGCCTGACATGCGGCTCATGGAGCCGCCGCGTCTCGTCCTCAACCCCACCGTCACGCCGCTGCTGCCCGCGCCGCAGCTGACCGGCACGCTGGGCGGCCCCGAGATCTGGATCAAGCGCGACGACCTGATCCCGTTCGGGTGCGGCGGCAACAAGATCCGCGGCCTGGAGCTCATCGTCGCCGATGCGCTGAGAGCGGGCGCCGACACCTTGGTGACCGGCGCCGGCACGCTCTCCAACCACGTGCGGGCGACGGCGGCGGCGGCGGCCTTCGCCGGCCTCGGCATGAGCGCCGTCTATTGGGGCGATCCACCCCAGAAGGCGAAGGGCAATCACCTCCTCTCGGTGCTGTGGGGCGCGCGGACCCGCTTCACCGGATCGAGCGACCGCAATTCCGTCGACGCGATGCTGGAGGTGGAGGCCGCCGACATCCGGGCCGCGGGCGGGCGGCCTTATGTGATCCCGCGGGGTGGGGCGTGCGCGCTTGGCGTGATCGGCCACGTCCATGCGGTGGGCGAGGTCATGGCGCAGTGCCGCCAGGCGGGCATCCGGCCCGATTGCGTGGTGATGGCGGTCGGCTCCGGGGGCACCTTGGCGGGCTGGCTCCTGGGCTCGCGGCTCTTGGGCGCCTCCTGGCGGGTGGAAGGCATCACGGTGAGCCGGCCGGCCGCCGAGGCCCGCGTCCGCGTCAAGGATCTCGCCGATCAGGCGGCCGATCATCTGGGCCTTGCCCGCTCCGTCGCGGCCGACGACGTGGTCATCCACGACGGCTTCATCGGCGCGGGTTACGGCATCGCCTCGCCCGCGGGCATGTCCGCGATCGAACGCGCGGCGCGCTCAGAGGGCGTGGTGCTGGACCCCGTCTATACGGGCAAGGCCATGGCCGGCTATGGCGCGCTGCTCGGCGCGGGGCGCTATGGCGATGCCACCACCGTTCTGTTCCTGCACAGCGGCGGGCTGCCAAGCCTGTTCGTCGATGGAAATGCGTGACCGCCCGCAGCCGGCGCCCGCCCGAGACGGCGCCGAAGCCGCCAGCATCCCGCGGGCCAATGCGACGCGCCGACCGGCGCCGAGCCCCTATAAGGACATCGGAGGGATGGACTTCAAACGCCTTGGCTATTTCCTGGCGGTGGCCGAGGAGTTGAATTTCGGCCGGGCGGCGGCGCGGCTGAACATCGCCCAGCCGCCGCTCAGCCGGCAGATCGCCCAGCTCGAGCAGGATCTCGGCGCGGACCTGTTCGACCGCAGCCGCAGCCAGATCCGCCTCACCCAAGCGGGCGAGCTGATGCTGGAACGCACCCGCGAGATCCTGGCCCTCGCCGAGCGCACCGAGCAGGAGGTGCGGCGCGTGGGCGAAGGCCGCGCCGGCCGGCTGCGCATCGCGTTCGAAGGCACCGCCACCTACGGCGTCCTTCCCAAGATCATCCAGGCCTACCGCACGGCCCATCCCGATGTGGAGCTCGCCCTTTGCACCATGAGCCATGCCGAGCTCAAGCGGGCCCTCATCCAGCGCGAGATCGACATCGCGGTGGCGCGGCCCAAGCTCGACGATGCCGAGCTGAAATCGGAGATCATCGCCCAGGAGGAGCTGATCCTCGCATTGCCGGACAAAGGCGAGGGCAGCATCCTCCGCCTGTCGGATCTCAAGGCGGAGACCTTCGTCCTTTATCCGCGCCAGCCGCGGCCCGGCTTCTGCGACCTCGTGCTCGACGTCTGCCGACAGGAGGGGTTCACCCCGGAGGATCAGGTCTTCACGCAGGATTATCAGACGGCGATCACGCTGATCTCCATCGGCACGGGCATCTCGCTGGTCCCCGCCTCGGTGGCCGAGAGCAGCAGGGCCGGAGTGCGCTTCGCACGCTATGAGGGATTTAATCCGGGCACGGAATTGTCGTTGAACTATCGCCGCGACAATCAGATGCCGCATCTGTTCAACTTCGTGGCCCTGAGCCGCAAGATCGCGACACACAAGCGATGCGCGCCCTGCCCCGATCGCACCCGGCACGCCGACGCTCTAGGCCGTAGTGACGATTTAACTATTTGAGCCATATGGCGATTGTGGCGAGTTTGACGAAGCCCATGAAGTTGGCGAGGAGCTTGTCGTATCGTGCACAGTACACGACTCTTTCAGGCTGGTTGTGGGTCTGATCTGGGGCCTTGTGGAGTTGGAGGTTGCCCTGCCATGATGGCCTTCCAGCATTGGACGGCTTCGCGTGCTCCTTGAATCAAGATTTTCCTCAGCAGATCGAAGCCGATGCGGAAAATCGACTTCGCTTTGCGCTTGTGGGTCTTGATGATGATTGGCCTATGTCTGGCGCTCCATTCCCCGGTCGCATGAGCGAAGATGAAGGCGACGGCCAGCACGGCGATGAGCTTGGCGATTCGCTCCGGGCTGGTGATGTGAGTGTCCTCGAGGTTGAGACCGCGCGTCTTGCTGGCCGCGAACAGTGTTTCGATTTCCCAGCGCCGCCGATAGTTGGTCAGGGCGATCCTGGGATCGGTATTGGTTGCCACAACGAGCAGTTCCTTGCTGGCCAGCCGTGTCGCGGCGAGCTTTACGGGCGGCCCGAGAACACTGCCACGTGAATCGAGGCGGCAAGCCCAGCCCGCCAAAAAACCGAACAAGCGCCTCTGGCTCGCTGGCAACCTTGGCCTCTCGGACGACCTTACCCTTGGCATCCACCACACACACGCTGCTCTCTTTCAGCGAAACATCGATTCCTGCATAATAATTCATGGCTGTTCCTCTCATGAGGCCTGGGGCCGATCCCTCGGACCCAGTTCCAACACCATCATTCTGAGGGACAGCCACCCAAAATGGCTACTCGCGAGACGCCGGTCCATTACGGCTTCTAGAAGACCTGCAGGAGCCTGATGGTGCCGCGGAAGTCCTCGGGGAAGCCGCCCGAAGTGTTGAAGTCGCGCTGCACGAGGCCCAGCACCTGGAAGGTCGGCGTGATGAACTTGGAAAGCTCGAGCCGCACCTGGTCGCGCTCGGTGGCGTTCCCGGTAGGGACGCCAGCCAGATATTCCGTGCCGCCCCAATATTTCGAATAGCCTGCCGCCGCCGACCAGGTGGGCGCGAAGGCGTAAGAGAGCCACGCCTGGAACTGGTAGGTGTTGTCCTGGGTGAGGGTCTGCAGTCCGTTGCCGGCCTGGCCGTTGGAGCCGTACCAGATGACATCGCCGCTGAGCTGCATGGCAAAGCCGTTGCCGAGGCCTTGGTACCACGCTCCCTGCAGGTCGAGCTTCCAACGGTTCTCGCCCATGTTGAGCGTCTCGCCCGGGCTGTATTGCCCGACGGGCACGGACAGATAAGGGGCGATGGCGACGTAGCTCTCGGTGTCCTTGTTGTTCACGACCCAGAGCACGGCGGACAAGATGGGGTCACCGAAGCCGGCGGCGGCGTTGAGCTTGGTGCCACCGACCTCTGCATTATAGAGCGTTCCGGCAGGCAGGAGCGCCTGCACCGCGACGCGAGAGCCGGCCACGTCGAAATAGTGCACGTAGCGCAGGATGTCGACGTAGGAATCAAGCCCAGTATCCTTGGAGATCACCGTGCCTGTCGTGCTCTCATATTCACTGCGGGTGGCGTATTGGGAATAGAAGAGCAGCAAATTGGTGCCGGCCGGCGCCGGCAGATAATCCGATGAATTGATGTCGAGCGCGCGGGCCGCGTCGGGCAGAAGCAACATCCCCGCGAGCGCGAGCGATGCAAGCCCCAGGCCGACCGACTTCGCGACGCGTCGAGGATCCCTATTAGCCCTGTTCGGGGTGATTTGCGGATGCGGCGATCCGCTCCGGAGCGGAATGAACGCGGGCATGAGGACCTCTTTGATTCTGTTTTCGGTTAGAAGATGCACGCGCCCGTGTCGGATCGCGGAGCCAGAACGACTTCCCTCGACTGACGCGCCTATGCGAGATGCTTGAATGGTGCGAGGTGAATTGCGTGCGCGTGTTCGAAGCCGAACACCGTGCGCCGCCACCTGGATCAGGGCCGCGGCAGGAGATTTCGCCGCGCGCTCGGACGCGCCGAAGGTGAGGGCGAGCCGGCCACATGCAATGTCCGCAAGCGCAACACGGCCCGCCAAAGCCCCGGCACGCGCATAAACGACGAGCCTCCTGCCCGCGCGAACCACGGCGACGGCGCGCTCTCCGGCGCGTCAGCCGGGCCACCGCACGTCAATGCGGAGCGCGGCCCGATGCCCGCGGCCTTGATCCCACCCATCATCTCTAAGTCTCCCAGCCCGAATTCTTGTTGCCAGCCGCTGGTCGCATGAGTCGTGCCGCGGCGGTCCCTCCCCTGCGTGCCAATGAACCGGCGGTCGCCGCACGCGATCTCCGCGAAGGACGAGGGCCATGAGCACAACTGCATTACTATATCTGGGCGCAGCGCAGAAGGAAGGTATTGGGTCATACCCTCCCAGTTCTCGTTGGGAGAGACTTCCCCGAAAGCCCCCTAAGAGCCCTCTCTGATTGGGGTTGTTGGGGTCAAGCTCCTATTTGGTTTTGGTCCGTAGGGTGTCGCTCCCGTGGGTCACACGCTTCTCTTCGCGGTCGGCGCGTAAGCGCGACGAGCAGGCCACGGGGATCGACGGTCGGCTTTCACTGCTTTGTGCGAGCAGTCCTGGTCATGGCATAAAGCTGGAGGACGGCTGGGCCGATATGTCGATGAGCCGTCGCGCGCAGTTTTCGCCGCTCGCTTGGGGGACACGGAACAGCATTTTGCTGAGTTGCGGATTGATGACCATGATGGGCGCGACGATCGGCCGAGGTTGAGCGAGAAGGATGGGCCCCAAAGCCTCGCCGCCCATTCCGAGACCGAGCGCGAAGCCCACGGCCCAGTCGTCGACGTAGAGTTTGCCTTTGTCGTGCATGAAGACCGGGCGATAGTTGCCAGGTGTCAATCGGCACGGAAACCTGGGTCTTCTCTATTCGGCGTGTTGAGGTCAAGCGCTTTCGAGCTTCCCGCTGCACCGGTATTTGACGTCATTCGCGGGGCCGCGCTTCTCTTCGGGATCGGCTCTTTGGCCCTCCCAGCATGGGATCAGTAGAATGAGGCGGCCCAATCTGACTCGCGTCCTGATCGCGATGGCGCGAACGGCACAAGACCCCAAGCGAGCTTACCTCATCCATCGTCCCGCGAAGGACGTCTCTCCACCGGCGAGCGGAACTTGGACTTCTTCTTCCCGGCGTCTGTTTCAGGCGGCGGCGGGCATGCTTTCCCTTGTCCAACGGAATTCGGCGCCGTCGCTCCACATGCGATGCATGATCACCGCCAGCCGGCGTGCAAGCGCGACAATGGCCTTTTGCCGTCCGCGGCGCCTGGCCACGTTCATCGCCCAGGCTTTCAGCCAGGACCATTTCTTCACCCGGCTCAACAAAACCTGGGCCGCCTCGTAAAGCAGGGTCCGCATCATGCCGTCACCGCACAGGGACACGCGGCCGACGCGATGGCTTTCCCCCGATTGATTGAGCACGGGGGTCAATCCCAGCGCCGGACCGACGGCACGGGAGTTGCTGAAGCGGGCCGGAACTTCGATGGTGCTGGTGAAGGCTAGACGTTATGACCGTGGTCCGGGGGGCGGCCCGCCCTTAGCCTTTGCAGCGTGAGCAGTCGGGGGTTGCTCGAGGGCCGAGCCGAGCCCCAAGCAAAGGAGGGCGGACCATGAACGAGGATAGCGTGGTTTACGTCGGTGTCGATGTGGCAAAGGCCAAGCACGCAATCGCAGTTGCAGAGAGCGGACGCAGCGGCGAGGTGCGGTATGTCGGTGAGATCGAGACGACCTCGGCGGCCGTCGAGCGGTTCGTCCGAAAGCTCGCCCACAAGCATCCTCGGCTGCACTTCTGCTACGAAGCTGGCCCGACCGGCTACGGGCTCTATCGCCAGCTTGTTGCGCTCGGCCATGCCTGTGAGGTTGTGGCGCCCTCGCTGATCCCCAAGCGACCGGGCGAGCACGTCAAGACCAACCGACGCGACGCCGTCACCTTGGCCCGGCTCCTGCGGGCAGGAGAGCTCAAGGGGATCTGGGTTCCGGACGCGGTGCATGAGGCGGTCCGCGATCTGGTGCGGGCGCGTGAGGCCGCTGGGGAGGATCTGCGCAAGAAGCGTCAGCAGCTCCAATCGTTTCTGCTCCGCCACGGGCGGACGTTCACCGGCCGCAAGGCCTGGAGCCCCGCTCATTCGCGCTGGTTGGCGGCCCAGAAGTTCGAGCATCCGGCTCAGCAGATCGTGTTCCAGGATCAGGTCGACGTGATCGCTGATGCGAGCAAGCGGCTTGAGCGGCTGGATGCGCAGCTCGTCGAGCTCGTGCCCACCTGGTCTATGGCTCCTGTGGTGGCGGCCTATCAGGCGCTGCGTGGGGTATCGTTCGTAGTTGCCGTCACGTTCGTCAGCGAAGTCGGTGACGTTCGCCGGTTCGACAGTCCCCGCCAGCTCATGGCCTTCCTTGGCCTCGTGCCGTCCGAGCGCTCCACCGGTGAGACCGTCAGGCGCGGTGGTCTGACACTCGCAGGCAATCGGCGCGCCCGGCGCGTGCTCGTCGAAGGGGCTTGGAGTTACCGCCACCCCGCTCGTGTGACCGAGACCATCCGGGTTCGGCTCGAGGGCTTGCCCAAAGAGGTGCGGGAGATCGCCTGGAAGGCGCAGACCCGGCTCTGTGCCCGTTATCGGCGGATGACGGCCGCCGGCAAGAAGGCGCCGATCGTGATCGCGGCGATCGCACGCGAGATGGCAGCGTTCTTGTGGGCCATCAGTCGACAGGTCGAGCCGGTCCGGTGAGGGAGGAGGAGCTCATGCTCGTGGCAACGATCACGGCCGGCATAGGGAGAGCGCCGGCCTAACGAGACATCCGCCCATCTGGCGGATGTGACGGGCAGCACGGCGACGGGATGCGGCCACGGTGGGGAACTCCCGCTGTGCACTATGTGGCTGAGCTTTGGCTCAATGCCCGCCTCTAGACAGGGATGGCCCAAGACGGATTACGGACGTGCGGTATTCAACCCGCGGATAAGAGCTTGATCAACCGTCGTCTCAAGGCCCATCCCGTCCCCGTGCTGCCCATCAAAGTGATGACCAAACCCGTGCTGCAGGCTCGGGGCGAAGCCGTTCATCTGTGCCTCTTGACCACAGTCATAAGAGTGTAATGGGCCTCGAACGCCGACAGGTCCATCAACTCGATCGCATCCAGCAGGAGGTGAACCATGTCCGTCTCGGAAACCCAATCCGAGATGTCCACCGGAAGAAGAAACCGCTGTTGCCGATCCGGTTCGCGATCGAAGTTCGCCATCTCTTCTCCCTCACGTTGCCTGTGCCAACGGAATCAGTACGCCGTCATTGGCGCAAGCGGTCAGCCTCGGTCGAGGTGGCGATTCTGCAACAGGCTCCTATACGACTAAAAATAGGCCATGATTCTTCGAACATACTGAATCACCTCGGGGGCGGTGCGGTCCCGTGGTCGCGGTGCATCGATCTCAACGATTTCCGCTATCCGACCCGGAGACGGCGTGAGCACCACCACCTTGTCGCCAAGAAAGACAGCTTCGTCCACGCTATGGGTAACAAACATCACAGTCCGCTGCTCGTTCGCGCAGATCCGCATCAACTCTTCCTGCATTTGCTGGCGAGTTTGAGCATCAAGCGCACCGAATGGTTCGTCCATAAGCAGGATCTCCGGTTCATTGACCAGCGCACGTGCAATAGACGCTCTTTGCTTCATTCCACCGGACAATTCATGCGGATGGGAGTTGGCAAATCCAGACAGCCCGACCAGATCCAGATAATGTAGGGCTTTCTCGGTTCTTCCCTGCCTGTTCACGCCTGCCAGTTCCAGACCGAACTCCACATTCCTTTGAATGGTCCGCCAGGGAAACAATCTGTCCTCTTGAAACACAATTCCGACCTTGGGATCTGGATCGGTTATTCCTTTTCCATTGAGCGTGATCAACCCGCTCGTTGACGAATCCAGCCCGGCGGTCATGCGCAGAACGGTCGTCTTACCACAGCCGCTTTTCCCCAACAGGCAAACAAATTCCCCTGCCTCCACAGTCAAGTTAAAATCCTTGAGCGCGACGACCGATTTTCCTCTCGTCGTCAGGAACTGCTTGCTGACATTTTCATACTCCAACTTGGACATAACATTTCTCCCGCGATCAAAGCTTGATGCTCTTTTGCCAGGGAAACAAATACCGTTCGAACGCCAGAAAGACCTCGTTCAGAAAATATCCAAGAAATCCAATCGCGATAATCCCAACGATTACAGCGTCGACCCTGATTAATTCACCATAATTGTAGATCATGCTTCCGATTCCGACCGACGCACCGCCGATCATTTCCGCGGCAACAATACATGCCCAACCTATACCGAGTCCCAGCCGCGCTCCCGCTGCGATTGTGGGAGCGCTCGACGGCAGCACAATCTTCCAAACCAACTGCCACCGGTTGCCTCCGAGCGTCTCACCCACTTCCCACAATGAACGTTCCACATTGTGCACTCCCCCCATGGACGCCAGCAGAATAGGGAAAAACGCGCCCAGCCAAATAATGAAGGTGTATCTCGCGTTGCCGCTGAGAAAAATGGTCGCCACCGGAACCCAGGCTAGAGGCGGAACAAAACGGGCTGGTTCAACAATGACCTTCAGCCATCCGTAGGTCCGAGCCGATAGGCCCAGGAGAATCCCGAGAGGAATCCCCGTAATCAGAGCCCACAAGAAGCCGTACATAACTCTGACTAAGCTAACCCAGAGATTCCACTGTAGGGTATTCCCCTGAACATCGCCCCGCGTCACTATCTGCCAGAATGCTGCAAAGACGCCTGCGGGTGACGGAAACAAAACGGAATCGGTCATGAGTTTGACCGATTGCCACAGCGCCAGCAGCACAAATATTTGAAATAATCTAAGAATCACGTGATGGATTCCATCCATGTAGTTGAATGATCGATTCGTCAGGCGGAAGTTGCTCACCAGGTCCTGCCCATACCGATAGAATCTGCTAGGGTACTGACCGTCATCGGCCTCGTTACGAACTTTGTGAGAATGGGCCATTCAGGCAGGGGGGCGCCCGTTGACCTTAAGTCGATGCTCCTCCATTCGATGATCTGTCGTGCGTGGTCCAAGCTCGAAGGGATATTCATTGAGGCACTCGTCCCGTAATCTTCCATTGAAATTTTCGACAAGGCATTTCGCCACAGTTTGTTTGGTGCGGTGCTGAAGCCACTCACTTCAAGCCGTTACCAATGCGGGACTGCAGCAAGCCGGCGTGAAAAGCATTCTCCAAGTGCCTCACGCACTGTTCCTGTATCAAAAAGCGCTTGTGCTTCCCGCACCACGTCAATCCGGGCCACGTGTCAGGGGGAGCAGGTCGCGGTGAGCGCCGTCTTGAGATGACTCTCGTGGATCGCCTTCTGTATGAATTGTTCCATCCCCGCCTGATCGATATTGTGGAGTTTGCCGCCGGCTATGTCGGCCTCGACGATCAGACGAACGCTGTCCATGTTGATGGCCAGCGGAGAGATGTACAATTGTGAACGCTTGACCCCGTCCTTGATGACATCGGCGGGAATGCCGGTTTTCTCGGCGGCGACCTGCATCACTTCATCAAGATGAGTCTTGATGTATTCTCTTGTTTCATTCGTTGCTATCAGCAGATTCCTCACGGCGGCCGGATTGTCGCGCAGCAACTTGCCCGAAACCGTCACCATGGACGCCTCGGCACCGTCAACGACCGTATCCAAGAGATATTTCGCTTTCAATTTCGAAACTGCCTGAGCGGCAACGGGCTCCCAGGCGACGATGCCGACGATTTCCCCTTTCTCCAGGTCATTGATCAATTTCGTCGGCGGGCCATAAATATGTTTGGTTTTGAATCCGTTCTTCTTCTCCAGATAGTTGAGCAAGGTCTCTTGAATGCTGGAGACTCCGGGTGTCCCGACATTTTTGCCATCCAGATCCTTCAATGACTTGATCGAGTCCAGGACCACCAGCGGCGCGTCATTCTTCGCCTGCGAAGAAACGATGACAATATCTCCGCCTTGGGCAACTCCAGCGAGCGATGGAGAAATTCCCGCCAGCCCGACATCCAGATGACCTCCGACCAGGTCCTGAATGATCAGCCCTCCGACCGCATATCCCTTGGTTTCGAGGTCCAGACCGCATTTCTTGAAGAACCCCTTGCGCAAACCGGTTTCAAGAAACACTTCACGATTGAGCGAGCCAATATTGAATCCAACGTTCAGCTTCAGCGGCTCTCGTGGGGTTGGTTGCTTTCCCTCCGCATAGACAGCGTGATAGGTCGTCGAAACCAAACCCAGGAACGCGGATGCTAGAAAGACCAATCGGCGCCGGCTAATTATTCTCATTGAAGACTTCCTCCGCTGTTTCAAATTGTGATTTCGATTCGGTCGATGCTTGGCGCTGCGGGCGCTCAAGGCGTGTCGCGCGAGACCGATGGCTCGGCTGATAGTCGAGTCGTCGAGATCGCCTTGTTCAGAACTTCGCCCGCCGCCTGCACCGGAGCGAGCACCGGAGAAAACGGCGGCGCATAGGCCAGGTCCAGGTCGAACAGGTCGGCCGCGGTCAGCTTTCCCCAAATCGCCGCGGCCATGATGTCGATGGTCTTGTCGACCGCGTCCTCGCCCACCGCCTCGCAACCGAGGACCCTTCCCGAATGCTGATCCACGGTCAGATGAAGCTGCAGCGTCTTTGACTCGCGGATATAGCGCGCGCGACTGGGCATCCGAATGGTTTCACGGACCGGGAAGAAGCTGGCCGCCGATGCTTCGGCGAGTCCGAGGCCGGTTCTTGCGACAGCGAGTTCGAATACCTTGAAAATCGCCGTTCCGAGCACCCCCGGAAAGGAGGCGTGACCGCCGGCCATGTTGATGCCGGCGACCCGACCCTGGCGGTTGGCGACGTCGCCGAGCGGCATCCACACAGGGCGATCGGTCAGAACATGGCGCGATTCGACGCAGTCTCCTGCCGCGTAGACGTGCTCTACGTTCGTCGTCATCTGCGGCGATACGGCAATAGCTCCGGTTGAGCCGAGATCGACTCCCGCTGCGGTCGCCAGCGCGGTGCATGGGCGCACACCCGTCGCTGCCAAGACCATATCGGTCTGGATCCGAACGCCGTTGTCCAGCACCACATGCCCGCGGTCGAGTTCGACGACCCGCGCTCCGGTGAAAAGTTCGACGCCGTGCTTGCGCAGCATCGCCTCGACCATCCGCGCGACCGCTTCGTCGAAGCTCGGGATCACCCGCGGCGCCATCTCGACGAGCGCGACATCCAGCCCCAGCTTGCAGGCCGCCTCGGCCATCTCCAGTCCGATATAACCCCCGCCCAGGATGACCAGCTTGCGGACGCCGGTCAGACACGTCACTAGATGGTCGGCATCCGCCAGCGTGCGAAGTTGGACAATTGGGGGCGCGGTCAGCGACGCCGCTGTTTTCAACCGGGACGCCTCTGCCCCGGTCGCGATCAGGAGCTTGTCGTAGGACTCGGTGTAACGTCGCGCCGAGTTCAGATCACGAATCGTAACGATCGCCTGCTTCGCGTCGATTTCCTCGACGCGATGGCGGGTTCGCATGTCGATCCCGTCGGCCCTGAAGGTCTCCGACGTTCTGGCGACCAACCGGCTGCGCGGGATCTCCTCTGGTGCGGCAAGGTGATAGGGCAGGCCACAAGACGAATACGAGACATCGGTCTCCTGCTGCAGCACCAGGATGTTCGCGGCGGGATTCCTGCGGCGAGCGGTGGCGGCTGCCTTCGCCCCCGCCGCCACGCCGCCGACAATAACCAATCGGTCGGACATGCATCGTCTCCTCGTGGTCGATGGATCGCCCGGCGCGAGCGCGCGTCTGGCCGAATTGCGGGTGATAGCGGCTGCGGTCATGATGGAGTTTCCCCGCCGGTTCCGCGTCGCGATTGCGCTTGAACATCGTTTGACGAAGCGGAGACTCGCATCCGCACGTCGACAACGACGAAACCATCGGCGTTGGCAATCACCGGATTGGCGTCCAGCTCTTCCAGCCACGGTGCGCCGGCGGTCCAGGTTGAAAGCCGGGCGATCAAGCTGGCGAGAGCGGCACAATCGATGGCCGGCTGGCCGCGGCTTCCGTTGAGAAGGGCGCGGCCTTTCAGTTGATCAAGCATAGCCAGTGCCTCCGCGTCGTCGAACGGCGCCAGTCGGAGCGCCACGTCACCGAGCGCCTCCACCCAAATGCCACCGAGGCCGGCCATCACCACCGGCCCAAAGGTGGCGTCGCGGCGGGCCCCGAGAACGAGTTCGACGCCTGGCCGCGCTTGCCGTTGCAGCAGGACCGTCGTCGTTCCCAGGCGGTTGGCGACATCGTCATAAGCCTCGCCCACGGCGGCGGTGGTCACTAGGCCGAGGCGCACGCCGCCGCTGTCCGATTTGTGAATCAGGCCTGCCTGTTCCGCCTTGAGCACGATCGGCATGCCGAGCGTTTCGGCGGCGGCGATAGCTTCCGCGCGCGAACCCGCAATCCGCCAGGGCGCCACCGGAAGCCCGGCGTCGGCGATCAGCGAGAACGCGAGATCAGAGGAGAGCCAGCCGCCATCGACGCCGATCGGCGGGCGGGCGACGGGGCGCGCCGTTGCACCTCGTGGCTGGCTGCGACCGGCTGGCGCCGACAGGGCGAGGACCTGCGCCGTCCGCGCCGGCCAGGCGTGGCAGGGAATCCCGGCGGTGAGCAGCCGGCGCCGGTTATCCTCCGCCGCATCGGATCCGACCCAGCAGACATGGACCGGCTTCCGCGAGCCGCGCGCGCGGGCGGCGGCGACCTCGGCAATCACGCGGTCGGTCACTTCGCTCATCAATGCTGAACGCTGCAGCAGCACCGGCACGACGGCATCTGTCTCGTCGCTGTCGATCAGCGCCGCCAGGCTCGATCCGTACATTTCGGGAAACCGTCGCCACTCGGTGGTGACGTCGATGGGATTGGCGGCGGATCCGTAGGCAGGCAGCACCGGGCGAATGGCGGCCTGCAGTGGCTCCGAAAGTTTTGGAACCTGAAGCCCGCGCGACTCCAAGAGGTCAGCGATCTCGACGCCTGTCCCGCCGGAATTGGAGATGATCGCGATCCGGCGACCGGCCAGCGGCGGCTGCCGATCGAGCGCGGCCGCGAGATCGAGCAGCGTCAAGCCATCGTCCACCACACGGATTCCGGCTTGCCGCAGCGCGCTCAGGGTGATCGCGGAGTCGGTGGCGAGCGCGGCGGTGTGGCTGGCTGCGGCCCGGCGCCCGGCTTCGCTCCGCCCGGTCTTCAAGATGACGATCGGCTTGCGCTGCGCGATCTCGCGCGCCGCCTCGAAGAACCGACGGCCGTCGCCGATCGATTCCAGCAGCATGGCGATGACGCGCGTCTCCGGGTCTTCGCCGAAGGCTTGCAGCACGTCGGTTTCGTCGAGGTCCACCTTGTTGCCGCAGGCGACCACGCGGGAGAACCCGATCAATTCCTCTTGCGACTGGGTGAAAGCGGCCATTCCGTACGCGCCGCTCTGGGTATAGAGGGCGATCCCGCCTTGCGCCGGCATGCCGATGCCGAGCGAGGCGTTCAGCCCGGCGCTGGCGCTGATCACGCCGAAACAGTTCGGACCGATCAGCCGGACTCCGCCACTCCGAGCCGTCGCGACGATGCGCTGCTCCAGCATCCGGCCCGCATCGCCGGTCTCGGCGAAACCGCCGCTAATGATGATGGCGACCGGCACCCGCGCGGCGGCGCAGTCCACCATGATCGCCGGAATCTCGCCGGGAGGCGCGACGATCACCGCGAGGTCGACGCCGCCGGGCACCGCCGAGAGATTGGCATAGGCGGGCCGGTCGAGGATTTCGGTCAGCTTCGGGTGGACGGCGATAACCTCGCCGCCGAAACCCGATTGTGGCGCAATCAAGTTTTGCATGAAGAGATAGCCGAGCTTGCCCGGCGTCGCCGAGGCGCCGACCAGCGCGACGCGGCGCGGCGCGAACAGCGCCTTGTCCCAACTGATCCTGTCGGGAGCGATCCTCTTCGAATTGCTGTTGCGCGAGGCGATCTGGTCGATATCAGTCATGCATCCTCATTCCGGTTGATAGACGGGCTCGGCGGCAAGCCGCGGCATTTTCAGTTGTCCTGCCCCAGCACGCCGTCGACCAGCGCGCCGCACTGAGCCGTCTGCACCGCGTCGTCGAGCGGATGCTCGATCTCCGCCGCCGACAGCACCGCCGCGACCGCTGAATCTTCCACCAACACCGTGCAAAACGGCCGGCCGCAGTTCGCCGCTTCGCCCGCGATCCGGTGCACCAGTCCATGGGCGGTCTGCTTGCCCAGCTGCGCCGCGAGCGCAAGCATCACCGCCTCGGAACCGGTCTGGCCGCCGGAAGCTTCGAGGTTGCTTCGCATCCGCTCGCCATCGACATCGAGGCGCTCCAGCAACTGCATCGTCTTGCCCGCCGCCATGGAGAGTTCCAGCACCGCATGCCACTCCACCTTCCAGGCGCGGCCATCGCGCTCGTGGGCGTGCGGAAGACTCTCGGCCAGCGCCGCGGCGTTGGCGCAGACCACCCGCGACAGCGGGCCGAGATGCTCGGAGAGTTCCGGATTGCGCTTGTGCGGCATGGTGATGCTGCCGATCTGCTCGCGGCTCGCCCCTTCTCTCACCTCGTCGATCTCGTCGCGCTGCAGGCAGTAGATTTCGTGGCCGATCCGATCGGCGGTGCCAGCGACCAGAACCAGCAGGTGCCCCCATTCGACGATCACGTCGCGACTTATTGTCCAGGACGTCGCCGGCGGGCGAAGCCCGCGCCGTTCGCAAAACGCCTGGTGCACTTCGAGGCCGCGCGAGCCGAGCGCCGACAGGCTGCCGACGCCGCCGCAGAGCTGTCCGACGCCCATCCGCGCCGCCACCTCGCTGAAGCGCTGGCGGTGCCGGCGCATCTCGGCCAGCCATCCGGCAACCTTGAAACCGAAGGTGATCGGCAGCCCCTGCCGGCCATGGGTCCGGCCCGGCTTCACGGTGTCGCGGTGCTCGAGGCAGAGTCGCGTCGCGGCCACGATCGCCCGATCGAGATCGACGAGGAGGTGTTCGCGGGCCTCGTCAAGCGCCAGCATCAGCCAGCTGACGGTGACATCCTGTACCGTCGCGCCGAAGTGAAACCACTCGCCCGCCTCCGGAGATCGCCTGCGCACAGCCTGAATGAGTCCCGCCGTCGAATGCCCGGTCGCCTCATAGCCAGCCCGCACGTCGGCGAAGAAAGACTCGTCCAACACCACGGCGCGGCAGGCCTTGGCGACTGCCGCCGCATTTTCCGCCGGGATCACAGCGAACTCGCCCTGCACCTCGGCCAGCGTCGCCAGTATGTCGAGCCAGCGGCGGGTGCGCGGCAGGTCGTCGAAGAGCGCGCGGAGCGCCAGCGTCGACCAAGCGCTGCCGTAGATCTGAGAGCCGAAGGACCAGCCGGTCATGCCGTTCCCTCTGTGAATGCAAGCGCCTCCGCAATGAGGCGCTGCTCGGCCACGGTATAGTGTCGCTCGGCCGCCCTGAGCCGCTCCTCATGCTGTCGGAAAGCGCAGGCCAATTCGCCGATCTGGCGCACCACCTCCCGCGGCGCGGCGCCGCCGACGTCGCCGCGCGCCCGCAGGCAGCAGGCAGGATCGAGCGCCGACCGCAGCAGGCCGTCGGGCAACGGCCGCTTGGCGCCGGCGTTGCGGCAGGCGACCTGCAATTCCGCCTCGGTCAGGCTGGCCAGCACCCGGCCTTCGGATTCCAATCGACCGATCAGCCGGCCCACGACGCCATGAGCGGTGCGGAAGTCGAGATCGAGAGTGAGACAGAGGCGTTCGGCCAGGTCGCTGGCGCAGGTGATGCCATCATCGATCGCCGCCCGGGCGCGCTCATTGTCGGAGCTCAGTTCGGTGATGACCTCGGCCATCAGCAGCGCGGCTTGCGCCGCCACATAGGGCAGCATGCGGCTGTCCATCCGCCCGCTCGCCGCCACGCCGGCCTGCTCGCCAATCAACCGGTTGGCGCCGCCGCGCACAAAGGCGAGCACGAACGGGTTGCGTTTCTGCGGCATGATCTTGCTGGCGCGGCCGTGCCGATCGGACAGCCGGACGAATCCGAACTCCGCGGTGGCGAAGCTCATCAGGTCCTCCGCGATGCGATCGAGCCCGACCACCGCCGCGACCGCGAGCCCGATCGCCTCGATCGTCAGATCGGCCTGCCACATCGCGTCGCGGGCATGGGCGAGCGGCGCGGCGCGATCCTGGAACGCGACCGAACCGTTTATGCTACCGCAGCCAGCCGGGCAGAGGTCGACGCGGACGTAAAGCGCCTCCAGCCGCTGTAGATCGCGGAGCGCCGGCCAGGCAAACCCGGACAAATAACGGCCGAAGCTGGTCGGCTGAGCTGCCTGCAGATAGGTGTAGTCGGGCATCACGCTTTCGACGTGGGTTTCGGCCACGGTGACGATCGCGCGGCCGAGCCTCACCAGCGCGAGGCCGAGTTCGGTCAGACGCTCGCGCAGCGACAGGTGATAGGCGGTCGTCAGCGCTTCGCGACGCGCCCGCGAAGTCCCGAACCACCCCACGGCGGGCGTGACCCGGGTGAGGTAAGCCTCGCGGTTGGTATAGAGATCGCCAAAGCCGGCCTCGGCGACAAAGCCCGAACCGGCCTGCTGCAATTCGATGAGGGCCGCGACCAGCAGACGGGCCGGCGCCGGCGGAATCACGCCCTGCTCGGTCAAGGTGATGCAGTGCGCGAGAACGACTAGGCCGAGATGCCTGAACAGTTCATCCTGTCCGGAAACCTCTTCCGCAAAGGCGCTCGCCACCAAGCGCTCGGACGGTGCTTCGAGCAGGCGGTTGCCGATTTCCAGCACCGCCTCAGGTGATCCGCGGGCAGCCTCAGCCATGGCTGGAGACCTCGTGCAGTGCTAGCTGTTCGGTGACAGCCCGCTCGTCCGGAGCCTCCGACATGGCCGGGTCCCATTGGCCGGCGGCTCGCTCGCATTCGACGATTTGCGACAGCGTTTCGTAATGCAGCCCCGAGCGCAGCGCCTCCAACGCCAGCGCTTCCCGTGCCGCAACGTTGCCGAGGCTGACATTGGCGCCGAACCGTCGGACCAGCGCTGCCTGCTGATCCTTCTGCGGCGCTTCCCAGATCAGCCGGTCGGTGGACTTGCCCATCAGGCTGGCGATCTCTTCCAAAAACCCGTCCTTCAGCGCACCGGCATTGTCATAGATGCCGATGCCGTGGCCCGACTCGCGGGCTTCGACGATCACCCACGCCGCGCCGCATTCGAGATCCTGCAGCGCCTGCTCCGCCAGTTCGGCAGCCCCCGGCTGCCGGCTCGGGTCCTTCTTGCCGACCTCGGTGATCGCGACCAGCCCGGCATCGCGGGCGCAATCGATCACCCGGCGGCGGCGATCCGCCGGCAGATCGATGGTGCCGTCGGAAATCTCCACGGCCTGAAAGCCGAGTTCGCGTGCCTGCCGCATGTAGACCCGGCAATGCTGCTGCACGATCGCCGCTTCCAGCAGGGTGCCGCCTGGATAGGTGAGCAGACCGTACGCGGCCAGTAGTTCCAGCTTGTGGCGCAGCACATGCGCGGGCATCAGCGCCGAGGTGCCGAAGGCGAACTTCCAGTGATCGACGTGCGGCGCCGCGATCTCCAGGATGTCGGCGGTCGCAATTTGGCCGAGGCCAGTGTCGATGACCATCGTAATGCCGCGCTGGCGCGGCCGCCGCAGCCGCCGGTCGATGACGGCATCGAGGCCCAGCACGCCGAGCCATGGGCGCTCCGATCTAGCGTGCATAGCAGACGATCTCCTTCAATGCCTGCTCGACCATCGCGAGATCCGACCCCCAAGGGACCACCATCACGTTGTTGTCGCGTTCAGTCCCGAACTCCAATAGGCAGCAATTCAACATCGTGAGGGCGTTGCGTGCGCCAGCGATAGCGCGCGGGCACATTTCGATGCGAGGCGGTTCGTCGCCATAATAGTGGCGATGAAACTGCAGGCTGCGCTCGCAGCCGATGAGCATCCAGTCCTCGCGAATGGCAGGTCGCTCGTCGAGAAAGTAAACAGGTGCGCTGAGGTCGTCGAGGCCGCCGGACCGGCATGGGACCGGAAACGCTTTCGGACGGGCCTTCGCTGCTAAATCCTTGAGTTCGATGCGCTCCAGCTCGATCTTCATTGGCGGCAGATCGGCGTAGGTCAACACGTGCTCGATAAGTTGGAACAGCTTTGGTGGATCGGGTGGGCTCACCTCGATCACGCGGATGACCAATGGGTCCGCGTGATGAATGAAATTAACGTGGTCGTATTTTCCTTGGCAGATCAGGGTGCCGTCGGGGCCGACACCGCTCCGCTCCGCCAATCTCGCCAAAGCGCTTGGGTTGGCGCAGTCAGTGTCCGGATCGACCACGAACCGGCAACTGTCCGGCAACGCCAGAACCTCGACCTGATCGATGCGGGCGAACAGCGGGCCCCGGTCGCGTGACTCAACAGCTACCAGCGCATAAGCGTCGTCTGTCCCGCGCAGCACAATCACATTGGTTCGGCGGTAGGCCTCACGGCCCAGCAAGCGAGCCATGATCGCCGACTCGGTCATCTCTCCGTCAAAGGGCTGAATGCTGACGCCCCGGTAGGGGAGCTCCACGACATTACGTCGGTCGCGCAGCGACAGGACGATGGGCTCTGGAGGTGTCGGTTTTAGGTGTGCCATCATGCTGCGAACCTGCGATCGCGATCTTCGGCGCGAACCTCATGCTCGTGGACATGCAGCGGGTCGAGCCGGCGGATTAGGGCGATCGTCTCCCGGTCCGGCAGCGGCATCGACTCGACATTCTCGGCCAGCCGCAGCGCGAAGCCGGTGCTGTCGCGAACCTCGTTGATCGAGACGCCGGGATACACACAGCGTAACCGGGCATGGCCCTCGGCGTCGAAATCGAACACGCCGAGATCGGTCACGATCCATTGCGGGCCCTTGCCGCGATGGCTCAGCGATCGGCGGTCGCGACCATCCACGCCGCGATGGCCGAGGCTGGTGACGAAGTCGCATTGCTCCACCAAGCGGAAGCGCCGGCGACCGGCGACGTCGGGCGCCGGGCGATGGCCGGTGGTCCACAGCGTCACCTGATCGACGTCGCAGGACAGATTGCAGCCGCCGCCGCCGCCGGGCAGCTTCATCGCAAGCCGATCGGTGCCGAGCCTGGTGACGTTGCAGTTGCCCCATTTGTCGATCTGCAAACCGGAGAGGAACATCCGCTGCATGCGCCCGGCGGCGGCGAGGTCGAAAAGTTCCTCGATATCGAGCGAGTGCGCGGCGCCGCGATCCATCACCCAGTCGTTCGAGGTCGGGCTGAGAAACGGCGGATTGGGGTTGATGCCATAGGTCGCACCGGCGACCAGCACTAGATTCGGCGCGTGGGTGCGTTTGGCAACATGCAAAGCAAGCTGGACCAGCGGCGAGCCATAGCCGTGGAACGCCAGCGTGCCGTCTTCGACGGTGCGGGCGATCGCGGTGACCATCAACTCGCCCAAGCTGCAATCCCTGATCATGTCAATGCCTCCTCGCGATAGAGCGACATCCAGGCCTCGGTCCCTTCCGACCAGGTGGCGAGGCGCCGGCGGGTCTCATCGCCGCCGATCCGCCGCAGATAGGAGGCGTGGTCGGCGCAACCAAGCACGAAGGGCTCAAGGTAGTCGGTGTTGAAGGTCCCCGCGCCGCCGCGGGCAGCGGCGTAGTAGGCTGCGGTGTGCGCCCTATCGTAGGCGTAGAACGGATAGCAGGCCGTCGGGTGTGCGCCCATCGGCACTTCGGCGACGGCGCTGACATAGAAATAGGGGATAGTGATGCCGCCGAGTTCGACTAGGCGCTCGGTCGGCACGATCTCTTCGACCGAGGCGATCACCATGCGTGAAGCCTTGGCGAACAAAGGATCAAGGACCGGCGGCCCCTCGATGCGCAGATTGCCCTGCGCGTCGCCGTATTGCGCATGCAGGATCGCGATATCCGGGATCAGCGCCGGCACCAGCAGCAGTTCCTCGCCAGTGTAGGGGCAGATCATGGTCTTGTATTCGGGGTGCAGGCCGGGAAAGCTGGTGCCTCGCGCCGAGCGCATCGGCATGAAGGGCAGGCCCGCCACGGCGGCGCGCAATTGTTGAACCACCGTGTAGCAGCAACTGTCGTCGATTCGGACTTCTCCCGATTCGCAAGCGCGTCGGTAGTTCGGCGCGATTCCAAAGTCCTGCTCGAACCCGACGTAGCTTTCGCTGCTGCAGGACACCGCCCCAGCGCCGCACAGCAAGTCGATATCGATGCCGTGCGCCGAGCCGGCGACGGTGAGGTTGCGCACCTTGCGACGCAGCACCGCGCGCAAAATCGCCATCGGCACGCGGGAGGACAAACCGCCGCCGACCGCGACCACGTCGCCGTCCTTCACTTTGCCGGCGAGGTCGTTGAGGCCGCGCCGTTTGTCCGGGCTGGTCCAGACCGCGGAGGGCATCGGCCGGCGATTCGTCGTTATCGTTTGCGTGTTGCTCATATCGCCGTCATCCCGCCGTCCACGGCAAACGCCGCGCCGGTCACAAAGGCCGCCTGATCGCTCAGGAGAAAGATCACCGCCTCGGCGATATCCTCGGGGGTGCCGAACCGCCCGATCGGATATTTCGCCAGCCGGCGAGCCTGAACTTCCGGGCTGGTATCGCTGCCAAGCAGCTGCTGCCCCATGCCGGTCGAGGTGACGGTGCCGGGACAGACGGCGTTGACCCGAACGCCCCTGCCCGAGTAGTCCGCCGCCATCTGACGCGTCAGATTGACGATTGCGCCCTTGGCTGCGCAGTAGGCCGCCATGGTCGGGATGCCGACGAGGCCAGCGACGGAGCCAAAATTGACGATCGTGCCCTTGTGTCGTTCCAGCATGCCGGCGAGCGCGGCCTTGGAGGCCAGAAAGGTCCCCGTCACGTTGACTGCCATGATCCGGTCCCAGGCTGCCGCGTCGGCGTCATGAACTGAGCCGAAGCCGGCGATACCGGCGTTGTTGACGAGCCCCGTCAGCGAGCCAATGGTCTGTTCGGCGGAGGTGATGGCCGCGGTGATGTCTGCCGCCTTGGTGACGTCAGCACCAAAACCCTTCGCCACTGCGCCACCGGTGCTGAGCATCGCCGCGGATCGCTCCGCCAGACCTTGGTCGAGGTCGATCAGCGCAACCTTCGCCCCCTCGCGCAGCGCCGCGCTTGCTATAGCGAGCCCGATACCGGCGCCGCCGCCAGTGATCGCGATGACTTCATTCTTCAAGCGATTCGACATCTTGTTGCTTCCTCCGAAACTTGACTTAATTGACCGGCTGCGGCGCGCCCCTAGATCGCCAGATATCGGCCGTCCATCACCAGCGCCGAGCCGTTCATGTAGCGAGCGCCTTCACTCAGGAGAAACTCCGCGGCTGCTGCTACGTCGTCCTCCGTTCCGATCTCGTTCTGAGGGATGCGTGCCAACACTTGCGTGCGTAGATCAGGTTGATCGAGCAGCCACTTTGTCATCGGCGTCTCGATCATCCCGGGGCACAGGGCGTTGCAGCGGATCCCGGCATGGGCATCGTCTACAGCCATCGATCGCGTCAGTTGCATTACGGCACCTTTGGACGTCGTGTAGGCAGCGCGTTTCGGGAACGCAACAAAACCCGCCGCAGAGGCGACGTTGACGATCACGCCGGTCCGGCGTTCAAGCATGTGGGGCAGGACCGCGTGACAACCCAGAAAGACACCGCGCACGTTCACCGCCATCACCTTGTCGAATTCGGACACCGGTGTCGTGTGTACGTCCGAGGCGAATTGGCTGCCGGTGATGCCCGCGTTGTTGACCAGCACGTCCCCCTTTCCACGCCGCTTCAAGGCCTGATCGATCAGGTGGTAGACATCAGCTTCATCCGAAACATCGCCCGACATCGTCAACACGGCATCGCGGTGATCGGCCCATTGCTCGGCCTCACACTCAACCAGTGCCTTCGCCGAGACGTCGAAGGCGACAACGGAATCACCTCGCGACAGCAGTCTCGACGCAATAGTCAGCCCATTGCCGAGGCCGCTCCGGTCACCTCGACCACACGCTGGCTCATAGTCCGACCAGATGCTTCTTGCCGGCCCGCAGGCGCGAGAGCTGGATGAAATGGGTTGGATTGAGGAACAATTCATCCATCTCCCCCAACTCATCTACCGTCAAGCCTTCCTTGACGAGGACGTTCAGACACTGAAACGCATCCTTTGCCCCCGTAGCCCACATGGTGAGCGCCCAAGACGCGCCGAGTGTCGCCATCGATGACTAATTTTTGGAAGCCAGACATGTGTAGCTTGGCCAGCGAATACAGCGTCACGCGGTCGCCCGCAGGCAAACCAATGTTGAGGCCGTTCGGGTTGTCCGGCGGCATCTTAATGATGATGACGTTCTTGAACTTTTTCCGGGCCTCTTCCTCACCGAGGCCCAACCAGCTCACTTCGTAGTGGGTGTGCAGAAAATCCGGGAAATCCTTCGCCTCGTAATGGGCATCGAGTCCCATCACGTTGCGCGCTGCATAGACTCCGCTCTTGCAGGCATTGAACATCTCCACCGGAGCGCGATGAGGTTACCTATGGCATAAACGTTCGGCACCGACGTTTGCAGCCGGGAATTGACAAGAATTTCATTCTTGTTGCCGATCTTGACGCCCAACGCTTCGATGGCCATTTCGGAGTTCGAGACTACGCCCGGCCCCATGAAAACGAAATTCGTGGCGATTTTCTCGATCCCATTGGCCGTTTCAATCACAACACCGCGGACCTTACGGTTCCGGCCACCTTGGATGCTTTGGAGTTGCGAGCCTTCCCAATATCTCGACCCCCTGCTCCTTCATCCGGTCCAGGACGTAGCTTCGGGTTTCGATGTCCGGAATCAGCTTCAGGCATTGCGACCTGACAATCATGATCGTCCGTCAGCCGGTGGCATTGAAGAAGCAACCGTACTCGACAGCCGTCTTGCAGCCACCGATCACAACAATCGTGTCGCATCCGGCGGCCCCTGATTGCCGGTGAAATGGCGCCCCCAGGACGCGTCCCACCAACGTGGATTCGAATAGTTCCCAACCATGCTGGTGGGAATGAGAATCTCTTCACCGCGGATTTTCATCGACTTCCTCCCATTTAGGCTCTTCGGCCCTTGCTTCATCTGATCCAAACCATATCTTTCATATCCATAGTGTGTCAATTGGATTCATTCTGATTCTTTCAGAGCCTGATCCGAAATTAAATTGAGTGATGTCAGCGGGTTACCCTTGGCGGACGCCCAGGTCGTTGATTCTGCGGTTTTGCTACAGACCGAAGGAAATCAGCGATGTGGACCGACGCCACTCGCGCGCAATCAGCATCCGCCACGGCGAGAGTTGTCGATTGATCCGGAAGCTGACGAGCGGCGGGGCCGGGCAACCAGCCTCGTCGAAGCCTCGTGACAAAGGCCGCCTTGGGCGTCCTTCCATCAGGCCGAACCAAACGTAATTCCCTGTCCACGTTTCGGGGACTACCTCAGCCGCCTGTGCAGCCCTTCGTGCGGCGGCATCGGCGTCTGTCGCTTCGTTTCCGCTGCTGCAACGCGACGACACCGGCCGAGCTTCCAGCGGCGGTGCTGGGGATGCCGTTCGGACCGCGCATCCATGCCCTGGCGGTCTATCGTAAGCGGGGCTCTGACCGCACCTTCCAGAATAACCGACGCCGACTCGCGTTCGTAGGACGCTATCCATTGATCCACGAGCGTAAAGGTGAGGCGGATCGCATCCTTCAGCGACGGCGCGTTCTCCAGCCGCGACAGGGTCGGCTGCGAACACAGGTCCGCGCCGCTGTCGGGCAGCCGGCCGCAGGCGAGCTTGAACGCAGGGTCGGTGCGCAGGCAATCCAGATTGTCGGCCTCCTCGTAACCGCAGGCAATCGCGAAGGTGCGGGCGCGGATCATGTCGGCCAGCGTATGCGTGATCCGGGAGGGATCACGGCGATCGGGAAACGCGCGGGCAAGCCGTTCGGCGATCCCCAGACGGCGCTCGGCCATTGCCAGCAGCATGACGCCGCCGTCCGAAGTGAGGCGGCTGCCGTCGAAATCGGCTGTGATTTTCTTGCGCGCGACGGCTGGATGGAAACGAGAACGGCAGTATCGTAGCGTCGGTCATGGCGAGTGTGGCTGGCGCGATGCGCTGAAACGGATGGAGTAAGAAACAAAATCCTACGCCGTATCAGGTCTTTACGCCACACTCGCCAGCCTCAAAGCACACGCCTCATGAATAGGACGGGATAGGTGCTTTGCAAAAGCTCACGTGGACCAGCACGTTTTTTCCAACTGGACACCGCCTGGATCGTCTCGTGGAAGGCCCCGGGTGGACACGATCAAATGGATGAAACTGAGTAAATGCACAGCGAAATAGCGGAGATCTTGTTGTGTGTCTTGTCATTTCAGAAGCATTTATTGCAAGCGAGGATCCGACGTCCATTATCCTTATGCTATCCACCCAACTTGCGTCATTATGTTCAATGACGACATCTCCAGATGGATGGATCATGAAATTTGATACAGGCCGAGCGATTATGAATACAACTGTAAATATGCTCATGATGCGGGTCGAGGCCGATGATCTAATCGGATCATATTCGATCAAGACAGTCATAGAGGGGCGCTTATTGGAGAGTGATGGCTTCACACAAAAAACGTTGTTATGGGTGGTAGCTAGGGCTGAGCCATTTGCCTCGTTGGAAGACTACACCGCCGTTATTAGGGGGGCGCAAGGCATCTTTGACAGTGACGACACTAATGGTTTCGCGAAGTAATCCATGTATTCGAATACACCTTGGGCCCTACTGAGTACATGAACGAGCGGCGCTAATTTTGTGTCGAGAGTGATAAAGCAAATCGTGCCCACTCACCGTTCCCCAGCGGAGGCTACCCGTTCGCGTCGCTATCTTGGTGTGGGTCGAAATAGATCTCCGTCACCCGAAATCTCCCGCTTACGCGTTTGCACTGAACGATGACGTCGATCGCGATCTTCAGCAGGTCGCGGATATCGCTCCGCTCGAGGTCGTGCCCACCATCAGATTCCTTCACGAGCAGCGTAAGCTGCTCGAACGCCAACCTGGCGGAATCGGCATGTACGGTGGTGATCGAGCCGGGATGTCCTGAATTCACGTTGCGGATGTAATAGAAGGCGGTGCCGTCGCGGAGCTCCTGCAGCAGGACGCGATCCGGACGCATACGCAAGGATGCCTCCAAAAGCTCCTTCGCCCCGATCTTGGCCAGCCCCTGCCCGTCCTTCGAATAGAACAGCCGCACATGGTTATCCTGCGGGATCACGAGTTCGGGCGTGTCCTCGATGGTGATCAGCCGTTCGTCTTCGGGGATATGTTGGATCAGCGCCTTCGAGAGCGTGGTCTTGCCGGACCGCGTCGCGCCCGAAATGATGATGTTCTTTCGAGCGAGCACCGCCTCCCGCAAGAACGGCATGTAGCTTCCGGCTTGGTATAGCTCGAGCAGCCTGGCGTCGGCTGCCGAGAGCTCGTCAGGGATCGGACTGACTTCCGAGAAGAGGCCGGCGGTTTCGAGATCGTCGAGCGTCAGCGCGACCGCGGAGGGATTGCGGAGCGTGATACTCACCGTGCCTTTAGGGGTGGCGGGTGGAATGACGATCTGGATGCGATGCTCATCGGGCAGGGTGGCTGAGAGCAGTGGGTGAGCTTCGTCGATCGCCTGGTGCGAATAGCTCGCCACGGCCCGCGCGAGCCGCATCAGCTTCTCGAACGTGAGATCCGGTGCTTCGTGCCTGCGCCACCCGCCGGGACCCTCGGTCAGGACCACGCCCGGGCGGTTGATCACGATCTCGTAGAGCGTCTCGTCGCTGAGGAACTGCGCGAGGGGGAAAAGCAGGTCGCGGACGACGCCGACATCTGCTCCTTCTGTCATCCCCCTCCCCTCGCCTATTTTGTGACGAGCGTCGAACGCCGGCTGAAGTCGCCGAGCACGCCGCGATCGTAGATCGTGTTGCGCGGCTCGGTGACGCGCAGACCGTAGACGCCAGAGAAATCCAGGTCCCGGGCGACGAAGATCGACACCAACTCGCCCTGGTGTTTCTCCAGCGTCGGCGGGATGTTGATGGACTGCTCGACCGCGATGGCGGCCGCCTGCTGGCCGGCATTGGCGCTGTTCTGGACTTGGATGTCGCCCTGCTGGAGCTGGCCCTGGGCGTAGTTGGCGGCGTCGCCAACAATCGAAAGCAGCAGAGCGCTGCCGAAGCGCTCCCACCAATGAGTGTCGACATAGCCGTCCATGCCGGCCCGGCCCAAGGCGTCGGTGGCCGGTGATGCGAGGGTGATGATCACGCCTTTCGGTGTCTTGGCCCGATTCCACAGTACGAAGAGGCGGGCCTGCCCGCGGCGCAGGCCACCACGGTACTCGCCCACGACCTGCGTGCCCTTCTCCAACATGACGACACGGCCATTGTCCGAGAGCACGTCGCGATTGATGACGCAGCTGGCGAAGCCGGGCTGATCCGAGGACAAGGCGGTCTCAAGGACGCACGGGATCGACGTGCCCATGGCGATGATGAAATCACGATTGCCCAGGGTGCCCGCCCGTGACCCTTCGAGGCGGGTCGGCGTCATCATGCGGCCGAAACGCCGGTCCTCATTCTCGCCCGGCCCGTTGAAGCCGCCTCCAGCGCCATTCAGGGGTACATAGTTGGAGTTGACGTCAGGCGGAGCGCCGGCAGCTTGTTGCCGGTTCTGTGGGCCGCGCTGTGCCCCGTACGCCATCACCGGAGCGCGGCGGGCGGCGTCGAGCAACGGGTCGTCCGCCGGGGCGGCTTGCGGCGTGACGACCGGCGTCGGCAGCTTCACCTCCGGCATGGCCGCAGGCTGGCGGGCCGGCTCAAAAGCCGAGGTCTGCCGGATGACGACACGCTCGGGCTTCTCAGCGTCCGTCCGCGGTCCTCGATCTCGCATCGACCACAGGGCAAAGCCGACGAATGCGATGACGGCCAGCACCACCGCTCCGCGTTTCAGGAGCGGGTTGTCTTGCCGCCGTCCAGTGACGGACTGACCACGCTCTCCCGGCACGCCGCTTTCGATATCGTCCGCCATCGCCCGCCCCCTATTGCGCCTTCGGCGCCGATTGTGGTTTCACGATCCGCTCGACCGAGGGAGACGTCGTGTTGGTGCCCGGGTTGATCCCAACCCGGTCATAGGCTTCGTTGAAGATGCAGAGCACATCGCCGCCACGTCGCAGGATGAACTTGCGGCTGATGGCGTGGACGAGCACCAGGTCGCCCTCGACCGATTTCGGGACCAGGCTCTCCGTGCCGTCGGAATTCTCCATGTAGATCGCCGGCATCTCCTGGTTGCCGGTGAAAGCGAAGGTGGTCAGCTTGCCATTGTCGTAGACCGCCTCCGGCTCGAGCGCGGCCGAGCCCTGCGCCGAGTAGCGCCAGTTGCGGGGGCCATATTGCTCATGGAAGGTGAGCACCTTGTCGGCATAGCCGGCCTGGGCGGCCTGAGCCCTTGCCGCTGCCTCCTGGCGCCGGCGCCCGGCCTCGTCGGCGGGATATCGATACTTCACATAGAAGTAGGTGGGCTGTCCCGAGGCCACCGAGCCGTCGCGCACCGTGAGCTCCATCTGATAGCTGCGGGTCGCTCCATTGCGCCGTGTCGTCACCACAGAGATGTTCGTCACCGGCTGGTTCTCGCGCGGCTTTAGGAACAGGATGTTTCCGGCGGGTGCCACCTCCCAGGCCACTGTGTTGCCGAGCGCCACATGAGCGATCTCCTCGTCTTCGGCGAACTCGACCTGGACCGAGGAGCGCAGCGAGCCCACGATCTTGGTGATGTTGTAGGGCTCGTAGTCGACGAAGCGGACCCGGTTGTCCTGGGGTGCGCTGCTGGGCGTCTCCAGGGCATTGGCAGGGGTGACGAGGCAGGCCCAAGCCACCACGAAGATGAGAGCAGCGCGCTTCAATTGATGGCCTCCGGGTCGGCCCGGTACTCGCTCACGACAAAGCCGAGCGGATTGACCAACCGGTCCGTCGCGGACATGGGCGCGTTGACATAGGCGAAGGTCAACGTTGCCACCCAATGGGTGGTGCGGACATCCTCTCCGCGCGTGACGGTGCGGATGTAGCGGACCGACACCACGTGAGGGTTGATCAGCGAGATCGAGACGATGTTGATCCGGGCAGTGGCGCTGCGGACATAGATGTTCTGGGGAGATTCCGGATTGCTGCCGCGATAGAGCGCGGCGAACCGTTGCTGCTCGGCCTGGGTGGAAAGAAGGGCGACGGTCCGGAAGTTCTCTTCCGCCTCGCTCCAGACATAGGCCTCCCGCGCCCGGACGTATCGCGCCGCGAAATACTTGGTGACGGCCTCGTCGTAGGTTCCGGCGGTCGCGGTCAGGGCCGAGACCACATCGACGATGCCTGTGGAATTGTCGACCCTGACGACAAAGGGCTGCACCGTCTTTAGCGGCGTCAGACCCGCAACCGCGAAGACCGCGGCCGCCGCCAGGATGCTGGCGCAGATCGCCACGAACCAGGCGACCCGGGTCGAGCGCTCCGCCCGGATCATCCGGTCCTGATCGAACCGGCGGGCTTTCTCGAAATAACTTTTAAGGCTTTCGTTCGTCACCATCACCCCTGCCCCGCGCAAGATCGGTAGGAACCGGCGCTGTCGAGATGCGCGAACGGGCCAGTTGGCGATGCCGGCGCCTCATCGGCAAATGCCGTTGCGCGGTTCGGCGCCAGGGGCGCAGCGTCCGACTGCGCCTTCACGTTACTGCTCCCCTCCCACTGCCACATGGCGCGGTTAAGCGGCCGGCGCGCGTAGCCGTCGCATTTGGGCAAGGGATAAGACCAAGAGGCACAGCCGCTGAGAGCCGACGCCATGCAGAGCAATAGGAACGAACGCAACATGCACCCACCCGGCTGTGAAAATGATTCTCAGGAAACGGCGTCACCCAGCCCCGCCCGATCCGAAGTTACGTCCCGCCGCGCGGACACCCCGGCCGACGGCGCGGGCCGCATACCGGGTGCTCCGGGCGATCGTGCCTTCATGCGCGTCGCGCGCGGCGCCGTAGCCGTAGGTCAGTGATGCTCCGCCTGCGGCAAGCGCGGACGCGATGCCGGGGAGCTGGTAGAAGACGTAGAGAGCGGAAAGCGCGATGGCGCCGAGCGCGATCGGACGCATCAGCACGTCCGCATAGGATTCCATGGTGGCGAAGGTGGCATCGAGGCAGGTCACCAGGAGCGATCCCACCGCGACGACGAGCACCTGCAGGATGACGAAGTTTGCCATCTGGCCGATCCACGCCTCGGTGAACCGCCGCGTCGACTGGAACATGGCCAACGCGACGAAGATCGGACCTATGGCGAGGACGATGGCGAGCGCGACGCGGGCATAGAGCGACACCACATAGCCAATCGCCGCGACGATGAAGGTCATGACGATGACCACGAGCCCTGCCGCGCCGGTTAGGATGTCGACCGGCCAGGACCCTTTCGCCCAGATGTCGTTGGCGGATTTTTGCCCCTTGTCGAGGAGGGAATCGAAAGCGGAGGCGCTCGGCGCCGAGCCGGTGTTGAGGGCGCCGGAGATCTCAGTGGGCAAATCCTCGAAGAACACCTTCGAGACATAGGTCTGATAATTCGAGGCGTTCTGCACCAGCATCAGGATGATGGCGAGCTTCATCGCCCGGAATGCGAATTCCATGATCGGCTCGGGAATCGAGCCGCGCAGGACGAGGAAGCCGTAGAGGATGACATAAAGCGTCAGCGCGATGGTCAGCGGCCCCGTCACCCAGGAGCTGATCCCCGATGTCCCCGAGCTGATGAAGTCCTCGAGCGGCGTCTTGAACTGGTTATCGAGGAACGAGAAGACTTGATACATGCCCTACCCTCCCAGCGCCTTGTTCATGCGCTGAAGGCGGGCCTTGCCATCCGCTTCGGTCGCATTCTCGCAGTTGGGGGTTGCGGCGAGCTGCCCCGGATTCTCGCGGCACTTCGCCAGCTGCTCGGCACGCAAGGCATCATCGGCGAGATAGTCGCTGACGGTGTAAGTCCCCTCCCCCGGCTCGAAGCAAGCGGCAAGAGGAAGCATCAGGAGGAACGCCGCGATCCGCTTCATGGCAGCGCCGCGTTCATCGTGTCGATGCGCCTGCGCCAGTCCTCGGCCTTGCGCTGGTCGTCCACCTGGGCCTGGGCCTGCTGCACCATGCGCAGGCCTTGCATCCGCACCACATCGATCTGTAGGAACGCCGCTTCGGCTTGGAGACGCGCCTGCAGGTCCGCCACGTCTTTCGAGGTGCCGGCCGATGCGATCTGCTGCCGGAGCTGGTCGATGCCGTCGATCCGCTTGGTGGCGGCATCATAGATCTGCTGGCCAAGGCTCATCTGGCCGGCGTTCTTCTTCTGGATCCGAGACAGCTCCTGCGCGTAGAAATCGTTGGCGCTGGTCTGGTAGGTGGAATTGTCCTGCAGGAACTTGGACGCGGACTCGCCGAAGGCGCCTGAACCGGAGCCCTGGAGCAGGCCTTCGATCGCATTGAAGTCCTGGGGCAGCGCCTTGCGGATCGCGGGATCGTTGAGCACGCTCGCGACGTCGGCCATGTTTGTCAGCTTGTTCAGCGAACCGTAAAGCTGCTGTGCCTGCTGAAGCTGCTGGTTCAGGGTGTCGAGCTGCGACTTGAGCTGCGCGATGCTCTCCAGCTGCTTGGCGAGGGCTGCTTGGTCGATCACCGGAATGCCTTGGGCGTTGGCCGCTCCCACGAAGATGCAGAGCGCGGCTGCGGCCGCCAACAGCATGGTTCGCTTTGCCATCAGCCGGGACTCCTTCTTTGTTGGAATAGGGGGAGCCAGTCCTCCTGACCGCTGCCGACCTCCGCACGGATCGCGTCGGCCAGCTCGACATTGGCGGTGCGGCCGGAGAGGACGGCGAGCTCGTCGTCGAAGCCAGCGAGGTTCAGCTCGGCGACGACGCTGTTGTGCCCCTGCTTGACAATGAAGCGGCGGCTTTCAGGGGACAGCTCGCGCGCGATGAGCTGATATTCCCGCTCGGTGAGCTTGAAGCCGTCCACGTAATCGGCGTGGCTGCCACGCGGGTTCGGCATGAAGATCTGGGTCGGGCACTGCTCGATGATGGTGTGGGCGATCGGCGAGGCGATCGCATCGCGTGGGCTCTGCGTCGCGAAGAGCATGAGGCCGCCCTGCTTCCGGATGGTCTTGAGCTTGTTCTGGGCGAGGTCGCGAAATCCCTCGTCCAGCAGCGCCTTCCAGAACTCGTCGATAACGATGATGATGCGGCGGCCGTCGATCAGCTGCTCCACCCGGTGGAACAGGTAGGCCATGAGCGGCGTGCGGATCTCCTCATTGTCGAGGAAATCCGTCATGTCGTAGCCGAGGAACTTGGCGCCGATGCCAATGTCGTCGGTCTCGTTGTCGAAGACCCAGCCGAGGGGCCCTCCCCTCTCCCAACGCCGCAGCCGGGCGGCAATGCCCTCCGGGTCGGTGTTGTTGAGGAAGGTGCGCAACGCGCCGATGGTGCGCCGCTGGACCGGGAGGTCCGCGAGGCCGTCGACGGCGCCGGCGATGTCGCGCAGGTCACTCACGGAAAGCTCGCGCGACTTTGAGCCGACGAGCTTGGCGATCCATTGCGCCAGGAACACCTTGTTCTCCGGTGTGAGCTCAAGCCCCTTCAGCGGCGCGCAGCCGGTTGGCGTCCCATTCTTCAGAGGCAGATACGTGCCGCCCGCCGCCCGCACGAAGAGATCGGCGCCACGGTCCTTGTCGAAGAACACCATGTGGGGATCGTGCTTCTCGAGCTGCGAGAGCATGAAGTTCAGGATAACGGTCTTGCCGGATCCAGAGGGGCCGCACACGAAGGTGTTGCCGAGATCGCCATGGTGGAAGTTGAAATAGAACGGCGAGCCGGAGGCCGTCTTGAGCATCGCGACGGCCGGCCCCCATTCATTGCCGTCCTTCCGGCCGACCGGATAGGAGTGAAATGGCGACAGCGCGGCAAAGTTGCGCGAGGTGATCGCACCAGAGCGGGCCCGGTAGCGGAAATTGCCAGGCAGCTGCGCCCACCAGGCGGCTTCGAGGCCAAGGTCCTCGCGTGCCACGACGGCACCGCCGTTGGTCAGATGAGAGCGTGCCTTCGCCAGATTGTCGGTGAGGTCCTTCACCGATGGGGCGAAGACCGACAGCGTCAGGTGATGCTCGCCCAGCACGAAGCGATTGGATTCCAGTTCGTCCAGGGCGCCATCGAGCTCATCGACCTGCGAATTCGCCTTGTCGCCGGCGCTCACCATCTGGTTCTGCTTGCGTCCCAGGATGGTCCGGGCATCGGCCTTTGAGGCGAACGCGAAGGACTGCGTCAGGATGAGCTCGAACGGCGTGGTGAGGACGCCAGCGAGCATGCCGGGCCTGGTCCGGGCGGGATATTCCTTGAAGCTGAAGATCCCTGCATACCGGGTCTCAGCCTCATGGCGGATCTCCACCGTCTCGCGACCGATGATGACGCGGTCGGAATAGATCGCTGACGAAACCCGCCCCTCCGTGAGGGGCACTCGTTCCCGCCGGCCGCCGATGATCTGGTGCAGGACCTCACTCGGCTCGGAAAACAGAAGACCATCGTGTTCGTAGAGGGAAAGAACACGTGGCTGGAACCGCTTGAGGCCGGCCGTCACGTCGGTGACCTTGTCGCGCAACTGCTTGAGCGCCTCCTCGTCGAGCTCTACGCTCCCGCGGCGCGCCCGGCGAAGGCGGCCCAGGAGCTTCGAGATCTTCTCAGCGGGATCGCGGGTCGGATACCACAGCAGGGTCAGATAGAGGTCGTTGCGGAAGAGATCCTCCTCTACCATGCGGGCGCGATATTTCGCGTTCAGGGCAGCGGAGAAGGGATTGGCAAACGCTCCCTCGGGATAGTCGTTGTCGCGACGACGGAGGATGTGGGTCCAAAGCGCGAGGCGTTCGTCCGCGAGGTTGCGGTAGAGCGTGTTGAGGTCGCGATGAAGGCCGTTGAGTTCGAGCGGATCGGCCGTCTCGAACGATATGCCGTCGAGGGCAATCATGACCATCAGCGCCCGGGAATCGAGCGCGATCGTCGTCTCGTCCACGTGACGGACATACGGGATGAAGGTCTCGGGCTCGAGCTCGCGGGTTTTGAGAATGACGACGTTAGGCAAGGCCAAGGTCTCTTTCGTCGTAGCGCCTCACGAGCTTGAGGGGGGTCAGCGTGGTGCCGCCCCAGAAGGCCCCGTTGCGCGACCGGCCGCGAGTTTCGATCCACGCCATCAAGACGCGAAACATGTTGTGGTCATGCTTCACCAGCGTCTTGAAGACGAGATGGAAGACGAAGCCGACAAGGGCGTAGGCGATCGAGCCCGCAAGGATATAGAGGATCGTCGTCAGGATGACGTTGATGCCCATGGCCTCCATCGTCACGCCGGCGACCATGGCCGGCCGCGTGCAGGCCAGGAACAGCGTGTCCTCCTCAAGCGCCACGCTCTTCGCCATGGCCGTCACCCGCCGGAGATCGTCGTGACGAGCTGGGCGGCGCCGAAGATGATGCCGATGCCCAGCACCACATAGGCGGCCTTGCGCAGGTCGAGATAACCGAACATCCAGGCGATACCGACGACGATCACGGCGATCGTCGCGAGGAGCTTGGCGACGTTGCCCGTGAGCAGGGTGACGATGTTCTGAAGGACTGTCTCGATGCCGCCGGACGCCTGGGCGAATGCCGGCTCGGCCATCCCGATCGCGAAGACGCCAGCCATCAGTATGATGGCTAGGGCTGGACGCACGCGCACTTTTTCACTCATTCGGCTCACTCCGATTGTTCGTTCTGGAAGACGAGAACGGAGGACGTCCGCCCTGTCGCAAAAACATCCCAGGGCGCTGGCTTGGCATCGCGACGGGGGCCGGGCGACGCGGCAGCCGGCGGTGCCGATGCGGGTCCCTCCCCCACGCGATCTTTCGAGGCGGACGTGTTGGCTGGGTTGATCGCCAGCGAAACCAGCGTGGGCGCGAGGCGCGTTGCCTCGTCACGCACCTGCTTGTCGTAGCCGACCATCTCGCCAACCGAGGCGTCGCCGCGACCGTAATAGGCTTGCAGCATCATGGTGGCCGCCTGCCCGGGGCTGACACCTCTGCCCATCGCCACACGGTAATAGCGGTCGAGCAGTCGGGCGGTCGCCTTGAGGTTCAGGCAGGGGTCGAATGCGTCGGCGACCGTGAGTTCGAGACGGCCAAGATCGTCGGCATTGATGCCGCCAAGACCGAGATCGACATCCTGGCGTTGCGCGATAAACGTGGTGGCCAGCTCGATGGCCTCTGCCTTGGTGTTCGGCGGGTCGCGCAGGGGCGTGCCGCTGTTGATGCGGATGGCGAATGGCGCGAAACCGCTTTCGAGGCTCACGACCGCCGAGAGGGTCTCGACCTGAACGGTCGGCGCGCAGGTCTGCGCGAGATCGGCGAAGGCAACGGGCATGAGCTAGAACCACACCCGCTGGGTGCCCGCACCGTCGATCATTACATCGACAAAATGAGGTTGCGCTCGGGCGCTCGGCTGAGCTGTCACGTAGGCCATGCACCGATGCTGTCCGCCGCCCGACACCCAGCGTGCGGCGCCACTGCCGGCTCCGGCGCCGGATGTGCATTGGCTGCTGTCGACCACCTGGCGTGTCGCCGACACACAGGCCGCTTCTTGCCCTTGCGGGCCGAACCGGGCGGTCAGGCGGTAGCCGGTCTCGCAAGAATACGGTTCGTATCCGGGCCTGGAGGTCTGGAATCCGACGCCACTGCAGGTTGGAAAGGGGCGTCCCCTGGCGAGTTCGTTCCAAAGCCTCTGAACGGGAGGGACGCATTCGGCGAACTGCATGGGACCGCCCGGGTTCGAAAGGCAAAGGAGAACCTGACAGCCCCAATCGTCCGCGCGCGCTTTACTGCTGGAAATGCAGTAGGATGACAGCAATACGAATGCGCAGGAAAGCGCCCTGGCAGTAGGGGAATTCATGCCTTCCACCCTCCCGAAACGACCCCGGAAAGGCTTGTCGGCCGCAATCTCATGCCCGGTTAACTCTCATATACAGAGCAGTTAAGCAGATGCCAAGAGCACTTGACGCCGAATGGCGCAGCCTCTCGTTCTCGGCGCTTATTCTGCGGCTGATCCTCGATAATCCGCTCGACGATGAGACCCCTCAGTCGCGCCTGAAGCAAATTGGAATGATGAGCGTCCTCTATTATATGCATCAGGGCAATCAGCGCCTGACGTTAACCAATATAATTGAGGTGACGTCGCTAACACGCGGTGGTGTCACGGAGACGATTGATCGGCTTGTCAATCGTAAAATCTTGACGGAAGCAATGGTTAAAAACTCGTTGGGGCGAGGGCAGGCGCGCGAATTCAAGATTGCACCTGATATTTTCAAGAAGCTCCGCAGCCTACAGGGCGGTTGATGGAGCGGCGCAAAATTCCGGTCGACGGTCGGTATCATCTCAAACTGCCGTAACTGTGATAGTATGGCGCCTCCGGTTGAGGTCATCCAGCCTTCATTCGGATCAGGCCGAATCGCGAGTAGGCAATGGTTGGTGGGACGGGGGGTAAGGTTCATCGGGACAAAGAGGGCTCGTACGCCTCTCCTCTCCTCTCCTCTCCTCTCCTCTCCTCTCCTTCTCTCTCCGTACCGCTCCCGCTTAGAGCGGCGCCCGAGGAATGGATGGCAGTGGCTGCAAAGTATGGTTGTTGTGGCCACTGTGCTCATCATGGGGGAGGTCATGGCAGCGCCGAGGAAATCCGCCGCCGATCGATCTGAGAGTTGGACAGTCACCGATGCCAAAGCACGTCTGTCCGAGGTCATCGAGCGGGCGCAACGCGATCCCCAGGTCATTGCGCGGCACGGCAAGCCGAGCGCCGTCGGCGTCTCGGCCGAGGAATGGTCCCGCAAGACGGCGCGCAGGGGCACGCTGGTCGAATTCCTGATGGCATCACCGCTGCGGGACGCCGATCTCGATCTCGAGCGCGTCCGTGATGGTCGTGTCCCTGGACGTGGTGTAGCTTGCCGGCGGTGGTCATCCGCGATCTTCGGTAGGGTCGGGTTTGCAGACGCAACCTGAACCAAGGACCGAAGATGACCGACGAGATGATGGCCCTGCGCGGGCTGATGGAAAAGAGCCCCGACGCCGATTTGCTGCGCGAGATGATCGGCTTCGCGGCGACGCGGCTGATGGAGCTGGAGGTGGGCGGGCTGACCGGGGCGGCGCACGGTGAGAAGAGCCCCGAGCGGCTGGCCCAGCGCAACGGCTACCGCGACCGTGACTGGGAGACGCGGGCCGGGACGGTGGAGCTGCGCATTCCCCGCCTGCGCAAGGGCAGCTACTTCCCCGGCTTCCTGGAGCCCCGGCGGTTGGCTGAAAAGGCCCTGACGGCGGTGATCCAGGAGGCCTACATCCAGGGGATCTCGACCCGCTCGGTGGATGACCTGGTCAAGGCGATGGGCATGAGCGGCATCTCCAAGAGCCAGGTCTCGCGGCTCTGCGAGGAGATCGACGAGCGGGTGCACACCTTCCTGGACCGGCCGATCGAGGGCGACTGGCCCTATGTCTGGGTCGACGCCACCTATCTGAAGGTCCGCCAGAACGGCCGCATCGTCTCGGTGGCGGTGATCATCGCCGTGGGCGTCAACACCGACGGCCGGCGCGAGGTGCTGGGCATGGACATCGGCGTCTCGGAGGCGGCGACGTTCTGGATCGAGTTCCTGCGCAAGCTGACCCGGCGCGGCCTGCGCGGCGTCAAGCTGGTGATCTCCGACGCCCACGAGGGCATCAAGGCGGCCGTGTCCCGCGTGCTCAGCGCCAGCTGGCAGCGCTGCCGCGTCCACTTCATGCGCAACGCCCTGGCCCATGCCGGCAAGACCCAGCGCCGGGTGGTCTCCGCCTTCGTCGGCACGGCCTTTGCCCAGGACGACGAGACCGCCGCCAAGGCGCAATGGCGTCAGGTCGCCGACCAGTTGCGGCCGCGGGTCCCCAAGCTCGCCGGCTTCATGGACCAGGCCGAGACCGATGTACTGGCCTACATGTCCTTCCCCAAGGAGCACCGAACCAAGCTGCACTCCAACAATCCCATCGAGCGGCTCAATGGCGAGATCAAGCGCCGCACCGAGATGGTCGGCATCTTCCCGAATGAACAGGCCATAATCCGGCTGGTCGGCGCCATCCTGCTCGAACAGAATGACGAATGGGCCGTTCAGCGCTCCCGCTACATGACGGTGGAATCCGTCGCCCAGCTGAGCGATGATCCCCTCGTCAGTCTGCACATCGGGGCAGCCTGACCAATCCGGCCCCGCCGGAGAGCGCGGTGATCACGCCGCCGCAGTTACACCACGGGTTGGGACACGACCTCCGTGATCAGCCACGCCACCTCGACCGGTGAACGTTCAGCTCAACACCAACTCAGCTTGCCGATTGGCTTGCACAGGATCTTCCAGAGCGCTTTGCTGGTCGCATCCTGCCTATTGACCCTGCGACTGCCGAATCGCCGGGGAGATTCGATGGCGGAGGCCCGCGTAAGCAGGAAGGACTTTGCATCACTCGGTGTGTCAATATTCAATCCCTGGACCGATGGCGGCCAATCGAGATGAGGGCCTCTATTCGACTACCCGACGTCGCATCGCTCGAAATCGCGCTGGCCGGGCCTTATCCTCACCCGGGCGTTCCCGGGTTTTAAGTTCAGTCTCGCCCAGGTCGATGATGACGATTGGCGCGCCGCCCGCAGCGTCATCCAGCTGGATGGCACTCGGATCGGCGATCTGCAATCGTGGATGACGGACGAACTCGTCAAGGGGCGTGGCGACGTCGCAGCGCTGTGACGCCGTCTAAAAGAGACCGCCTGCAGATTACCGCATGGCGCGTCACCAGCGCGTTTGTGTTCGCGCCGACAGGGCCCGGGCCAGCCGATGGTGTGCAGATTTCGCTCGGCCGCGAGACGGAATGGCGGGCCGCTCCGATCGGTGATCCGTGCTGGCCGCTATCGGACGCGGGAGAGCTTCTCGAGCCGTCCTGGATTTTGCGGGAAGCCCCCTCCCCGGCCGGCCGGATCGCAGGTCGAGTCTACCGCGTGCATGACCGCGCCGGCGGCGCTGTGGTTCACGTCCGCAGTTTCCTTATTTGTCGCGCGCACCATGAGCGCGCTACCCGCGAGGCGCGTCGCCCGGAGATGGCGCAGCGTGTCATCCATGAGGTCGGGCCGACGGTATCCGGGAGACGCCTTTTCTTTCGGCGATGCCGGACTTGTTCGACCACGGGCCACGCGAGTTGTGGTTCTTTGAAGACTGGGAAGCTTCCTGCGCTGCGACGTCGGGTCGTGTCCCAACCCGTGGTGTAACTGCGGCGGCGTGATCACCGCGCTCTCCGGCGGGGCCGGATTGGTCAGGCTGCCCCGATGTGCAGACTGACGAGGGGATCATCGCTCAGCTGGGCGACGGATTCCACCGTCATGTAGCGGGAGCGCTGAACGGCCCATTCGTCATTCTGTTCGAGCAGGATGGCGCCGACCAGCCGGATTATGGCCTGTTCATTCGGGAAGATGCCGACCATCTCGGTGCGGCGCTTGATCTCGCCATTGAGCCGCTCGATGGGATTGTTGGAGTGCAGCTTGGTTCGGTGCTCCTTGGGGAAGGACATGTAGGCCAGTACATCGGTCTCGGCCTGGTCCATGAAGCCGGCGAGCTTGGGGACCCGCGGCCGCAACTGGTCGGCGACCTGACGCCATTGCGCCTTGGCGGCGGTCTCGTCGTCCTGGGCAAAGGCCGTGCCGACGAAGGCGGAGACCACCCGGCGCTGGGTCTTGCCGGCATGGGCCAGGGCGTTGCGCATGAAGTGGACGCGGCAGCGCTGCCAGCTGGCGCTGAGCACGCGGGACACGGCCGCCTTGATGCCCTCGTGGGCGTCGGAGATCACCAGCTTGACGCCGCGCAGGCCGCGCCGGGTCAGCTTGCGCAGGAACTCGATCCAGAACGTCGCCGCCTCCGAGACGCCGATGTCCATGCCCAGCACCTCGCGCCGGCCGTCGGTGTTGACGCCCACGGCGATGATCACCGCCACCGAGACGATGCGGCCGTTCTGGCGGACCTTCAGATAGGTGGCGTCGACCCAGACATAGGGCCAGTCGCCCTCGATCGGCCGGTCCAGGAAGGTGTGCACCCGCTCGTCGATCTCCTCGCAGAGCCGCGAGACCTGGCTCTTGGAGATGCCGCTCATGCCCATCGCCTTGACCAGGTCATCCACCGAGCGGGTCGAGATCCCCTGGATGTAGGCCTCCTGGATCACCGCCGTCAGGGCCTTTTCAGCCAACCGCCGGGGCTCCAGGAAGCCGGGGAAGTAGCTGCCCTTGCGCAGGCGGGGAATGCGCAGCTCCACCGTCCCGGCCCGCGTCTCCCAGTCACGGTCGCGGTAGCCGTTGCGCTGGGCCAGCCGCTCGGGGCTCTTCTCACCGTGCGCCGCCCCGGTCAGCCCGCCCACCTCCAGCTCCATCAGCCGCGTCGCCGCGAAGCCGATCATCTCGCGCAGCAAATCGGCGTCGGGGCTCTTTTCCATCAGCCCGCGCAGGGCCATCATCTCGTCGGTCATCTTCGGTCCTTGGTTCAGGTTGCGTCTGCAAACCCGACCCTACCGAAGATCGCGGATGACCACCGCCGGCAAGCTACACCACGTCCAGGGACACGACCCGACGTCGCGCGTATTCGCCCGCTGGGCGTTGGACGTGCATGATTACGAGTATCTGGCGTAACGCTAGATCGGTTTCATTCCGAGGGCGCTCCGCGAGCCGCGCGAGCGCCTGACCGCGACGGAGGGCACATCCGTGCACATCCTGATGGACTGCATCAAGGCGATCGACCGCGAAGTCGGGCTTCCGTTCGGGCGGTTCTTCCTGATGACTCACGGCAATTGGGGCGATTCCGATGTGGGTCAGGCCATAGCGCAAGGCTTGAAGGTTCAAGCGGGGGCGTCCGTCAGATTGCGATGCCGGTGAG